>JACQFH010000480.1 GCA_016200145.1 Planctomycetia bacterium | reverse complement strand
CTCTCGACAGCGGCGGAAAGCCGACTCAGCCTGGCGGTCGTCTCCCAGACGCCGCTCGCATTCGCCGAGGTAAAACCACAAGTCGGCAACGTCCGGGTCGATCGACGCGGCCTGCTGCAGCATGGTTCGTGCACTTTCGAATTCTCCCTGGCGGAACCGATTCTTGCCGGCAAACAGACCGGCCAGCGCCAGGTGCCGTTTCGCCTGCGCAATGTCCCCCAGGTGCTCGATCGCGGTGGCGAACTTGATCTGATCGACGCTGCCCGGACGCATGAATTCAGCGCGAGTCCAGGCGTCGCGCGCCGCCTGCCAGTTGTGCCCGGCAAATTCGACTTCGCCGCGCAATTGCCAGGCCACGGGAGTGGGAAACTGCTCGACTTCGATCTGTCGAGTCAACAACTCGCGCGCAACGTCCGTGTTTTCCGCCATCACTTGAAAATCGGCAGCATCTTGCAACAGCAGAAGATAAACATTTTCCCAACGGGTGTTCTGTTTCACGAGGCGCGTCAGGCGATCGGCGGCGGCCGCGGCATTCCCGGCTTGCTTCTGCTCGGTCGCCAGCGAGATTTCCCTGGCCATGGCGAACCGAGCGCGAATCCGCTTGTGGACGGCCTCTAAGTCGTCCATCATGAGATCGACGGTGGCGATTTCCAGGGCGTCGCGGGCCTGCGAAAGTTCGTCAGCCAGGCCCTGGTCGGAAGCCGCTTGCGCCCGCAGCCGCCACACGCGAACGTCTCGGGGAAACGCGTCGCCCAGGACCTGCAACAACGGAACGGCGTCGGTTGCCCTGCCGCTTCGCACAAGGAATCTGGCCCGCTGATACACGCTGGGAAAATGCCCGTCTCCCGCCTGTTCAAAGGCGTGCATCGCGACTTCGGCCCGTTCCAGTCGCAGGTTGGATTCGCCGATGTGGAACCACGCCCGGTTCGTATACAGGGGATCGTTGAGCTCGATCACCTGCGCGAACGCGGCAAGCGCTTCGTCGACTCGGCCGAGGCGGTTCAGACAATAGCCATGTTGATACGCAATCTCGGCCGACGCCGGATTGGCAGCACGGGCCCGGCGGAAACAGGCGTCGGCCTTTGAAAAATATCCAAAAGCGGCGTAGGTTTCGGCGAGCGTGCGCCACTTTTCGACGCTGTCGTACAGAAAACTGTCGGGCAGCGACAGCAACTCCTGCCCGGTCAGCGTGTCGTTGTATTGCTGCACCAGCGGCGGCGTCGGCGCCGTGGAAACCAGCCGCAGCACGGCCAGCCCTGCCGCCGCGGCCAGTTCGAAACCGATCGCGACGAGCAGCGTTTTTTGGCGAATCATCGGGAGCGGGCCCTCCCTCGATTGAACCAGGCCGTCAGCCGACCCATCCGGTCGAACGGCCCGATGAGGTGCATTCCGCCGGTCACGATGTCAGTGGTTCCGTCACCGTCGAGATCGCCCAGAGCGACCGTGATGCGATGCGTCGGCTGCGAATCGATCTGCCAGCAGCGAAATGTCTGCCGGCCGTCGTTTTCGAGCCAGACAACGCTGGCATTGCGGCGATCGTCCCAGTTATTGAACATCGAAACAAGGACGACGTCGTGGTCGCCGTCGGCGTCGCAATCACCGACGGCGGCCGCATAGGTGCCTCCGAAATCTGCGATGCGGTGCGAAATGAATTTCCAGTCGCCTTGATTCTCGAACCACAGGCAGCCGTGGAATTTCTGCGGAAAACTGTGCGTCACTTCGAGATTGTCCCCGACGGGAAGAATCAGGTCGGCATCGCCGTCCTGATCCAGGTCGTCCTGCACGAGGCCCGCGCTGCCCAGGTCGAAATTAATCGAGTACCACAGCCGCCGCGCCCGGAATTCGCCCCGCCCGAGATTTTCGAACCCCCACAGCTCTTCTTCATCCTGCGAGACAATGGCGGCAATGTCGAGATCGCCGTCTCCGTCATAGTCGGCCAGCGGAACATGAATCGTGCCCGGGGCCGCGAGCAGTTCATGATCCACGAAACGGCCGTCCCCCAGGTTTTCGAGCCACAAGACCTGGCCGCGCGCGTAACCGAACACGCCGACCGCCAGGTCGACGTCGCCGTCGCCGTCGAGGTCGCCCGCCTGGCAGTCGGCCACCCGGCGGACGTCGTCGAGCAGCACGTGCGGTGAAAATCCGTTTGCCGTTTGTTCCAGCCAGATCAGCCGGCCGATCACTCCGTCGTTGGGAAGAATGTCCCCCAGCACGGCGACGACGAGGTCGAGGTCTCCATCCTGATCGAGGTCGACCGCGGTGGCGTGGGCCGGCGCGGCGAGGTTTTCTGCCAGCACCTGTTCCTGCCACGCGCCGCTGGCATTGCGCCGGCACAGAACGACGCACTGCCGCCGCACGTCGCAGGCCAGAACGTCGTTCTGGCCGTCGCCGTCGAAATCGAGGATCTGCACGTTTGCAATCAGTGGATGCCGGTCGGGCAGCGGTCCGAGCTCTCGGCGTTCAAATCGGATCGGGGAGGAAGAAAAGCGAGAACCGTCGGTGGCCGCCGGTTCGACCAGCGTCCGACAGGGTGGAACCAGCGGCAGGGTGAAATACGTTGCCACCGGAATCGTCAGGGCCACAGCCCCCAGGAGCAACGAATTGCGGCGCGACATCGTTCCTTCTTTTTCCGAAAGAGACACGTGAATTCTTGCCCGACGGCCGTCCGGCGATTAGACTCGAATGGCGCGCTAATAAAATCGGAGTCTCCCATGCCGACCGAGTCCCATGCTACTGATTTGCACGCCGCTCAGACAGCCAGACGACCGCAGTGGATCCGGCGGCTGGGAATCGGCATGCTGGCAGTCGCGGCACTGATGTTCGTATTGGTCGTGGCGTGCCGCCCCTGGCTCGAGTCGTACGGCTGGGGTCGAATTTTGCTGAACGAGACCGTTGGCAAGGTGGGTCTGGGAAGCGATCCCGATTTTGTGATCGTGTCGACCGCGATCAATGAACGGAAATCGGACCAGCCATGGCGTCTGGTCCGCTGGTGGCCTGCAAAGGTCTCTGCACTGTTGCACGAAGAATCGATACGGTCTGTGGAGCAGCAGATTGAGGCTTCCCGACCATCGGCCGACCTGATGACCTTGCCGGAACTGTCGCGTGCCCGTGAGATCCTGGAGGGCAATCGAAAGAACTGGGAAGTCGACCTTCGGTTGTTGAAAGAACGGGGGCCTTCACGGTTTTGTCGGATTGAATATTACGTTCTGGGAGACGACGGCAGACACCTCAGTCACGACGAAATCTACGTCATTAACAGGGGCACGGCCTGGGTCTTGTCTCAACAGAACTACGACAAAGCCGTGGGGGAATTTTCCGACTGACCATAATCCTTACGGTGCCCTCGTTCTGGCGGCCTCGCTGACGGCCGGGGTTCTGCTGGCGTGGGGCTTGCTCACCGCGTT
>JACQFH010000475.1 GCA_016200145.1 Planctomycetia bacterium | reverse complement strand
GGTCGCGGCCAGTTCCTTCAGCGTATTCGGCTGTCGGCTGGCGACCGAACTCGCCGCCCCAGACGACGATCGTTTCGTCCAGCAGGCCCCGTTCTTTGAGGTCCGCCAGCAACCCGGCGATCGGCAGGTCGGTATTGCCGGCGTGGCGCGTGTGGTTGAGCACGATGTCGGTGTGGGCATCCCAGTTGTCGTCGTTATGGGCGCCGCCCGAATACACCTGAATGAAGCGCACGCCTCGCTCGACGAGCCGCCGCGCGAGCAGACACTTCCGCCCGAAATCAGCCGTCTTGGGCTGGTCGAGCCCGTACAGCTTTTGGGTGGCTTCGGTCTCCTGCGAGAAATCGACCGCTTCGGGGGCGTGCTGCTGCATCTTGAACGCCAGCTCGTAGCTCGCGATTCGCGCCGTGAGCTCGCTGTTGTCGGTGTGGGCAGCCAGGTGTTGCTGGTTCTTGTCGCGCAGGTGATCGAGCAGAATCCGTTGATCGGCGCGCGACGCACCCTCCGGCAGTTCGAGATTGTGGATCGGCGTTCCGTCGGCCCGGATCACCGTGGCCTGATACGCCGCCGGCATGTAGCCGCTCGCCCAGTTCTTGGGGCCGCTGATCGGCCCTCCGGTTTTGTCGAGCATCACGACGAACCCGGGCAGGTTTTCATTCTCGCTGCCGAGACCGTACGTGACCCACGACCCCAGCGCGGGGTGTCCCGACAGAATCCGTCCCGAATTCATCATCAGCATGGCCGAGCCGTGAATCGGCGACTCGGCGTACATCGAATGGAGGAAGGCGATGTCATCGACGCGGCGGGCCAGGTTGGGGAACAGGTCCGAAACCCATTTGCCGCACTGGCCGTACTGCGAGAATTTCCATTTCGGTCCGACGATCCGCCCCTGGTTGCGATGCCCGCCGCGGCCGAACGTTTTGACCTCGATCGTCTTGTCGTTGAGGTCATATAGTTTGGGCTTGTAGTCGAACGTGTCGACGTGGCTGGGTCCGCCATACATGAAAAGAAAGATCACGCTTTTGGCCTTGGCCGTGAAGTGCGGCTGCTTCGCGGCCATGGGGTTGACGAACCGGGACGAGCCATCGGCGGCCACGGCCTGACGCGCGAGGAATCCGTCGGCCGAGAGCATGGCCGTGAGAGCCGCCGAACCGAAACCGGCGCCGGTCTCCCACAAAAACTCGCGCCGCGTGCGGCGGCAGAATTGGCCACGAGGAGGATTGGAGTTCGGCATGACTTAGTCCAGATAAACAAACTCATTGGCATTCAGGAGCAGCAGGCAATATTGGACGAGCGCCTGGTGGGCGTTCATGCCGGAATTGGATTGCAGCGTTTTCACAAATTCCACGTCGGCTTTCACTTCTTTGTCGGACGGCTGGCGCGATGTCGTCAGGCGGATTCCGCGGGCGATCTGACCGAGTAGACTGTCTGCATCTTTCTCCAAGCGCTCGGCGAGCTTACGCGCCTGCTCGTTCGTGAACTCGCCGTTGAGCATTCCCAGGGCCTGCGTGGGGACGGTGGTGGTGAACCTTGCGGCGCAACTCGAATCGGTGTCGGCCACGTCGTGCTGCGAGAGGATCGGCACCAGCAGAGATCGTTTCACGTGTACGTACACGCTGCGGCGCGAGGCTTCGTCCGGGGGCGAATTCCCCCAGCCCTGGCCCGGGACGGACTGCCCCGCCAGCACGGCTTTCGGAATCGGCGGAAAGACTCCCGGGCCGCCGGATTTCAGATTCAGAGTGCCGCTGACGACCAGGATCGAATCGCGAACTTCCTCGGCCGCCAGCCGACGCATGTTGAATCGCCAGAACAGCCGGTTCGCCGGGTCGCGTTCGAGCCCCGCCTCGCTGGCCCGCGACGACATGCGGTACGCGTTCGACAGCATGAGCAGCTTGTGCATTTCTTTCATCCGCCAGCCCCGGCGGACGAATTCGCCTGCCAGCCAGTCCAAAAGCTCCGGGTGCGTGGGCGCTTCGCCCAGCTTGCCGAAGTCATTGGGAGTGGGCACGATCCCGCGTCCGAAATGAAACTGCCAGATACGGTTGGCCATGACGCGCGGCGTGACCGGGTTTTCAGGCGAGGTGAGCCACTCGGCAAGCGCCCGCCGCTTGCCCGAAGTCGGCTCGAGTCCCGACGTCCGCTCCTGGATGACGGGAGCCGCGCTCGTGAGCACCAGAGGGAAACCGGGCTCGACCGCATCCCCGGGGGCGCCCGGGTTGCCGCGGATCAGGACGTGCGTTTTCTCGCGCCCCCGTTCGGTGACGCACATGATCTCGGTCCCCAGCTCGGTGGCCTGGCGATTGCGGCTCGCTTCGAGCTGGTCGACTAGACTCTTGTATTTGGCAGAAGTTCCGGCGGCGAGTACCTGATCGGCCTGTTCGAGAAGCAGTGCGCGGATGATTTCACGATCGGTCGTCGGCGCCAGGCCCACGTCGACGTACTGTCCGCCGGTCGTCTGATGGCAATGAACGGCGAGCACATTGTCGCCCGCGACGAGCGCCTGGGCTGCTTCAGGGGGCAGCATGATCCGCTGATAGGCGACGAGGTAACCCTGTTTCTCGTAAACGAGTCGGCCGTTCAGAAAGATTTCGATTTCGTCGTCGTGGTGCAGGTCGATCGAGATGCGCTCGGGGACGCGCTCGACGCGGAACGCCTTGCGGAGCCAGATGTCTTTCGTGTTCCAGCGGGTGCGAACGACGGCCCCTGGCGTGCCCGCCGTGCCGAAACCGCCCGGCCCGTGCTGCCACTGGCTGTCGTCGAAGGAGTGATTGCTCCAGCCGCCGGCGGGGGCCGAGGTGGTGTACGACCATTCCTGCGCTTCTTTACGCGAATCAACAATCAGGCCCGCGCTTTCGCCGGCGGCCAGTGTATCGGTCAGACTGCGCGTCTCGATCCCGGGTCCCGCCCACGACAGGCTGAGCGCCGGCTTGCTGTCGGAATTGAAATACTCGACGCGCACCGGCGCCAGGCCCGCAGTCAGCGCCACGCGCTCGGTTCCCTGGTGCCGCCCACGACCCGGGTGATCAATCACCTTCTTCCCGGCGATGACGACGCGCAATCCTTCGGTGGCGTCGTAAGAAAACGAGTACTCGCCCGCCTGTGGCACGCGCAATTGTCCCTCGAACACCAGGCCGATCGCCTGGCTGCGCGTCGCGGCCGACAACGTGAGAAAATTGCGGGGCAAGTCGCCGCTTGTTTCGGCCTTCAGCGAGTCGAAATCGGGAAGCCGCTCCCACGTGTCGCGGTATTCCCGGTATCTCAACTCGACAAGGTCCGACTGCCGTCGCAGCGGCGTTTTGATTCCGTGACTGGCCTCGACCGCCGCAACAAACTGCTCTTCAATTTTCGCAAGCTGCTCGTGCAGCTCGGATTCGCGTTTGTTCTTCGCTTCGACCAGGCGCGCCTGGATCTGCCGGTGCTCGTCGGAGGCGAACATCCGCGTATTCTTCGGATTCATGTCGCTGACATCGCGGAAGAATGCCAGCATCCGGTAATAATCGCGCTGCGGGATGGGGTCTTTCTTGTGGTCGTTGCAGCGGGCGCAGCCCACCGTCATCCCCAGCACGACCTGCCCCGTCGTCGACACAATGCCGTCGAGCACGTCATACTTGGCGAGCTGGCGGTCGGCCGGCTCGTCGTCCCAG
>JACQFH010000474.1 GCA_016200145.1 Planctomycetia bacterium | reverse complement strand
TGACAGTCGTCAGCCGCCGTATAGCGAGGGTTTATCATACCCACCCCGCACGGCGTGTCAACCGTCGCGAACAGGTTTTTTCGGCAGAAACGACGCATCGCCATGAGCGCAATGAACGACACACAGGCGAATCGCCAGGTTCGCACCCCGCCAAGCAGGGAAAAATGGGCTGGCTGGGAGGACGCCGGTTCGGAGAACGTCGCAGTCGCGGCGGGTGTCGTAACACCTTGACGGTCTGCGGGGTTGTCGTAAGACTGTGCGCGAATTCGAGAAAACTTGATTGAAGGTTGCGAAATGGATGAGCGAAAAATCCTGGTGACGGCGGCGCTGCCCTACGCCAACGGGCACATACATATCGGGCATCTGGTCGAGTACATCCAGACCGATATCTGGGTCCGCTTTCAGAAGCTCAAGGGAAACCGCTGTATCTTCCTGTGTGCCGACGACACGCACGGCACGGCCATCATGATCCGCGCGCGGCAGGAACAGCGCAGCGAAGAATCGCTGATCGGCGAGATGAAAGAATCGCACGTCCGCGACTTCGCCGGGTTCGACATCGAGTTCGAAAACTACGGCAGCACGAACAGCGCCGAGAACAGGGACTGCTGCGCGGCGATCTGGGAGGGGCTGCGTGCGGCACACCTGATCTCAGAAAAAGAAGTCACGCAGCTTTACGACGTGAAAGCGGGAACGTTTCTGGCCGACCGGTTCGTGAAAGGGACGTGCCCGAAGTGCGGCTCACCCGATCAGTACGGCGACAGTTGTGACAAATGCGCGTCAACCTACAGTCCGACTGACCTCAAAGACCCGGTGAGCACGCTCTCAGGATCGACTCCCGAATTGCGGAGCGCGAAGCACCTGTTCGTGCAGATCGAGAGTCTGCACGCCTTTCTCGAAATGTGGACCCAGTCAGGCGAGCACCTGCAGCCGGAAGTCTCCAATTATCTGAAGGGGCATTTCCTGGGCGAGCCGCTGCACGACTGGGATGTGTCGCGCCCTGCACCGTACTTCGGCTTCGAGATTCCCGACAGCCCGGGCAACTACTGGTACGTGTGGTTCGACGCGCCGATCGGTTACATGGCGTCGCTGGCGGAGTGGTGCCGAAAGAACGGCGAGACGTTCGACGAGTGGTGGCCGCACGGCGACAAGGCAAACTCGCAGGGGCCCGAGATCCATCACTTCATCGGCAAGGACATCACGTACTTTCACGCGCTGTTCTGGCCGGCGATGCTGTTCGCCGCGAAGTTCAAGCTGCCGACGAAGGTCCACATCCACGGATTCCTGACAGTCGGCGGCGAGAAGATGTCGAAGTCGAAGGGAACTTTTGTGCGCGCCCGGACGTACCTCGACCATCTCGACCCGGCATTCCTGCGCTATTATTACGCCTCGAAGCTCTCGTCCAAGCTCGACGATCTCGATCTGAACCTCGACGAATTCGTATCGCGGGTGAATTCCGATCTGGTCGGCAAGGTCGTAAACCTCGCCAGCCGCACGGCGCGGTTCGTGCAGGATGAAGGCCTCTCGCCGCGGCGCGTGTTCGAGATGGCCGCCCGCGACGTCGACGCCGTCAGCTCACATCAGCTCGTGTCGTTCATTCCGGCGTACGCCGAAGCGGCCGACCTGTTCAAGGCGAACTGCGCGGCGGCAGACGAGATTGCCGAACTGTACGAGATCGGCGACTACGGCGCCGTCGTGCGGCGCGTGATGCAGATTGCCGACGCGGCCAACCGCTTCGTCGACGCACACCCGCCCTGGGACAAAACGATCACGCCCGGCCTGCGGCAGGACTTCTGCACGATCGTGTTGAATTACTTCCGGCAGATCGCGATCTACCTGTCGCCGATCTTGCCGCGCCTCGCAGAGCAGACGGCAAAGCTGCTGAATCTCGCGCCGCCGGCCGAGTGGCGCTGGGAAGACGCGCAGAAGTCATTGCCGCCGGGAGGCGCAGTGAGCAAGTTCGAGCACATGCTGCAGCGCGTCGACGCGAAAAAGGTGCAGGCGATGATCGAGGCCAGCGCTGAGAAAGCGCCGGGTGAGACCGAAACGCGCACCGCAAGCGGAGCGGCTAACCAGCTCGCGCACGACGGCGGCGAAGCCCTGGCGGCGGAACCGTTGTCGCCGACGTGTACGATCGATGAGTTTGCGAAGATCGACATGCGCGTGGCGCGGGTCTTGGCGGCCGACGACGTGAAAGATTCGAACAAGCTCCTCCAGCTCACGCTGAGCCTGGGGGGGAACGAGAAGCGCAACGTGTTCGCCGGGATTAAGGGAGTCTACAAGCCGGGCGACCTCGTCGGGCGGCTCGTGATCTGCTGCGCCAACCTGGCCCCGCGGAAAATGAAATTCGGCACGAGCGAAGGCATGGTCCTCGCAGCCGGCCCGGGCGGGAAAGACATCTTCATCCTCGCCCCCGACAGCGGCGCCGTCCCCGGCCAGCGCGTACATTGACTCTTCGTTTCGGAAGAGAACCCACGGATGGCGTGGCAATCCCACGGATAAGACGGGTCGAAGTCAGGTCGTGGGCTCTGACGAGATGGTTGCGGCAGAAGGACTGGATATGCAGCTCTTCGCTTGACCGCTGACGATTTCAGCCACGGATGAAACACGGATCAAACACGGATACGAAATTCGTCAATCCGTGTTTGATCCGTGTTTCATCTGTGGTTATTTTCTGATCCTCGTGTTTGCTCCAACGCGAACACGCGACCCGCACGCAACAGGGTCACTTTGATTCGGACTTGGTTTCCGAAGTCGGGTCGGGTGGGTTGGCGGGCCGAGATTGTCGCGTACAGTAGCCGACGATGCCGAAGATCAGCGCCCATCCGGCGAACGTGCTGAGGTAGCCTTCGACGAGAAAATCTCCCGTCCTAAATCTCGCGAATGACGCCGCATGCCAGGGCGGTGAGCGACGCCCACGCGAGAACAAAGGCGATGCGATTTATGAACCGTTTCATATCTGGATTTTACGTCTGGGGGAGTGCCGGAAGGATACAGGTTTCTGGCATGTCGCTTCGAGCGGGCGTATAGTTGACGGCGGAAACGCGCCTCGCAAGCGGGGTGGATAAGCGGCGGGGCGGTACGAGCGGAATGGCTGGTCGGAATTCGATCAACAACAGTGCAGGGCAACATGATGAAATTTGCGATCTGTCAGGAACTGTTCGAGGGGTGGGACTGGCAGCGGCAGTGCAAGTTCATCGCCGAGGTCGGGTATCAGGGAATTGAAGTCGCCCCGTTCACCCTCGCCCAGCTGATCACCGGGGTCTCGGCAGAAACGCGTAAAACGCTCCGCAAGCAGGCGGCCGACCACGGGCTGCAAATCCTTGGGCTGCACTGGCTTCTGGCGAAGACGACCGGCCTGCACCTGACGTCGGCGGATGCAGGCGTTCGCAAAGCCACCACCGCCTATCTGGCGGATCTGGCCCATGCCTGTGCCGACCTCGGGGGGGATATCCTGGTGTTCGGATCCCCGGCCCAGAGGAGCCTGGACGCCGCCACGTCGCGCGAGCAGGGAATGGAGCGGGCCGCCGAGGTGTTCCGGGGGTGCGTTCCGGTCCTCGAGGAGCGGGAGGTGACGCTGTGCGTGGAACCGCTGACTCCCAAAGAGACGAACTTCGTCAACACGTGTGCCGACGCCGTCGAACTGATCGACCGGGTGGGAAGCCGGCGGTTGCGACTCCACCAGGACGTCAAAGCGATGCTCTCTGAGAGCGAACCGATCCCCAGCCTGATCGCGCGGTACGCCGACCGGGTGGGGCACTTCCACGTCAACGACGGGAACCTGCTCGGCCCGGGCATGGGACCGACCGACTTCGTTCCCATCTTCCGCGCGCTGGTCGCTTCGCGTTACCCGGGATGGGTGTCGGTCGAGGTGTTCGACTACTCACCGGGGTGCGAACGGATCGCGCGCGAGAGCATGGCGAACATGCAGAGCGCGCTCTCGCGCGCGTCGTAGCGCACCTTCGCGACATCGCGCGCGATCGTCGCGATGAACGCGCAATGCACCGCGCGAGACTGCAAAAACTCGCGCTGCGAGCGCAGTGACGTCATTTTTTTCCAAAATTTTTTTGATCGCAAATCAGCACGCGCAGCGCGCGGCGCGCAGCACACGCGCGAAATGGCGCAGTGCGAATCGCGCAACAGAAAATCTTTGCGCAACGCAAAAAACCGCGATTTTCCCGTGTGAAAACGCAGTCGGCATTTTTTCTGCGCTGCGATCGCGCGCGCGATCGCGCGCGCCGCGCGCCGCGCGATGGAATTCTGCGCGTCATCGCGCCGCGCGAGAGAACGCCGTTTTCGTGCTGAAAACGCGAAAATTTGCTTGCACAATTCCCGGAATTGCTTACCATGACCGCATGAAACGCGTGAATCCTCGCCGAGTGAAAAAGAACGCCGGCGACTGAACTCAAAAAGTTCAATTCGTTTCAAGTTCAGAAGCGCTCGTCAGGATTCACCGTCGGCTTGTCATGGTTGACAGGCCGGAAGAATTCAGTGTGGGGCGACTCGTTTCTGTTCTTGTTCGTTCGCCCGGTTCCGGCGGCAGAACGGTTGCTCAGTCTGGCTCTCTAAGGAGGAACTTCAGGTGGCCAAGAAAGCTGCAAAGAAGAAGGCAAAGAAGGCTGCGAAGAAAAAGGGTAAGAAGTAGTCTTCGCACCCCATGTGGCCTCTGAGCCGCATGCCGAGCTACAGCAAGCACGAAGCGGTCGATGCAAATCGGCCGCTTCTGCTATTTAGTGCGGAACCGTTAATCCGCATCGTGCGGGACGGGCTTCCCCTCGAGCTCATAGAGGGCGTTCTGGGCGGCCCGCTGTTCGGCTGCCTTCTTGTTCGCCCCCCAGGCGGGGTGATAGGACTGCTGCCCGATCAGGGCCGAAATTTTGAAGCATTTCGAATGATCGGGGCCCTTTTCGTCGAGCAACCGGTAAACGGGGGTTTCGCCGAACACCTTCTGGGCGTACTGCTGCAGCAGGCGCTGGTAGTTCCGGCCGTGCTCGACACCGCCGGCCAGCTCGATCTCGGGCCCCATCACCCGTTCGATCAGCCGCCGCGCTGCTTCCAGCCCCCCGTCGAGGTACACGCCGGCGATCAGCGACTCGAACACCGCCGCTGCCACCGACATCGGGACCGTATCATTGATGCACAGCCCTTTGCCCAGGAGCAGCGATCGAGGCAGGCCCAGCGCCTCGCTGATTCGCGCGCACGTGGTGCGGCTCACGACGATCGACTTGATGCGAGTCAGTTCCCCTTCGGTCTCTTCGGGGAAGCGCTGATACAGCATCTCGCAGATGACCGCCCCGAGGATGGCGTCGCCCAGGAACTCGAGCCGCTCGTTCGAGGCCAGCCGATGGTTGGCGCCCGACGCATGCGTGAGGCAGTTGCGGAGCAGTTCGCGGCTGGCGAACTGGTACTCGAGCGCAGCTTCGCACTGCTGGAACATCTCGTCGGTGTGATCGGCTTCCACCCGCCGCGACATAGGAGACCTGCAATTTGCGGAAATCTTTTCCGCCGGTGGCGCAGGAGCTCTGGCTTCAGGCGGCGCGGGTTTCTCAGAACCCGCCGGCTGAAGCCGGGACTCCCATTCGACACTCCCCTGGTCCGATGCCAGAGTGAGAGGGGATCGACTTGATCCCCGCCGGAACTTCGTATGCTCTACTCGACCGCCGGGGCGTTGTCAATCACCGGCAGGAGACACTCGGTATGCGCCGGCCGCTCTTCCGCGGCCGGCGCACGACCAGGTGTGCGATAGCAAACCGCGCGAGCGACCGATAAATTGAAACAATGACGCTGCGTGTGAGCAACATTCGCCTGCCGGTTGATCAACCCGAAGACGAGCTTCACGGCGAGCTGGCTCGCATGCTGGGCATTCCGCAAGCCGACGTCAGCCGTTACCGCATCCTGAAAAAGAGCCTCGACGCGCGGTCCCGCAACGACCTGGCATTTGTGTACTCGGCCGCCGTCGAGCTGGGCGACGACGAGCCGCGGGTCTTTGCAGCGCGGCGCGACCCGCGCGTCGAAGCCTACGAATCGCCGCACTTCGAAGAGCCTCCTGCCGGATCGGAGCCCCTGGCGGAGCGACCCGTCGTCGTCGGCTCAGGGCCGGCGGGTCTCTTGGCGGCGTACTACCTGGCGCTGCGCGGTTACCAGCCGCTAGTGCTCGAACGGGGGCAGCCCGTCAAGCAGCGCGTGCCGGCGATCCGTGAGTTCGATCGCGGAGGAGACTTCGACCGCGAGAACAACTACCTGTTCGGCGAAGGGGGCGCGGGGACTTTCAGCGACGGCAAGCTCACCTGCCGCATGAGCGGACCCGACGTCGACTGGGTGCTCGCGCGATTCATCGATTGCGGCGGCAAGCCCGAGATTCGCTACGAACATCGCCCGCACCTGGGAAGCAACCGGCTGCCGATGCTCGTCCGCAACTTCCGGCGGCACATCGAGGACCTGGGAGGCGAGTACCGGTTCGGTTGCCGGGTCGAGGAGCTCGATCTGGCCGACGGACGGATCCGGGGGCTGGCGACTTCGTCGGGGTACATTCCCGCCCAGGTCGTCGTGCTGGCGATCGGCCACAGCGCGCGCGACACGTATGAAATGCTGCATGCGCTGGGCCTGCCAATGGAGGCCAGGCCGTTTCAACTGGGGTTGCGCATCGAGCAGCCGCAGGACCAGGTCAACCGCCATAAGTACGGGCACAGCCGGTATCTCGACCTCCTGGGTGCTGCTGATTATTCGCTGGTCGCCCGTGGCCAGCGAGACCTGTTCACCTTTTGTATGTGTGCCGGCGGCTCGATCATCCCCAGCGTGTCGGAACCGAACATGTTTTGCACAAATGGGATGAGCAATTCGCGGCACGATACGCCCTACGCCAACAGCGGGCTGGTGGTGACCCTCGATCCGAAAGAAATTATGGGTGAAATTGGCGGAATTCACCCGCTGGCGGGGGTCGAGGTGCAGCGACGCTGGGAGGGGACCGCATTCGAATTGGCCGGGCGGAATTACCTGTCTCCGATCCAGCGGGCGGGGGATTTTGTCGCCGGACGCGCACCCGACGGGGGTGAGCGGTTACAATGCTCGTACCAGAGGGGGACGAGGCCCTTGGCTCTCGACCAGGTGCTGCCGCCGACCGTGGCGGCTGCGATCCGGACGGGGCTGCCGATCATGGACCGCAAGTGGCGCGGCGATTTCCTGAAGAACGCGATCCTGGTCGGGCCCGAAATGCGGGGCAGCTCCCCGGTGCGAATCGGGCGCAGCGAGATCAGCCGCGAGTGCCCGGGCGTGGGTGGTGTTTTTCCGATCGGCGAGGGGGCAGGTTATGCGGGAGGGATCGTCAGTGCGGCGGTGGACGGATTGAGGACAGCAAAAACCATCGTGGGGCGCTGCGCGCCGCTCGTGAAATCACAATAAGGAGCAGGTCATGGCGAAACGAAAACCGGCCAGGAGCAAGAAGACGGCGGCCGGCCGCAAGGCGGTTCGAAAACCGGTGCGACGGAATCCGCCTCCGCGGGCCCGTGCCGTGCCGCGGAATAAGAATCCTCGCGCCGCCAAACCTGCCCGTGCAGCCCAACCCTCCCGCACAGCCAAACCTGTCGACGTCGAGCCGTCGCTGGGCCGGCCCAAGGTCACCGGCGAAGAGGACCTCGACCTGTTCTTCAAAGACGACTACCACGCGCGTCAGATCTTCCGGTTCCTGAACGTCCGGTCGCTGAAAGAACTCGAACGCTTCAGTGCGGCGGAAATCCTAAGGCGGCTGTCGAACCCGATCAAGGAAACGGTCGAGCGGGTCCGTCGTCTGCTGGCCAGAAACAACCGCTGCCTGAACGGCGACGAAGAGTTCGCGCTCGAGCACAAAGAAGAGATGGCGCGGATCCTGAAAGGCGACGGGAATCCGTTCGCGACTTCGAAGTAGTCTACTTCGGGATCACATTCAGCGTGTAGTGCCCGATGGCGGGCCACAACACGGGCTGCGATGCCCGGCGGATTTTGCCGCAGGTGATTTCATAGACGTGGCCGGGTTGCTGCTTCGTGACGTGAAGCACGACCGAGAGCCCGTCGGCTGCCATGTCGACCGATTCGATGGCAAGCTGGTGCCGACCTGAATCGGGGGTTGCGTACGATCCCTGCCACTTGCGCGTATAGCCCGAGATTTCGTAGCTCTCGCGCTTCGCCGCGGCGGATTTGTCGACCGGTGAGGTGAAGGAAATCCGAAACTCGTTCTCAGCGGCGGTGATTTCGCGAATGCCGGCCGGGAGCTTACCGTTGGGACGCAGCCGCACGATGTCGCCGATGTTCGGCCCGCCGAGCCAGCCGCTGTCGTAGATGCTGCCGATGTAAATGTCTCCCTTCGGCGAGACCGCGCCGCACAGTGTGCCCAGAAATCCCTCGCGCGCGTTAGCGAGGGTCGGCACGCTCAGGGGATACACGGCTCCCTGAAACGTGTCGCCGACGCGCTGCACGGTGAACCGCACGAGAAACCGGCTGTCGTATTCACACCCGATCCCGTGGCCGGCGAACGGATGTGCCGCGTCCACCTTCGCGCGGGGCAGAAAGAACAGCCCGTTGACGCTCCGCGTCCAGGGATGGGGGACCTGGATCGCCGGCAGCGTGGCGGGAGCTTTGGGGTTCTCTTCGAACAGGCTCGGCACGCCGTAGCTGGCACCCTCGACGAGATGATTGATCTCGTTGAACGTGTTCTGCACTCCCTGATTGTCTGACACGAAAATCTGGTCGTCGGGAGTGATGGCCAGACCGGTGGGATAGCGGAACGCGTGCCCCAGCGGCGTGACGCGGCCTGCCTTATCGACCCGCAGCACCTTGCCGCGCCACTTGGATTTCTCGCGATCGCGCCCCGGTTTGGCATAATCGCTGCCGGTGCCGACGTACAGATTGCCATTGGAATCGCGAACGATGCCGGTCGTCCAGTCGTGATAGTCTTCGGTGTACCCCCAGCCGTCGGCGACGACTTCGCGGACGTCGGCACGGCCGTCGCCGTTGGTGTCGCGAAGTCTGAGCAGCTCGGGCTTATGCGCGACGAGCAGATCATTCCCATCGGCGATAAGGCCGTACGGCGCAGCCAGCCCTTCTTCGAACAAGATGAGCTTGTCTTCAATACCGTCCCCATCGGTGTCTTTCGCCAGGTAGACCTGCCCCTTCAGCGAGCAGAATGCCAGAGTGCCGTCGGCCGTCAACGTGATCGCGGTGGGCATGATGGACATTGGAAATGGAAGTCGCACGCCGTCGTAGCCGGGGACACTCGTGATCAGTTCCGGTTGGAGCGGGCTAACAGGTGTCGGCAGGAAGGCGCTGCGCTCGCCGGCGTCTCCCGCGCTGTAGGTGACGGTTGTTTGTGCAATCTGCTTTTCAGGGGCAATTCGTCTGTGCTCGCCCCCAGGCGCGATCGATTCGCCGCTCGCGAAAACCAGCTCGTAGCCAGACGGCACATTCGACGCGACTACCTTCCGAGTGACCGTGGGACGCCTCGTCGGCCAAAGCGTTCGCATTCGACTTAGTGACTCTTTGACATTCAGCTCGATGTCGCCGTCTTCCAGTTGAAATACGAGCCGATATTGAAGTCGAACAATTGCCACATCGGACTGCGGAGAACCGTCTAGTCCGGTCTCATACTTTAGCAGTCGTCCGAAGCGGCCAGATTCGCGTTTGGCGATAATCGTTGGGGCACCCTCGATCCCCGCCCTGCAGAGTCCGACATCAGGGGCGGCCCTTGCTGGCCCAAACTGATTGACGGTCGCCGGCTCCCAGAACCAGCTTTTTCCGGATGCCCGTTGCCGGGCGAAATCGCCAGTCCACCAGCCTCTCAGCGACATCGCGTCGAGATCGTAAAGCAAGTTCATGCCGTGATCGAAGCCGATCACCATCGCGCGCGGCACAAACCGTGGTGCGTGCGAGTCGCCGATGTTGAATACGTCGCGAATGATCTTCGGCTGCTCGCCGGGCGTCACCGTCAAGAACTGCTCGATCGTCGACGTGTCGAGCTTTGGCGGGGCGGATTTGTCGTTGAGGCCTTCCCACAACGCGGCGAGCTGCTGGTCGATCTTGCCGTCCAGAATTCCGGAGACGGGGCGCTCGAACGACGGCATCTCCATGCCGGGGACGACGCGCAGCGGTGAACGGGTCCAGCGGACGAAGTATTCGGGACGCATCCGCTGGCCGATCAGGTACAGGTCTGAGCCGCGCGTCGCGGAAGCCACGTTGCGCGGTTCATAACTGGCGATCTTGTGGCAGGCGGTGCAACTGAACCCACGCGTGCCTGCCAGGACTTGCCCCGACTTGCAGAGCTCGGCCAGGTGCCTGGCATCTTTCGGATCGACCCCGGCGGGTTCCGCAGAGCCTTCAATTTGCGGAGCGCCGGCGGGAATGCGATCGTGGCTCACGAGATGATTGAGCAGTGCAGCGGCCTCTTCCGGCTTGTGCTCGAACTGGGGCATGCGGACCCGCAGCCAGGGGAGGCGATTGGTTTTCTGTTTGCCGGCGATCGCTAGGCCCAGCGCGTCGTCCCGCAGTTTGTCGCCGACCGCGGACAGGTTGGGGGGGACCAGCGCTTCGCTCTGACCGGCGAGGTCCTTATCGACCCGTCCCATCTGCCCGGCGATCGTGGCAATCCCGCGCCCCCCGTCGCGCTCGTGGCACTGGACACATCCCTTCTGCCGCAGCAGCCGCGCGCCGCGCGCGAAGGGACTCTCGACCGCGCGCGAAACGGCCCGCGAGTCAACAAACGCCCGGATCGCCCGGCAATCGTCGTCATTGAGCACGAATGCCGGCCGCAGGTGTTTCGAATCGGCCGCCGCCTCGGTGCAAGCTTTCGCCCAGTCTTTGACCGGCTGCTCGAGCGTCGGAATTCCGGCAATGTTCGGCTTCATGCCATCGACGCGGTGGCAGGCGGCACAGCGCGCCGATTCGAGGAGTTTTTGCGCGCTCGGAGGTTGCGGCACCGGCGCGGCCGGGCCACCCGATTGATTACGGCTTCCCATTTCCTGCGACGCGCGCGGGGCAGTGAGATACAGCGCCAGTTGGCGGCGTTCGTCATCAGTGAGCTTGAAGACCGGCATGCGGTGGTCCGGATTGAGCTTTTCGGGATCCTTCAGCCAGCGGGACAGCCAGCCGGGCGATCGTTTGCGAGCGATGTCGGTCAGATCGCCGCCGCCGAGTATCGCCGGGCTGCCATCGTTGCCGCGCGTATGGCAGGCCAGGCACCCGATCGATCGAAACAGGACCTCGCCGCGTCGAGTCTGTTCCGGTCCCTGCTCGCCTTCAGGGATGCGATTTGCGTCGTCAGCCGCCGGCATGGCCAGATACTCGGCGACTGCTCGAGCGGCGTCGCGCGAGAAACCGAATTCGGGCATGCGGGCGTGCGCCTGGCGGCGATGCGGCGCGACGAGCCAGTCGATCAGCCACTCGCGGCTGACGGCAACTCCTTGTTTCGCCAGCGCGGGGGTGGGTTCAGCCGGTTCGTCGTGGGCACCGCGATGACACGCCTGGCAGCGGTACGCATCGAACAGCTCGCCGCCGCGGACGATGAGGTCGAGGTCACGATGCGGGGCGTCGCGAAAAAAGATCTGCGGCGGGATCGGCTCGGTCGGGAATTTCTCGGACGACCAGAACAGGCGAACGAGGGCCTGCGCCCCGGTCTGGCGATAGGCAATCTCGATTTTCGGTTCGCTGTCTTCTATGTCGATCAACTCGCCGGCAATCCAGCCCGGCGTGTCGCGCCGGCCGCTGACGACCGTCTTGCCGTTCAGTTTGATCGTCGCTTCGCCATTCAGATACAGATGATACGCGTGCCTGCCATCGGTGCGGATCAGCAGCTTGCCGGTCCACGTCGCAGAGAACGGCCCGGCCGGCAGTCGCACGTCGGGGCTGTCGGCCCCCCAGTCGAATTGCACGTCGCGGTCGATCCGGTCGACGGTCTTCGCTTCCGCCGTATATCGCGCGACGAGGCCGGGGATGAAGTCGTCATCCTCGTCGTCGG
>JACQFH010000007.1 GCA_016200145.1 Planctomycetia bacterium | reverse complement strand
GACGCCGCGCGGCATCAGCGGCGCGCTCACGGTCGCCGTCGATTCTCTGCCGCAGACCCCGTTTGTCGAGAGCTCTCCCGAGAAGCCGGTGACCCTGCCCGTGGCGATCTCGGGAAGCCTCGCCGGGCAGCAGCAGGCCAAGGTCTTTTTCACCGGCAAGGCAGGCCAGCGGTTGGTCATCGACCTGGAATGCAAGCGGCTTGGAGCGGCGATGGACCCGGTTCTCGAGCTGCGCAATCCCCGCGGGGCGCCCCTCAATATCGCGTGGGGCCGCCCGCAGTATCGCGGCGATACGCGCATCGAAGCCAATCTGTTCGCAGACGGAGTCTACAGCGTCGAACTGCACGACCTGGCGTATAAGGCTCCTGGGCAAAATGTCTATCGCCTGAAGATCGGCGAACTGAAACTGATCGATGCGGCATTTCCGCCGGCCGTCAACGCGGGATCGCAGGGGACGGTGTCAGTCATCGGCCCTGGCATGGACCCGACGGTCACTCTGGCCGTCGATATGCAGAATCAGCTTCCCGGGACGACGCGCTCAGTCGGTATTCCCGCAGAAACTGGGGCCGTCGGTCCGGCACCTACGGTGTTTGCGAGCTCCGCCGTCGAATTGCTCGAGGAACACCAGGGCGCGGGGGCGTTGCAGACGATCGATGCACAGTTTGCCGAGAAACAGCACGTCCCGATCGTCGTCAATGGCCGCATCGCACGCCACGGAGAGACCGACCGATATCTGTTGCACGTGAAGCCCGGTTTGACGATGCAATTCTCGGCGGACAGTTACAACCTGCACTCGCCGCTCGACTCGCACCTTGAAGTGAGATCGCATCCGGAAGGAAACGTTCTGGCCGTCAGCGAAGAGAAACCCGCGCTCGATTTTGCCGTTCCAGCAGGCGTCACGGCGATTCAACTGGCCATCGGTGACTTGAATCGCCGCGGCGGCGCCGATTACGTGTACCGCCTGCGGATTGCCCGGGCCGGGCATGCCGATTTCTCGCTCGCGGCAGGTGCCGGACGAGCGGCGCTGCCGCGCGACGGAAGCGCGGTACTGCGAGTCGACGTGAATCGCGCCGGCTACGACGGCCCGATCGCACTGGCGTTGCAGGGGGCTGCCGAGATTTCGATGATGCCATCGGAAATCCCCGCGGGGGTTTCCAAGGCGTTCGTCGTGCTGACCGCCCGCAGCACGGACGCTTCTCCCGGAGCGCTCGTCAAGCACCTGCATCTGGTCGGCACCTCTGCGGGCCTCGAACCCGCGCTCGTGCGGGTCGCCCAGGTTCCACCCGACAGCCGCCTCTCTCTGGTTCCTGCCGCGCGCAGCGAGTTGACGTGCGCGCTCACCGGCCCCGCCGCCGCCGGCCTCGAGCTGGGCACTCCGCCTGCGGTCTGGTTCCGCGGCGCCGATCTGGAAATCCCAGTCACTCTCAAACTGCAGAATGCCGACCTGGCGGCACACGCGGTGCGGCTGACGCTGCTGACCACCGAGGCCGCGCGAACCGAAATCGACGCGACCGACCCAACCCGGCAGCGGCGGCTTCCGATCCCCATGCTCCGCAGTCTGCCCGAGCAGTCGCTGCAGGCCGGCGAGACAAGCTCCGCGCTCAAGGTGGTCGTGCCGATGGAAGTGGTCGAAGGTCAGATCGACGGCGTGATTCGCGCCGAATTCGTGCCAAATGCATTTTCCGACAAAGTCCAGGCGACGGTCTATTCGTCGCCGTTCCGCCTGCCGGTGCAGAACGCCGTCTCGGTGCAACCGACCGAGAAGACGCTGTTGCTCACGGGCAACGCCCAGACAAAGTTTTCGGGCGCTGTGAAGCGCACCGCGCGATTCACGGGCGCGGTCGACGTGTCGCTCGTCAACCTGCCCGCCGGATATTCCGCACCCAAAGTCACCGTGGCCGGCGATCAGGAGCAATTCGAAATCGTCGTCAGCGCACCGGCCGTTGCCGCCGCGGCCGACGTTCCCAACGTGCAGTTCCGCGTGACGACGCCTTCAGGCAGCCTGCTGCAGAAAGACACGGCGATCGCCGTTAAGGCCATGCCGGCGCAGTAGACGTATTTCAAGATTTCAATTTGATCCGGCCTTGGCAATCGACGAGCATCTCCCACGACAAGAACCATGTTCCCCTCTCCCCTGGCGGGAGAGGGGTGAGGGGGACTTCGTCCGTGATCGGGTACTCGGCATCATGACGCCGTGGCCTTGGAGCGGCTGCAAAAGTTCGCCCTCGAGCACAAGACGGTTCGAAAGACTGGACAAGCGCGGCGCATCCCGATTGGTCGAAAACGTCTCGAGCCCGCAGGGTTCGCCCCAGCGAGCCGCCGGATTTATTCCGGCGGTGTCAGGCCGACAAGCAAGATCGGTGCGGAATTGGTTTCGATCGAGCGCGCGTTTGCGTTCGAAGTACCGGCTTCAGCCGGTCGGCGTGAAATCGCAACGAGGGCATTCCTATGCAACCGCCTGAAGGCGGTACTACGAACCGCCGAGCCTGGCGCGTCGAGAATCTGAGCCGGACGTATTCGCGGCTGCCGCTTCCCAATTTCGTTCTCCTGTCTACTTTCTCCTGTCACCTGCACTATTCGCCACACGAACATCACGACGACTCGGCGCTACATGCACCTCGACGAAAAAGAGTTGGCCGACGCGCAGGATCTGATACGCCGGTCGTCGTCAAATGCGGTGCGTGCGGCAACTGCTATTGGCTGGATGATGCCAAGCAAATTGCACGCGATACGTGGTGGAACAGCGTTCTTCCGCCATTGGATTCGGAGCCGGACATGGAGCCAACGGTCGACGCTCTGTTCCGCAGATTAGACAAGTGGGAACTCATCCAAGATCGTGCCGGTCGCCCGAAGCGCGCGGTCGTGCCAACCGAACATGAATACTACGAAGCGTTGGAGAAAGGTCTGGCCACGTCTCCTGAACAAGAAAGGGATGTGCGGATTCTGGCGTGGTGGCGAAGAAACGATGCCTTCCGTAACTCCGGGCGCCCCCAGGACGGACGGATCGATGCTGCCTCGGAGGTGTGCCGCAAGAATCTCGAGGTGCTTGCACGTCTTTTGGTCGGAGAAGCAGAGAAAGTACGGCTCATGCGGGCCGAAGTGTTACGCGAGCTCGGTGAGTTCGAGTCCGCCAAACGAATCTTGAGCCAGATTTCCTCCCCTGACCACAGAGAAATTGTCCGCCAAATCAGTTCCCTGTGCGATTCCGTTGAAACCTGCGTCAGAGAGCTGCTTCCGGCGCAGAGCCAGGCGGCACGTGGCTGATGTCGGAACCTGAGAAACAACGCAATGCCTGACGACGTGCTCATCCTGCTTCTGGTCGGACTGAAGGGCGCGGGCAAGACGACAATCGGGGGCCTCTTGGAGAAGGAACTCGGCATCCCCTTCGTGCGCGTCGAGCTAATCTTGCTTCGGCTTCGCGAAACGCAGCCTCACATTTCCTGTTCTGAGTTCGACGAACAAGGCGTCACGATGATTCTCGATACTGTTCGCGACTTGGCGCGCAACACCGATACGATCTGTCTCGAAGCAACCGGGACAACAGGCTACTTCCCGACGCTCTTGGATCAACTGCGACGCGTCTTCCGGGTTCTGTTCATCCGTGTGAGCGCTCCCGCGGAGATCTGTTTTCGTCGTATGAAGACGCGTGATGCATCGTCCCACCTGGAGTACTCAGATGATCGACTTCGGGAGATCAATCTCCTGGCGGAAAAGGTCCATCTCGACTGGGACTTGCAGATCGACAATACTCACGAGTGGAACGAGCAGGCCATCGTGGGTGGGGTCGCCGCGCTGCTTAAGCGTGCACGGTGATTCGCATGTAACCGTTTTCCGGAAGCCGTATAGCCTGCCGCCCTCACCCCGGCCCTCTCCCAGCGGGAGAGGGAGAAG
>JACQFH010000473.1 GCA_016200145.1 Planctomycetia bacterium | reverse complement strand
TTCGGGCCAGGCGCTCATGGAACGTGCCCTGGGCTCGCTCGGCAGCAACGCGACGGCGCGAAAGAAAACCGAACTCGTCCTGCACGAGGCGTGGCTGTGGCGCAACCTGTGCATGGGGCTGCTCGTTGTCGCCGCGATCCTGACATTCGGCATGGCCTGGCACAGCGTATCTTCAAGCTGGGGAAAATCCGATTGGCGGAAATTCGGATACTGTTCGGCCGCGCTGCTGGAAGCGACGGTGCTCTTGTATCGTTATCTCAAGACGCAGCGGCGCCATGCCGTGGAAACCCTGGTCTGGTATGCCAACTTCAGCCCTCGCGAATCGACGGCCGTCCCCGAGGACGGGGTGGCTGCACGCGTCTGACACGGCGCTTATTCACCCGTTCGCGTGAAGCGCCTTTGTGACGCGCTTCACGATCCCCGTCACAAACGCGTCGTCAGGTTTGAGCACAATACGCCGCGTTCCCTCGCGGATGAATGCCAGTTCGAGCCGGTCGGGCAACCGGCCGGTGAACTGCTGTACGGCGACCGCATACAGGCCGAGTTGGATTTCATATTCCGCCAGAAGTTCTGCTTCAGTCGTCGATCGGTCGACCTTGCCGGTTTTGTAATCCAGCACGATCCATTTGCCGTCGGCCGACTCGTACAGACAGTCAATCGTCCCCGCAACCGAGGGCTCGTGAAGGAGGAAGTCGATTTCCTGGTGCACGACGCGCGCCGCGCTCAGCTCGCCGGCCAGCGGTGAGCCGAGGAAGTTTTCCACACACGAAGCCGCCGTTCGGCGCATCGCGTCGTCGACCGGCTTTCCCGTCAACGGCACGCACCGATCGAGAAGGGCCGCCACATCCCCCGGATTCCGGAAATCAACCCGTTCGAGCGCCAGGTGCACCAGCGTCCCCAGCTCGACAGGGGCCGGATCGGCGAACTCGGCATCCCGGACGATCTCCTCAGGTTCGCTTCGCCGGTCGTCCGGAATTTCCGGCGGGGCGACCTGGCGCAGCTCGCGGTCAATGTCTTCGATCGCCGAGACACTCAATCTGCCGGTCGCCGCGCCGGGAGGAATCGTCCGCAAGCTTTCGGGCAGAGTATCGGGTTCGGCACATTCCAGGATTTCGCGGAATTGCGATAGCGCCACGGTAATGCCGGCCGAGACCGATTTGTCTGAAGGGACCGCCTTTGGAGGTTCGTGGTGGACGAGAATCTTCGGCCACTCGCGCTGGTACTTCGCGAAGATCGACTCGCCTCCTTCGGTGGGCGAGTGGCGCGCCTGCCCGGTGAGCAGATCGAACCGCTCGGAGACAAGCTGCAGCCAGGCGTTTGCCGCCTGCCCGGCGTGCGCCAGATTGGCCGACAGAATCAGCAGATCAGCCGCGCGCGTCGTCGCGACGTAGAACAGCCGGCGGGCTTCGGCCAGTTCCTGTTCGCGCTCGCTGTGGCGCAGCATCCGCACGGCGGGATAGTCACGATTGACTCCGAATTTCTCGGGCAGGCCGATGACGGGCCCCAGGTCTTTGTCGAAATGTCCGCCGGCCACTGAGTCGCGGGACTTGCGGTCGACGTCGGCCACGACCACGACGGGAAACTCCAGCCCCTTCGACTGGTGAATCGACATCAGCCGGATGATGTTGGCCGATTCGGGATGCGTGGCGGCCAGCGGCTCCTGCCGTTCTTCGGCGACGGCGTCTCGCAACCGGTCGATAAACTCGGCCAGAGTGAGGTCCCCCGCCTGGTCGCACTGGCGAGCCAGGTCGACGAGCTTCCGCAGGTTGGCCAGCTTGCGAGCCCCCAGGAATTCGGTGAGCAGGGCCGCGTCGTATCCGGTGCGCTCGATTGCCAGGTTCAGCAGCTCGGCGATCGACAGCCGGTCCTTTTTGTCGCGCAGCTCAGCCAGCACTTCGCCCGCGAACCGGATGAGCACCTGCTGCGGCTCCGATAGGTGCGCCGGCGGAGCACCGGTCAGCGCCTGCGCCGGAGCGCGGCCCAGCGCAAAAATGGCGTCGTCCGACAGCGAAAAGAACGGCGATCGCAGCACGCCCACCAACGCGACTTCGTCGTCGACGTTGTCGAGAAAACGGCACAGGTTGACGACGTCGAACACTTCCTGTTGCGCAAAAAAGGCCCGCCCCCCGACGACGTAATAGTCGAGCCCCTGCTGCCGCAGCCTTTCTTCGTATTGCCGCACGTCGCTCATCGCCCGGAACAGAATCACGATGTCCCGCGGTCGGACGGTGCGAAGCCTGTCGTCGCCTGTCGACTTGTCGCGCTCGCGAATCCTCGGGACGCCGTCGGTCAGCAGTTGTTTCAGGCGGCGGGCGATCCAGTCGGCTTCGCGACGCCGGCGGGCGGCGGCCGAGTCGTCGCCGGCGCCCTCTTCGTCCGGCTCATCGTCCTGGGCCGATGCAAACAGAAACTCGACGCAGTGATCTTTGGCGAGTTGCGGCGACGCCGCGTCCAGCGGTTCGTACCCGCCGCTGAGCGCGCCGTCGAAGAGCGCGTTCACGAACCGCAGGATTTCGGGCTGGCTGCGGAAGTTTCTGCTCAAGGGAAGCCGGCCCGCCGGGTCGATTCTTTCCCGCAGGTCGTGAAAGACGCGCGGCTCGGCCCGGCGGAAGCGGTAGATCGACTGCTTCGCGTCCCCCACGACGAACAGCCTGCCCGAAAGCGCCTGCGGCCCCCCCAGCATCTGCACGATCTCGTCCTGGATCGGATCGGTATCCTGGAACTCGTCGACCATCAGCAACGAAATTCCGGCGGAGACGCGTTGCCGCACTTCGTCATGGTCTCGCAACAGGTTCCGCGCCAGGAGCAGCAGGTCGTCGAAATCGACGACGGCGTCGTCGCGTTTGGCTGCGTCGAAGTGCGCGCCCACCGCTTTGGCGGCGCGCAGGGCCCGGATGCCGATTTCGGCGCCGCGGAGCAGGTGCTCGGGATCGTATTCAAGCTGCTCGCGCAGTTTTTCCACCTGCTTGCGAAAAGCAGTGAGCACATCTCTCACCTCGTCGAATACGTCATCGCTTTCCCAGTTCTTTTTCGTGCCTCCACCCTGCACGCGGGCGTTCTCTTGAAGTGATTCAAGCACGGCCTCGGGATCGCCGGTGTCGCCCGATCGGGCCAGACGAGGAATCTCAGCCAGGAGCGCCAGCCGCCGTTGTTGCATGACGGGGTGGTCGGGAACGTGGGCGTCCAGGAGTTCGAGTACCTTGCGAGCCGTGGCCGACTGGGCCAGGTCGCGCAGCATTTGCGGCACGACGATTTTGTGCCAGCGGTGGTCCCATTCGCGGGCCAGCTCCTGCGGGGTCTTGTTTTCCCAGCTCGCGAAATCGATGCGATACCGCTGCAAAACGAGCCCGCCGAGCAGCTCTTTGGCCCGGCTCAGTCCGAATTCAAAAACCAGCTCGGCGGCATCTGCATCGCCGTCGACGAGCAGCCGGTGCAGGCCCGATTCCACCGACCGGTCGAGGAACGACGCCCCCAGCGTTTCGTCGAGCAGTCCGAATTTCGGGTCGAGCTCCGCCTCGACGGCGTGCGCCCGCAGCAGCGACGAGCAGAATGAATGGATCGTGCTGATCCGCGCCGCATCGAGCGAACGGACGATTCGCAACCAGTGTTCCGCCTCGTCCTCGGGACACCCGCGGAGCCGTTCGAGGCACTGCTCCCGGATGCGCGTGCGCATTTCGCGTGCGGCGCGCTCGGTGAAGGTGATCGCCACCAGCCGCGACAGCTCTGTACAATGCAGCCCCGGCGCGAGATGCGACAGAAACCTGCGCGTGAGCACCGACGTCTTCCCGCAGCCGGCCCCCGCCGACAACACGATCGAGACGTGCTTCGTGTCGATCGCCGCCTGCTGCTGCGGCGTGAGCGCGGTCGTCGCTGCAATTACCGAGGATGGATTCAGTTTCATGCCCATGCACCCGTGGACTTACGTCCACGGCTCACCCCCATTCGATTTCACACTCCGAATTCCGCACTCCACATTTCCCGTGTCCCTTCTCTCCTCTCCCTTCTCGTCTCTCGCCTCTCAGTGCCTCCCCCTCTGCTCCCCGCGACTCCTCTCATTCACGGCTCAGAAAACTTCCCCAATGCCTCGGGCAGCGCGCGCACCTGGGCGACGCGGCAGATCGTGCGGTAGGCGCAGCCCGAGGTGCAGTCGTCGTCGATGTTTTCGACGGCAAAGCTGCCGCGGCGGATCCCGGCCGCAAGTTGAGGAATCTTCGCTTCCAGCGTTCCGATGAGCGCCGTCCAGACAGCCTCTTCGATCGGTGGCAGCTGCTCGTCGCCTGTCCCGCGCCCCTTTTTCTTGAACCACGTCGCAAATCCCGTGTCGCGAATGTACCAGTAGCCCATCTGCCAGGGGCGCCCGGCAGGCGCGGCGATGTCGAGCCGCAACACGGCCAGCGCATACAGCGCCAATTGCAGCCGGCGGCCGGTTTCGACCGTGTCGATGCGGGCATTCGCATTGCGGCCGGTTTTGTAATCGATCACCGTGAAGACCGTCCGCCCCTCCACGAGGCCCACGTCGATCCGATCGATCCGCCCCCCCACGCGCACGGCGGATTCACCCGTTCCGACAAGCAGCGCGGGCAATGCCGGGGCAATCGAATTCCCGGCGGTGCGCCCGTGACCCTTGTCCGCCGCCCCTGCGGGCTCGTTCGCCGGGGTCGATTCCGCCGCTGCGCCGGAAGCTCCGAACGAGATTTCGAACAGAGCCGGCAGCGGCGGCCGCGTCGCGCCGCGCGGCAGAGTTTGGCAGTAATCGTTCCATTGCCTGCCGTACGCCTCCGCCCATTCCGCGAGCAGCCGGTGTTCGATGCGCTGCAGAGCTTCATGCACCGGTCCCGGCGCAGGACGCGATTTCAATTTCGCTTCCAGCAGCCGCTGAAACGTCGTCGCCACATCCTCGCCTCGCGGAATCGTCTTGTCTCCTTCGGTGTTGCCGGGAAACAGCTCGCGATGCAATTGGGCCAGCACATCGTGCACCAGCGATCCGCGTTTTGCAAAATCGGTCGCTACGCCCGGAACGTCGGGCGGTTCCAGCGCCAGGACCTGGCTGATCAGGAACCGGAACGGGCACGCGGCATAGCCTTCCAGCTGTGTGGCGCTGAACTCGTGGCCTGCCGAGAACGCCTGCTGAATCGCGGCAATGTTCTGCGGGTTTTCGAGCACCCCTTCGTAGTTGGTGAAACCCGGCGTCTCGAACCGCCGCATGTTCATTTCCACGGCCGACAGAGTGTGCCGCGCGGCAGGCTGATTTTCGCAAACGGCTCGAAACAAAGCAGGCCGCCCGGCGAGCGCTTCGGCCATGCCGCACACGCGGACGTCGGCCGGCGACAGCACGCGTTCCCGCTCGGGGACAGGGTCGAGCCGCTCTTCGAGCTGCTCCGTAAGGGCCGCGTCCCCGAACAGATCGCGAAGTGCCGACTGGTACGGACTGGGCGAGAGCGGCTGGCCCTCGTCGGTTACGACGGGGTAGGTCAGCACGAGCTGCCGCCGGGCGCGCGTCACGATGCCGTAGAACATCAGCAGCTCTTCCTGGGCGCGCAGCATACGGTGCCCGAGCGCCAGACCGCATTCATTGAGCTCCTGCCGGTCACCTTCCCCGTACAGGCAGTCGTCGCCGCGGTGCCGCGGAAAACTCGTCTCAGAGAGCCCCGCCAGAAACAAATACGGCACGTCGAGGTTGCGAACCTGCTCGGCGTTCAGCACGCGCACCCGCCCCACTTCGCCGGTTCGCGGCGGCAGGCGTTGATTTTCCAGCACATCCGACAGCTCGGCCATGAACTCCGCCAGCGACAGGGGAGCCGCCCCGCGTTCGGCGATCGGTTCGCCGCGCGCGGCGTCGAACAGCAGCGACGTCAGAAAGCTCCCGAAGGTGCGGCCTGTGTCGTCCGCTTTTTCGTCGAGCCGCGCGCCGTCGAGGCCGAGTTCACGGACGAGATGACCGATGACACCCGACCAGCCGGCCAGGTCGTGCTTCCTGCGCAGCGCCGCAGTCGTATCCGAAAGCCGCCTGAGCAGGCGCGAGGCCAGTTGGGCGGTCTCTGCCGGAAGCGCATCCTCCCCTGTATCCGCCTGCCCGGCGATGCGTTCGAGCGTGGCCAGCATGCCCTCGCGCCCTTCCGCAAGCTGGCAGCGCCGCAGTTCGGCTGATACGGCGCGAGCGGCCTGGCGAACGTCGATCTCGTTCCATGCGGGTCGAAAATAGCAGGAATCCAGAAGTCCCATCAGGCGGCCGTACGGCCAGTCTTCCATCTCCAGCCGCAAAAGATTGAACAGCGCTTTCACCGCCGGCAAATGCCGGCACGACTGCCCCGTCTCGCACGCGTAAGACAATCCGGCGGCTGTGAACACCTCGTCGACCAGCACGGCATACTCGTCGAGATCGCGCACCGCGACGACGATGTCGGCCGGCGAGACCCCTTGCAGCAACAGTCCCTTGACCCGCGCGGCAATCGACCGCACTTCCCCCAGGCTGCCGGCCACGGCGACGACTTCAATTCCCGAAGCATCTGACGAGCGGACGACCTCGCGCGGATTCGTGAACAGATTCGCGGCGATGTGGGCAATGGCCGGCGGCAAAGGCGGCTGCGTTCGGTTTGCCGACGGCTTGTCGCGCGGCGTCGGCGACGACGCGCGGATTTCCGTTCCGCCAAGGATTTTGAACCGGTTGATCACCGCGGCCGTTTTTGCGAAGAGCTCGCGTCCGGTTTCGCCGTCGTCCCATAGCAGCGACACGCAGAGCCTGTCGACCCGGCGCGCCAGCAGTTCGAGAATTTTGTATTGCGCTTCCGTGAAGTCGGTGAAGCCGTCGACGACCGCCAGCGTCAATTCGCCGAATCGTCCCCAGTGCCCGCTTTCCAGGGCCGCGCGGGCCGACCAGAATCGACCTTCCCCGTCGTAGAGATTTGCCGCAACCAGCGATTCCTGGTAGTGCTTGTAGATGAGCACGAGTTCCCGATCGCCAGCGCGGTTCCCGCGGCGCTGGCAGGCGTCGGCGAAATGTTCGGGCCAGGTTTCGCCCCGTTTCAATTCCGAAATGAACGACGTCACGAGGTCCAGGAACCCCGAGGTGAGAGCGATCTTTCCAAAGTGGTTCAATTGCCTGTCACGGACCAGGCGGGCCACCACCCGCCGCAACAGGACGCGCTGCATGGCCGACGAGCAGGGCTGGACCGCCTCAGGCGCCCCCTTCAAGACTTCGTCGGCGAACTGGTCGAACGTGAAAAGATTCGGCCGGAACGCGGCTTTCAGTGAGTCATTGAGCAGACGGTTGCGCGTCTCGGCCCGAACCCGATTCGTGGGGGCCAGCCACAGCGTCGATCCGGGCCGGCCGCGTTGTTGCGCCTGGGCGAGCGCATCCCGATAGAGGTCGAGCAGGGCGGCCGTCTTGCCGCTGCCGGCAATTCCGGTGAACAGCGTGAACTTCGCGTCGTGATTCACAACTCGCTCTGCGCCAGAAAACGGCGATCAACTGCGCGGAACCAAACCGCGCGGACCCCGCACATTGATTGTAGGGAATGCCCGCGCAGAACTGGAGCATCGCGACGTGAGACTCCTGCCGGTTCATCCGGCAGGTGAATGAGATTGGGTAGCTAGATGGTTGAGATCCGCAACCGGCAAGACCCCTGCCGGCTTGCCGGCAGGTGAATCAGATTGAACAGCTATGAGGCATCTACACGAGTTCAGGTGCGAATTGCGGTAATCACTGAAAAAGTGAGAGGGGATAGATTTCGGATGTGGGATTTCGAATTTCGGATTTAGCACGTGGCGGAAAAGCCGGTCCGAAGCTCTGCCTCGAATCCGCCTTCGCACCGAGACAACGGAGCGGAACACTAATCGACGCTGATCAACGCTCATGGCCTGTTGGCTCCGCAGGCCGCCAGACCAGATTAACGTCGATTAGCGGTTATTAGTGTTCGAAATTCCTTCGTTTCCTGCCCTGCTCCCAACCCGCTACAATCGAGGGTGTCTTTTTGATGACACGGATTCGAATTCGTATGGCGGGCTGCGTGAAGGAAAACCACATGTCCAGG
>JACQFH010000472.1 GCA_016200145.1 Planctomycetia bacterium | reverse complement strand
GAAAATCTCCGAAGCGCACTTCCTGAACAGCAAGGGTGATCCGCTGGCCTCGCTTGCGGTGATCGTCGTCGACAATCCGATGTGCGCCGGCACAGGGCACCGCATCTGCAACGACTGCATGAAGGGCTGCATCTTTCAGAAACAGGACCCGGTGAACATTCCGCAGGCCGAAACCGGCGTGATCAACGACGTCCTTTCGCTTCCGTACGGGTTCGAAATCTACAGCCTGCTGACCCGGTTCAATCCGCTGAATCACCAGCGGCCCTATGCGCTTCCCTACCACGGGACGAACGTCTGCGTCGTCGGTCTGGGGCCCGCCGGATACACGCTGGCGCATTACCTGGCAAACGAGGGTTTCGGTGTCGTGGGAATCGACGGCCTCAAGCTCGAACCGGTCTCCGACGAACTGACCGGTTCAGGCCGGGCATGCCCTCACCCAATTCGCGATTTCACTTCGCTCAAAGCCGATCTGGACGAGCGGATCCTGCTGGGATTTGGCGGCGTCTCGGAATATGGCATCACCGTCCGCTGGGACAAGACGTTTCTGATCGTGATGTACCTGACGCTGCTGCGCCGCCGCAACGTGAAATGCTATGGCGGCGTGCGATTTGGAGGCACGCTGCAGCTCGACGACGTGTGGAACCTCGGGTTCCGGCACCTGGCGCTCGCCACGGGGGCCGGCAAACCGACCGTGATCCCCATGAAGAACAATCTGATCCGCGGCATTCGCAAGGCCAGCGACTTTCTGATGGCCCTGCAACTGACCGGCGCCTTCAAGCGGTCGTCGCTGGCTAACCTGCAAGTGCGGCTGCCGGCGATTGTCATCGGCGGGGGACTCACCGCGATCGACACCGCAACCGAGCTTCTCGCCTATTACCCCGTGCAGGTCGAAAAGGCGCTCGCCCAATTCGAGAGACTGTGTGCCGTCTACGGCGAACACCAGGTCTGGAAAATGTGCGACGCCGAAGAGACCGGAATTCTGCGGACTTTTCTCGAGCACGGGCGTGCAGTGCGGGCCGAGCGCGAACGCGCGCGGCTGGCGAATCGCCCCCCCGACCTGGTATCGCTCTGCTGGGAATGGGGAGGTGTCACGATCGCCTACCGCAAGAAGCTGACTGACTCGCCCGCTTATCGGCTGAATCACGAAGAGGTTGCAAAGGCGCTGGAAGAAGGCGTTGTCTTCGCTGAAAAACTGTCGCCCGTGGAAGCAATCCCCGACGAATTCGGCGCCGTGTCTGCATTGAAATTCAAACGGTCCGACGGGAGCGAAATCTCGCTGCCGGCCTCATCTGTGTGCGTCGCCGCGGGGACGACCCCCAACACGGTTTTCGCGCGGGAGTCGCCCGATTCGCTGAAACTCGACGCCGATGGACGATTCTTTCAGAAGCATCGCATTGTGGCGCACGGAAACAGCTGGAAGCTCGAGGCCGACGACGGCGCCGCACGCGACGCCGTCTTCGCATCGTACGAACGCGACGGGCGGTTGATCTCATTTTATGGCGATAACCACCCCGATTACGCCGGCAACGTGGTGAAGGCCATGGCGTCGGCCAAACACGGCGCTCCGCAGATCGCCCGGTTGTTCGCCAGCGAGATCGCCCGGGCTGAAACGGATCCAACCCCACTCGACGAATTTGCGAGTCTGACGCATTTCCTCGACGAAGCGCTGGTCCCCCGCGTCGTGGAGGTTCGCCGCCTCACCCCCACGATCGTCGAAGTGATCGTCAAGGCACGGTACGCCGCGCGGAATTTTCGGCCGGGTCAGTTCTACCGGTTACAGAATTACGAATCGCGGGCAAAGGTCGTCGACGGCGTGAGACTGACGCTGGAAGGTGTGGCGCTTACCGGAGCCTGGGTTGATCCGGTCCGAGACCTGCTCACCATGATCGTTCTGGAAATGGGGGTCAGCTCGCGGCTCTGTGCGACGCTTTCTCCCGGTGAACCCGTCGTCGTCATGGGCCCCACCGGAACTCCCAGTGAGACGCCCGGAGACGAAACGGTGCTGCTCGTCGGCGGAGGGCTGGGCAATGCAGTTCTGTTCTCGATCGGCAAGGCGCTCCGCGACCAGGGTTCGATGGTGCTGTACTTTGCCGGTTATCGCCGCAGGGAAGACGTATTCATGCAGGAAGCGATCGAGGATTCGACCGATCAGGTGATCTGGTCGGTCGACCAGGGCGAACCGATTGCCCCGCGCCGGCCGCAAGATCTGACATTCGTGGGAAACATCGTGCAGGCGCTCACGGCCTTTGCGACCGGCGATCTGCCGGGCGACCGGCGGATTGCGCTCGCGGACGTCGATCGCATTCTGGCGATCGGCTCCGACCGGATGATGGCTGCCGTGTCGCAGGCGCGGCACGGCGTCCTCAAGCCGCATCTCAAGAACGAGCACGTCGCGATCGCGTCGATCAATTCGATGATGCAGTGCATGATGAAGGAAGTCTGCGGCCAGTGCCTGCAGAAGCACGTCGATCCGGCGACCGGAAAGGACAGCGAGCCGGTCTTCTCGTGCTTCAATCAGGACCAGCCGATGGACTGCGTCGATTGGACGAACCTGCGCGCGAGGCTCAAGACGAACAGTCTGGCGGAAAAACTGACCAATCGGTTTTTTGACTGTCTGACGAAGCCGGCAGCGGGCTCCGAACAATCGCCCGCACGGAAATGAGCCGGATGTTGCGGCCGATTCGATCTTCACACGATTTGCCTGGCGGCATACTATTCGGGCATTGAATGCGGGCGCATTTCTATGTTAGACATCTGGGTAGTTTTATGATTCGGCTGGTACACGGGTTGTCGTGGCTGGGCGTGAGTCTCGTGTTGCTGACTGCGGGATGTTCGAATGAGCCGCCGCCAGCGGCCGCTCTCGGTTCGGCTGCCGTGGCAAATTCGGCATCCGGGAACATTGACCAAGCGGCCGACGGGCAATCCACTGCGAACGACACAGCACCAGACTCCGTCTTCGATGCGGTCGATGCCAAGGTCCCGGAGACTCCCGATGCGGCCGTCCTGAAATTGCTCGGCGAACTTCGTTTAAACCACCCCGACGCGGTTTGGGACGCCCTGCCGGAAAGCTACCGGCGAGATCTTAACAGCCTCTCGCGGCTGTTTGGCGAACGTCTTCATCCACAGGCGTGGAGATGGTTTTCGCAGATCGCCAGAAAGAGCGCAGCTCTGGTCTCGGAATTCGAGCCGGAGGAAGATCCGCGCGAAGCGGCGCTGCGCCTCGTCGAATGGCTGGCCTCGGGTGAACAAACCGACCTGGAACGACTGCAACGGGCCGACCTGGGACGGCTGCTGCGCACACGTGGCCGGCCAGTGATGGCCGACCTGCGCGTACTTGTCGAAAGCGCGCTGAGCAGCCCGGAAGCCGCCGCCACCCTGCGCGACATTGCGGGGCCGCTGCCGGAAGTGTTTGACAATCCGTCGTTGCTCCAGTTGACAATTCGGGATCTCGACGCGGATCGCTGCACGCTGGTGATCCAGCTTCCCGTCGATGAGGCAGTACTCGCCGAACTCTATCGACTCGAAGTGGCGTTCGTCCGGGTGGAAGGCAAGTGGATTCCGCAGGCGCTGTTCGAGAACTGGGACAGCCTGATTGCCACTGCGCGAGATTGGATCACGCAGGCCTTACCTGCCTCCATCCCTCAAGACAACTTCGGAATCGTCTTTCGATACCTGGCGCAGCTTGATTCGATGGTCGAATTCGAGCTGGCGGCTGCGAGCGGTGAACAGGCGATCGAGCCGACGCTGTTCGACGTCGTCGAATACCTGCTGGGTTTCGCGGAGGACCTGGGGTTCCCCATTCCGGCGGCGCTTTCGGGCGAATCGGCAAACGAAATGCCCGGCGAGTCAACAGGCGAAGCCGGTGCCACTCCCGCGGCGGAACCGGCCGACGATGCAGACCGCAAGCCCTCCGGCAACGAGAAGCCGGCTGACGAATCGAGCAACGTCGACACTCATTCCGCGCGGACGAACGTCCTCGCGCCGCGCATCCAGGCCTGCTGCTGAGGCTGAGGCGCGGCGTCTCCCTTCCAGGCGCTCGAGAGCCAGACCACGGCGGTACCGTCGCGGCTGCCCGTGACGACATATCGCCCGTCATCCGACGTCCCCACACAGGTGACCTCCTGAGTGTGGCCCTTGAGGGTCAGAACTTCCTTTCCAGTCAAGGCGTCCCACAGCTTGGCCGTGTTGTCGAGGCTGCCTGTCACGACACGCTCACCGTCGTGCAGGAACGCGACCGACGCCACCGACGCGGTATGGCCTGCGAGCGGGGTCTCGAGCAGTTCTTTAAAAGTCGCCACGTCCCAGATGCGGGCGGTCTTGTCTTCGCCCCCGGTCGCGACCTTCTTGCTGTCGGCCGAGAAGACCGCGCTCATCACGGAGAATTCGTGACCGACGAATTTTCCCAGCTCGACGCCCGTTTCGGCGTTCCACAAACGTGCCGTGCTGTCGTTCGAGGCCGTCAGCACCAGCTTGCCGTCATGCGAAAACACGGCCGATCGCAGGCGGTCGTCGTGCCCTTTGAACTCCCGGATCATCTTGCCCGATTCGGCGTCCCAGAGCATGGCGGTCTTGTCGTCGCTGGCCGTGAGAATCTGACGACCGTCGGGCGAATACACGGCACTGTTGACGTAGCTGCTGTGCCCTTCGAGCTTGCGGATGGCAACGCCTGTTTTGGCATTCCAGATGCGGGCGGCGTTGTCCCAACTGCCGGTCACCACGCGTTCGCCATTCGGCGAGAAACCGGCCGCGGCGACGATGCCGTTCGGGCTGAAGGTGATCAGCTCGACGCCCCGTTTCATGTCCCACATTCGGGCTTCGCTCCCGCCGATTGTGAGGATCTTTTCACCTTCGGGGGCGAACATGGCGGTCCACAACTGGCCGCGCGCCCGGCTGAACTGGTTAAAATCGATGAAGGCTTCCTGGCCCCCCTGAGCGGCGTGCTGCTCGGTCCGCTTGGCGAGGTCCCACAGCCTGACTGTCTTTTCGTCAGGATTGACCGTCAGCACCTGCAATCCGTCGGCGGAAACGGAAACGCTGTTAATGGCGCCCTTCTCGGGCTTGGGCAGCGCTCCCGCTTCCTGAGCCTGATCGATATTCCAGATGCGAACGACGCCATCGCCGCAGCAGGTCAGGGCCTGCCGGCTGTTGGGGACTAGATTGATGGCGAGCACAGTATCCGGGTGCTTGAGGACCAGAGGCAATTGCGCTTTTCCGGACCTGACCTCCCACTGGAAGACCGTCCTGTCGGTGCTGGCCGTGAGCAGTCGCGAGCTGTCGGTGAGAAACACGGCCGCCGAAATCTTGCCGGTGTGCAATTGCAGTTTGTGGACGGGTGCATAAGTTTCGGCATTCCAGAGTGTCCCGCGGCCATTGGCGTCGCCTGTAAACAGCCATTGGCCATCGGGCGAAATGGCGACGCTCGTGACTTCGTACTTGTGCCCCTCGAGAACCTTTACGACTTTCTCGGTTTCCACGTCCCAGACTTGCGCGATCCAGTCTTCCTTGTTGTCGGCCAATGTGCGCTTATAACCTCCGGTGAGGATCCGATCGCCCTTCGGCGTGAGGGCCAGCGCAGCGCTGCGGCCCGTGCGTTCAAACTTCGAAATCTGCGTGCCGCTGTCGGCGTCCCACAGGCGGGCGGTGTTGTCGACGGCGGCGGTGATCAACTTTTTCCCATCGGGGAAAAAGGCGGCGTTCGAGGCCAGGAAAGCGTGCCCTTCGGCGAACGACTGGAGCTCGCCCCCCGTGCGGAAATCCCAGGTCCGGGCCGTGCGATCGCGGCTGGCCGTGACCAGATTCTTGCCGTCGCGATCGAACGAGACCGCCAGGATGGCGTCGCTGTGGCCGTGCAGCACGCGCCCCTGCAGGACGCGCACTTCCTCGTAGTCGGTGATGTTCCAGCGCTTGGCGACGTTGTCGTGGCTCGCCGAGAGCACGGTCTTGTGATCGGGCGAAAACGCGCAAGCCCGGACCCAGCTTGCGTGGCCGCGCAGCGTTTTGACGGTGCGCCCCGAAACCGCTTCCCAGATTTTGACGGTGTTGTCGTGGCTGCCTGAAAGGACCAGACCGCCGTCCTTCGAAAAACTGACCGAGCGGACCGGTCCGCCATGCCCCTCCAGGGCGCGGAACGGGACGTGCTCCTGCTTTTCGTCCTTGGCCAGCTTGCCCAGGTCGAATGCTTTGACGTCTTTGGGGCGCCAGATCAGGATTTTCGTGTCGTAACCGCCGGTGGCGACAAATTCGCCGTCGGGCGAGAACGCCGCCGTGTAAACGGGGCCCGAGTGCTCGAGGAACTGGGGCGGCACGCTTTTCTCCGACGATTTGAGGTCCCAGACGATCGCCGAGCCGTCCTGGCTGGCCGTAACGACCTGCGTTTCATCGGGGGAGAAGACAGCCGACCAGACCCACCAGGAATGTCCTTTCAGGACGCGCAGCTCTTTGCCGGTTTTGACGTCCCACAGCCGCGCGGTCTTGTCATAAGACCCCGTGAGCAGCTTCGAGCCGTCTTTCGAGAAAACAACCGAGAGAACGCCGTCGGTGTGTCCGGCAAATTCCCCGTCGGTCTTCACCGGGGCGCCGGTTTCGGCATCCCACAATCGAACGCGCTTGTCGTTGCCGGCGGTGGCCACGACCTTGCCGTTGGGTGAGTAGGCGACGGCGTGGACAAACAGGCCGACGACGGGAAGCGAGAGTTTTTCCGTGGCTGTTTCAGTATCCCAGATCTTGGCCGTCTTGTTCCAGCCGCCGGTGATGAACCGGCTGCCGTCGGGAGAAAACGCCACGGCGTCGATCGGCGACTTGGAATCGGCCGACTTGATGTGGCGTGTGCACAGATACATCAGGCGGCCCCATTCCCAGTTCCGCAGTTCGGGCTGACAGTTTTCCAGCAGCTCGAGCGCGCTTTCGAACGAGTTCTCGTCGATCTTGGCAGCCGCCAGGCCGATCTGTGCGACGTAGCCTTCGTATTCTGCACGAGACTTGGCCGTGACAGCTTGTTCCTTCGCAATGTCAGCCTGCATTTTCTGGTCGAGAGCAGCCATTTTTTGAATGTCGGCCTGCTCTTTGGCGATGTCGGCGGCCTTTTTCTGCTCCTTCGCTTCCTGCTCTTGTTCTTCGGCCTTGGTCTTGGCGATGTCGGCGAGGTCCTTCTGTTCGACGGCCGCCTGCTTGGCGATTTCGGCGTTGTTCTTTTCCTTATTCACGAAATACATGGCCACGGAAATGACCGCGACAAACAACACACCGGCCACGACGGCGCCACGCTTCATGAGCTTCAGCGTGCGTTGCTTGCCTTCGCGTTCGCGCTTCTTCTTCTGGAGCTGCGCGTAGATCGCCAGGTGCTCGGGATCGTCGCGGTCGAGCAAACCGAGCCCCAGGTCGAAGTCTTCTTTCTTGAGGGCCACACCCGCGTACTTCGACTTGGTTTCCGACAGTCCGCTCTTGGCCCGCGTGTTCCCGTCCCACTGCTTGATCGCTTCCTCGAAACCGAACAGGGCCCGGTTGAACGAGTTGTAATCTTCCGTTCGCTCGCCGGTTTCGAGCTCTTCCGAGGCCCGTGTCGAGAGCACGATGCTCTCGATGTGCATGCGGTATTCGCGGATTGCCACCTGGAATTCGGCGACGTTCTGATAGCGGTCTTTGGGATCGGTGGCCATCGCCTTGAGGGCGATATCCATCAATTCGCCCGAGACGTTTTCGTTCTCGGGAGGCCGGATTTCGTTCTTGGTCGCCGCGAACAGGCACTGCATCGTGTTCTTGCCCGTGTGCGGCGCCTTGCCAGTCAGCACCTCATACAGAATGGCCCCCAACAGGTAGATATCGCTGGCGAAGCCGATCTTCTCGAGTGGCCCCGAAGCCATTTCGGGAGCCATGTAAGCGGGCGTTCCCCCCATGCTGTGCGACGTCGCGATCGTGTCGGACTTGGCGTAACCCGGCGCGGGAAGCGCGAGCCCCCAGTCCATCACCAGCGTTTCACCGAATTCCCCGAGCATGATGTTCTCGGGCTTCAGGTCGCGATGGATGACTCCGCGCGAATGGGCAAACGCAATGGCGTCCGAGACCTTCATCAGAATGTCGATGTTCTCGGGCACCGACTTTTTCGTGACCAGCTTGATCCAGGGAGTCCCCTTCACCTTCTTCATCGAGTAGAACAGCAACCCCCGGTCGCTCGTTCCCACGTCGTAGATCGGCACAATGTTGGGATGGTCGAGCTCGCCGGTGACGACCGCCTCGGCCAGAAACTTCTGCCGCTGCTTCTCGTCGCCGGCCGTTTTGCCTTTGAGCATCTTGACGGCGACCGAGCGGTCGACCGACATCTGCTTGGCGTCGTAGACGACGCCCATACCGCCTTCACCGAGGATCTTGATCAGCTCATACTCGGCCGCGAATCCCTTGGGCTTCTGTTCGCCCGGAGAGACCATCGACCGCTCGCGGATGACGAGGCTCGATTTGCCGCGGTCATCCTTCTTTTCTTTCCCCTTGATCGTCATGCCGGGCGTGGTGCGGCCTTCGAACGCGCCCGACCACATGTCCTGCATCGTACGGACGGCGCCCGCCGGCAGCTCGTCCGAGAGCATCGTGGCCTGCACGCCTTCCGCGGAATCGAAGCTGTCGGAAATGAGGGTCCGATCGACTGGAGCACCGGCGGCATCCTGCAGCGCAAATTCTTCTGAGTGCACCGTCTTCTGGATCGACGGATCGTCCGCTTCCTCGAACTGCACCGTTTTGCCGGCCTGTTCCGAGACTCCGTGCTCCATCTCGCCCGACTGGACGGTCAGGGAATTGACGTCGTTTTCGTCGAACTCGTCCGAGACAAACGTCTTGGAAATATTGGGGTCGTCCGACTCGCCCGAAGGAGTCGTGCCGGCCGGGGCCGCGGGGGCGAATTCCGACGACTGCACCGTCGCCGCGATATCCGGGTTCGATTCTTCAGCGCTGTCGCGCAAGAGCTGAACGCTCGCGCTTTCCTTCAGCTTGGGGTAATCGTCCGACTTGGAGGGTGCATCCGGAACCGGCGGCTCGTCCCACTGGTCGGAAATGAATGTCTTGGAAGAATTCGGATTATCGGCAGCCGACGAACCGCTGCCCGATCCCGAAACCCCCGATCCCGAGCCCGCCGATCCCAGCGACGAATCACCCGACTGCATCGTGCCGCCGGCGTCTGAGACAGAACCCGAGCCGGACAGGTCGGCGCTGTCGCGCAAGAGCTGAACGCTCGCGCTTTCGTTGCCTGGGCGATCAAGCCTCTTCCCGCAACCGGGGCAAACGTCGGGAAACGCGGCCAGTTTGGCCAGATCGGTTTTGCAATAAGGGCAATTCAGCATGGGCCTGCTCCCAGAAATTTCGCAGCCAGAACGGCTAGTGACTCACTCTCGTCTGCGTCGATGGTACCCGATTTCAAACTTTTCCCAACTTGCGACCGGAGCGTCGCGCCCGGTCACCGCGATTCCTCAAGCGGCGCGCCAGACGCGCCGATTTCGAAAGTGCGCCCGCACCGGCCACGGCCAGTGCCGCGTCGACTCGTTCTTCCCAGGAATCCGTCCCCACGCTGGCGGCCAGTGCCGTCAAACCCAGCGCCGCACCGGCCGCCATGTGGCCCGCTCGCGAACGGTGTGCGGCCGTTCGGCCGTCGGGCCCGAAATTCGTCTTACCAGCAGTCTGGTCGCCATCGGTCGACCGACGGGCGGACAATGCCACCGCGACGGCCCTGTCGCTTGCATCGGATTCTTCGCCCGGTCGAGCGAGCGACAAGGCGTCTTGATCGGCGGCAGGCGCGGCCGCCTGCGGCTGGCCTGCATCGCCTTCAACCGCATCGGTCGTGGGGGGCTTATCCCCTTCTTCCACGTCCGAAGCCGGTTTGCCGCCGCGCAGGTTCACGTTGTCGAGCAATACGCGAGGCTTCGATTCGCCCGGCTCGATGACCGAAATGCGGAAGCGGCCGTTCTTGAGCGTGTCGAACAGACCGTCGAGATTGTCGAGGATCGATTCGGGCATGCGCACTTCCGACAGCACGTTGTCATCGTCGTCGAGCCGCTGGATGATGACCTGCCGCTCTTCGGCGGTGCTCGTGTCGCCGGCGCGGGCCACGGCGTCGGCGGCCTGCGTCTGGCTACCCTGCGGCGGCGGACCGGTGGGAGCGGCTGACGCCGAGGGGGCGACCGACTGCTGCGGCTTGGAAATATAGATGTTCGAATCGATCGTGATCAGCCCGAGCCCCAGGCCGGGCACCGAGGCCTCGCCCTGGTAGGCGGCATAGCCCGGGTTGCTGAAAATGGCGAACGCGGCATCTTCGACGGGGACGAACGAGCTCGAGAACCCGAGCTGCAGGTCGCGCGAAATGCGGTTGGCTTCGAACGTCGGGTTGATGATGCCCACCTGCGTAACCTGATTGGTCGGCAGGTCGGCAATCGAGGCATTGTTCAAGTACGTATAGTCGACCTGCAGCGGAATGCGGTCGCTGTGGCCGATCGTTCCGGTAATCTGCTGCGACTGGTGCCCCGACAGGCTGATGCGGCTGTCGTGGAACACCATCACGAGAATCGGGATCGGCGCGGCGGGGTTGTTGGGGTCCGGATTCGCCTTGTAGACGTGGGTGAACGTGTAGCTGCCCGGCTCCGAAACGGAGATCAACTGCAGGGACGGATTGCCGCCAATGACGCTCTTGTTGTCGACGTGGTCGCCCCAGTCGATCACGATCAGGAAGTCGTGACCGCCGGGCTCGCTGAAATCGATGTGCAGCACTTCGAGACCGGTAACGATGACCTGTTCAGCCCGGACGTCGTTGACCACAGGGTGCAGCGCGGTGATGGTCGGGGTGACGGGTGCTCCGATGAACTGCACGTTGCCGCCGGCCGTCCCCTTCACTTGAGCCGACTGAGCATCCGAACGCCAGCCCTGGGCCGTCTGCAGCGACACGTTGTTGCCCAGAGTGACCTGGTTCTGGGCGATGCCGATAATCCGGCCTGCGCCCTCGGCAAACATCTCGGTCGCGAACCCACTGTCGAAGATGTTCAGGTTGTTGCCGGCGTTGAAGTGAATGTTGCCACTGCCCCCCAGGGCGAAAATCCTGGCGTTGCTCGTGATGTCGCCGGTGTGCGTCGTGTACTCGATGTGGCCGCCGTGGTCGGCCTGCACCAGGACGTTGGGGGCCAAGTTCAATGCGCTTCCGGCTTCGCCGAAGATCGAGCCGGTCCCCTTCGTTTCGAGATCGGGGGTGGCGCCGGGGCCGTTGCTGTCGTTGATCAGCAGATTACCGCCGGCGTCCAGAGAAATATTTCCCGCGCCGCCGTTCACATGGATCTGCGCGTTCGTCGTCAGGTCGGCTTTGAGGGCCGTCCAGGAAATGTTTCCCTGAGCCGCGTCGACGTGGACGTTGTTTGCCAGGACGATCGAATGCTGTGCCACGGCGGTGATGTTGCCGGTCCCCTCCGCCATGACGTCCGGATCGAAACCACTCTCGTTCACGAACAGGTCGTGGCCGGCGTTGAGATTGATGTTGCCGTTGCCGCCGAAGGCCAGGATGCGGGCGTTGATCGTCATGTCGCTGGCGGCGCCCGGATCGGAGGTGAGAGTGGTATTCCCGCCCCCCGTGTTCGTGACGTTGTCGTTCGCCAGCACCGTCATCGCGCCGTCGGTTTCGATGAAAATTGAGCCCTTGTTCGACGTGGTGTTCGTCACGCCGATGACGTCGGTCGTCCCCACGGTCGTGGAAACGGCCTTGCCGCCCGTCCCCAAGTGCCCGATGTTGAGCGGGCCGCCGACCTGATTGACGATCTGAATGTTGTTGAGCGGGCCGTTCCGCACAGCCAGCGTGCTGACGGCCGTCTGCAAAGGCGTGGCGCTGCCGATTCCATTGGCGGCGATCATTTCCAGCGTCGTCCCCTTGATATTCTGCCCGCCCGGGCTGACACCCTGAGTGATCTGCCCCGCCGAAACGATCGTGATCTGGCCCGGCCCCTGCTGCCAGATCTGGTTAATCGCCAGATTGCTGGCCGGCGTCAGGAAGCTGGCGGTCTCGTGAATATCGATGTCGCCCGAAGTCGTGTTGATCGCGTCGAGCGAGACCGAAGTCGTGTTGACGTTGATCCCCTCGGCCGCACGCAGCGTGAGCAGGTTGGCCCCCAGCCGGCCGGTTGTCGGATCGCCGGTGGCCTTGGCTTCGTTGGCAATCCTGCCGGTCAGGTTGCCGTCGCCGTCCGCCACGAGCGTCACGTCCCATTTCGTCGACGTGGTCGTGAAGTCGTTGTTCCCCAGCAGGATCTCGGCGCCGGTGATCACTTTCAGATTCACGCCCAGTTTGTCGACGACCTCGGCCGAAGCGAGTTGTACGCCTCCCAGATTGTTCGGCAGTCCGACCGTCACCAGCCCGGTCGTGTTGATGATATTGCCGATCTCGGCGTTCGAGAGCGAGAAGCTCGTGCCCGCGGCCCCGATGCCGATGGTCGCGCCCGTCGTTGAGGGCATGAGGTTGATCGGCGCGTTGGCGGCGCCGGTTCCCGCGCTGATCGTGCCGTGCGACGCGCCTGCGTTCTGCAAATCGATGTCGGCGGCAATGATGTTGAGCGGGCTGTTGCTGGTGAACACGGCCGAGCCGGGCGTGACAGTGAACGTACCGGCCGCATCGGTATCCGTATCGGCGTTGATCGCCAACCCGGCTCCTGGCGTCGTCGTGTTGGTCGTCAGATTGCTCTGAATCGTAACGTCCTTCACGGCATTCAGCGTCAGGTTTCCCGTGTCGGTCATCTTGCTGGTCTGGGCCTTGAGCGTGATCGAGTCGGACGACGTGATCGTCACCCCCGGATTGAAGACGATGTTGTCGGCCGGAGTGCCCGGCGCGGCAGCGTTGTCAAAATCGCCGTCCAGTGAAATCGCCCCCGCCACGACGCCCGAACCGACCGTGGTCAGGTTCTGCTGAACATTGATCCCATTGTGCGCCCGCGCCGTCAGGGCGTGGAAGTTGCTGGGATTATTGACGAAGCTGATGCTGTCGTTGGCATTGAGGGCCAGCAGAGTGATCGTCCCCGGCACATTCGGGACGATCGCCGTTGTCAGCCCGTCGACGGTGATGTTGCCGTTCAGCGTCCCGCCGATCGTCAAGTGCTGGGCCGTGATCTTGCCCAGCAGCGTCGCATCGGCTGTGAAACCGCCGACGGCATTTCCGACGCCGATCGTCTGCAGATTTGTGGGAGACAGGGTGGTCGTGCCGCCGATCGCGGTGTTGCCGGTGTTGAGAATCCCAGCTCCTGCACCCGGCAGGTTCAGCACGCCGAACGTGGCTGTCAGATCGCTGTTGTTCGTGGTGATGAAGTTGCCGGCGGCAAGCGTCAGCGTGCCTGCCCCGTCGTTGTCCGCGTCGGAATTCAACGTGAACTTGCCGCTGCCGGACAGGGCTGTTCCCGTGTTGACGTTGCTGTTCAGAGTAATGCCGTCTTTAGCCTGAAGCGTGAGGGTCCCGGCGTCGGTGATGTTGCCATTCTGCGAAGTCAGCACAAGTCCGTCTGTGTTGGCCGTCAGCGTTCGGCCGGAATCGAACACGATATCGTTGAGCGCCGTCGCCTTCAGCCAGGTGAACGTGGAGTTGCCGTTCAGGAAGCTGATGGTGCCCGGTGCGATCAGCGCATTCAGTTGGACGAGGTCAATATTCGCGCTGTTGGCAGACGAGATTCCGTCGACCGTGATGCTCTTGGTGTGCGACGTGAGGGCGCTGTTGTCACCCAGATCGAGTTCGGCCGCCGTGATGTTCTGCAGCTCGGCGCCGCTGATCGTCAGGTCGCCGGCGGTATTTCCCAAGCCGATCGTCTCGTCCTGCGCCGTGTCGATTGACGTGATGGCGGTGCCGCTGTTGAGCTTGCCGGCGAGCGCCACGTCTTTGGCGATAATCGTCAGATCGTGGCTGGTCGTCTTGACGGTGGCCGCGGCGCCGACCGAAAACGTGCCGGTCCCTGTCGCGTCGGTATCGGCATTGACGTTGATCGCCGCGTTGGTTGTCACATTGGCATTGAACGTCACTCCGTTGGCTGCGTTGGCGGTGATCACGCCCAGCACGTGATTTCCCCCGATGGCCGCATTCGTGGTGATTCCGCCTTTGCCGGCCGTAAGGTTCAAGACCTGCGGAGTGACGTTGTCGACACTGTTGACCGTCGCCTGGGCGTCGAAGGCAATGCCTCCGGTCCCGTTCGTTGTGACGTCGGTCGTTCCGGTCAGCACGACTGGCGCGTGGAACTGAATCGTGCCGCCGTTCGAGCTGATGTCCGACTGCGTCAGGATTTCGTGCTTGGCGGTGATATCCACTGCGCCGGGTCCCGACGAGCGGACAATCCCCTCGAGAACGATGTCTGACGTCGCGGGGATGGCCGCCGCGCTGCTGCTCTTAAGGGTGACACTGCCCCCGGCGACCAGCGGGTCGTTGACCGCGTTGTCGGCCACGTGGATGCTGATGTGCGTCGCCGTCGGCAGGTCCGGAGTAAAGCCCCCCGCCAGCGTGCGGTTGAACAGATCGGATCCGGAAATGAGCAGGTTCCGGCCGGCATCCACGTTGCCGATTGCGGTGATCCACACGCCACCGTCGCCCGTGTTGTCGACGTCGGCCGTGAGGGTGATGTCGGCGGTGCCGGTGGTCGTCTTGATCGTGCCCACGACGATCACGTCGCGGGGCGCCTGCAACACGATGTTCGACGCGATCGTGACGTTGCCGACCGTCAGGTCGGCCCCCGTTCCGTGCGCGATCAGCGTGACATTGCCGGCTCCGACATTGACGTCATGGATCGTGATGCCGCCATTGACCGTTAACGTGCCGCCGCTGACGCCTGCGGTGGTGATTGATCCGGCAGGGCCGATCGTCAACTGATTGCCGGCTTCCAGGTAGACGTCGCCGGCCGGATTCGTCGAGATTGCGACGTTGACATTGATATCGTGGTCGGCTGTCCCCTTGATGGCATTCAGGCCCGCGGCTGCGGAGGCAAACGTCGAGGCCGATCCGCTGAACAGGATGTCGGACACGACGGCCTTGGATCCGGCAATCAGCGTCACGGGACCCTGCGCAGAACTGGTGTATCCGGAAACGGTGATGGTTCCGGTATTCAGTCCGCCGACGACAAGCGCACCGGATTTGATGTTGCCAAGCACAGCGTTATCGAGCGAAATGTCGCCGGCCGCACCGGTCCCCAATCCGATCGTTTCATTGTTCGAAGCTTCGATGGTCGTAGACGCCGTCCCGCTGTCGAGCTTGCGCCCACCGGTCAGCGTCATCGACGCGGCCGTGATGTGCAGGGCGTTGTCGTTCGTCTTGATCGTCGTAGTGTCGGCGAAGCTGAACGCTCCGGAGCCGTTGTTGTCGCTGTCGGCCGTGACGCTCAAGCCGCTGCCCGGGGTCGTGGTGTTCGTCGTCAGATTGCCGTTCAAGTCGACGTCGGTCGTGGCCTTGAGGGTCAGGTCACCGGTGTCGGTCATGGCGCCGGTCGTGGCCGTGAACGACAGGCCGCCCCCCGTCGCCGTGATCGTCCGACCCGGACCAAACACCACGTCCTTCTGCGCCGTCGCAGACAGCGCCAGGAACTTCGAGTCGCCTCCCGTGAAG
>JACQFH010000510.1 GCA_016200145.1 Planctomycetia bacterium | reverse complement strand
GTCTGCGATCTGTTCTGTGCGCGATGTCCAGGTGGCGGACATTGTTGTCTCGGTGCGCCGTCGGAGAGATCACCGGGTTAGATCAGTTCCGTCAGCGTATTAGAACAACCCCAGCACCGGGCTGCCGTGGTCGACGAGACGGCGGGGCCGGTTGAGGGAGTCGAGGTACTCGGTCGCCGGGTCGATTCCCAGGGAGTGGAAGATCGTGCAGATCAGGTCAAACGGGTGCACGGGATTCGTCTTGGGGTAGGCGCCGAACCGGTCGGATTCGCCGTACACCTGGCCGGGGATCACGCCACCGCCGGCGATCAGGCAACTGTAGCAATCGGGCCAGTGGTCGCGGCCGCCGGGCCCGACATTGTTGGTCGTCGGTGCGCCGATCTTGGGCGACCGACCGAATTCGCGTGGTAGTAGGCGTCGAACGAGTCGGTGCCTGTCAGCTTCTGACCGGCGATCTGCTGCGTCCCGAGCGCCACGGCCTGCCCGTCAATCAGCCGGCGCAGGTCGACGCGATCCTTGAGCCGGTCGAACGTGATGTCTCCGGGAAGCGAAAAGACCTCGAGCTTGAGGGGCTTCGTGGGATCGTCGTACATCTGGTACGGATCAAACGCGCCTCCCAGGATGCCGGCCCCCTGCCCGAGTCCGACCACACCCGCTTCTTTCGTCGGGCCGCACACCGTGACGTAGCCGAATTTCCCCGTCTCGGCCGGTCGGAACCGCGTGGTCGCCGCGCCGACGGAGGGCAGGTCTTCTCGCGACGGCGGCACGGCCAGCCCCGTGGGCGAGAAATTCATCGAGTCGTGCCCGGTCATCAGCATGTAGATTGCCGAGCCGTGGTTGGGCAGCCCCTTCGGCTTGCATCCAACGGAACGGATGATCGAATATTTTCCGGCCTGCCGGGCGAGCTGCGGCAACACCTCGCCGACGAAAACTCCCGGCAACGCCGTGGCGATGGGGGCGAACTCGCCCCTGATCTCGGCGGGCGCTCCGGGCTTGGGGTCCCACAGGTCGATGTGGCTGGGCGCCCCTTGCAGATAGATGAAGATGACCGACTCGGCTTTGCCGAATCCGGGCAGGACAGCCGGGCGGTTTGCCGCCAGTGACTTTCCGGCCGGCGCCGCCTGGCACCGCAGGAAATCGGGCAGGCCCAATCCCAGCAGCGAGATGCCCCCGACGCCGATCAGCTCGCGCCGCGACAGCGAGTCGCAAAGCCGTCCGCGTGGTCCGAGCACCGAGAACATCTCAGGAAGCTCCGCAAGGGGAGTGTTTGCCGTGGTTGTGTTCTTGTCAGATTACCCGAGAAGCGCCAGGGGAGTCAATTTTGGAGGGATGCGGCAGGATGCCGCATCTAAGTGTAGAAGCGGCATCCTGCCGCTTCAGCAATGCGGCTGCGAGCCAGACACATGAGCTGTCGGCCCCAAACGAACGCCACGACCGGCGCGCGGAATCGACGCCGGATCATCGGCTGCCGAGATACTTTCCGGGCATCGCGCGACTGCGGTAGAATCGAGCCATGAATGCGGCCGATTCCATTACCGCAGCGATTCCTGGCGGTCTTCTTGATGTCACTCAACCTCGTGAGGACGTGGGTCACCGGGATGTTCAGCAACGCGACCGCAGCGCGGGACGCGATGGGCGTGTTTGAACAGGCAGCGTCACGGGGGGTCGAGGTCACTCTGATCTTCGGGCCCGCGTTGATGAAAAATGGCCATTGCTGCCTCGCACACTGGACGGGCGACGAGCTGGCGACGCTGAAGCTCTCCCCTTCCCAGCAGGAGTCATTCGGAATCAAACAGGGCACGCTGTACCAGGACTTCGAGCCGTGGGAATCCCCGGAGTTGCCCCCTCTCCGACGGGTCAGCCTGACGGGCGTGCGCGTCGACGATCGCCGGCAGCACCATTCCGGCAAGGCGCTGAGCGGCGTTTTCACGTACGAGACACGGGAGACAACGGAGAGCACCGTCCTGCGCTGCGCCCTGCGGGCGAAATCATTTCGCCCCTGGATGCCACGCCGCGTGGCAGGATGTTGTCACGTGAACCTGGTGGGCCGGCAGGGAGAGGCGCCGTTTTCCTTCGAATCGCCGAATCCGGGCCAGAATCCGGAAGTCAGCCCCGGTCCGCTGGTCGTGTTCTTTCAACTCGTCAGCATCAAGAACTGGAGCATCACCGACACGTGGCAGCGGATCAGCAACGTGCTGGTGCGGGTCGTTGAGATTGGTTGATTTGTGCGGGCTTCATCCGCCGTGTCCGTACGAATGCACCGGCAGCGGACCAACCTAAAGAGGTTGGTGCCCCAGCCGCGGCTCGCCATTCCGAACTCCGCACTTCAGCCAAACAGCTCTCGCAGCGCGTGCCCGTTGTCGACCAGCGAGACCGGGCGGCCCTGGGCGTCAGGGATTCGCAGATCGGGCGAAATGCCCAGCGTCTCGTAGATCGTGGCGGCGAGGTCGGCCGGCGAGACGGGGTGCGACATCGGGTACGCCGCGTCTTTGTCCGACTGCCCATACGTGATGCCGCCGCGCACTCCCGCGCCGGCCAAGAGACATGGAAAGCAGTACGTCCAGTGGTCGCGGCCGTCCTGCTGGCCCCGGTTCTGGAACTGGGGCGTGCGCCCCATTTCCCCGGCGACGAAGATAAGAGTCTCGTCGAGCAGCCCGCGGTCGGCCAGGTCGTCGAGCAGGGCCGAAAAGCCCAGATCGAGCCCCGGCAGCAGATGATTCTTCATCACCTTTTCGAGACACGAGTGCATGTCCCAGCTTCCGCACACGTCGCCGCGCACGGCCAGGTCCCACGCCACCGTGACGAACCGCGCCCCGGCTTCGACCATCCGCCGCCCCATCAGCAGCGACTGCCCGAACAGGTTGCGCCCGTAGCGATCGCGCAGTTCGGGTTTCTCGCGGCGGATGTCGAACGCCTCGGCGATCTGCGGCGACGAGAGCAGCGACACGGCCCGCTCCTCCAATCCGTTGTAACTGCGGATGGCCGAGTGCTGATCGAGCCGGCGGCGGGCGAAATCCATCTGCGACAGCAGGCTCTGCCGCTGGCTTAACCGGTCGAGCGTGATGCCCGGCAACGGCTCCAGGCCGTTCAAACGGAAATCGAGCTCGTCGTCGGTGCAGTCGCGGAAATAGGGATTGTCGGCCGCGTCCCGTTTCTGAATGCGGGTGGCCATCGGGTTGTACGCCTTCCCCAGCCATCCCGCGTACATCCCGTTGATGTCATACCCGGCGAAGTGCCCCAGCAGCCGCGGCAGATAAACGTAACCCGGAAACGAGCGCGCCTTTCTGCCGGCGGCCTGCGAATCGAGATAGGAAATCACCGACCCGAACGCGGGCCAGTCTTTGTCGGTGGCGTCGACTTGGGCCGCGCCGCGGTCGGCGGGCGGCAGCGGATGCCCCGTCTGAATGAAGTGCGTGCCGTTGTGATCGTTCTGCGGATGGTTCACGGTGCGGACGACGCAGTATCGGTCGGACCGGTCGGCCAGGCGCGGCAGGTGCTCGCAGATCCGCAGGTCGGGAGTCCGCGACGCGATCGGCTGAAACGGCCCGCGGATCGTGCTCGCGGCGTCTGGCTTCATGTCGAACGTCTCGAGCTGGCTGGGTCCCCCATACAGGAAGACGAAGATCACCGACTTCGCCCGCGGCGCCCGCGGCGGCGCGACGCTCTCGGCGGCTAGCACTTTCGGCAGGCTCAATCCGAGCATTCCCGCCCCGCCGACCTGCAGCAGCTCGCGCCGCGTCAGCCCGTCACACGTCCGTCGGGGATTGCCGAGAACGGTCAGCATGCCGTCGTCTACTCAATCAACAAGAAACATGGAATAACCCGGATACGCACCTGGAAGTAGATGCGGCATCCTGCCGCATCGGCGTTTGATTCTGACTGTGGTTCAGCGGTCGACATGGTGCAGGTGACGATTGAGTTCGGATCGGGGGCACAGTGCAAAGCGGCAGGATGCCGCTTCTACTTGTTCGCCGGCACGGTGCGCATCAGGCCGAGGGTGCCCCAGGCGCTGCCGAAATAGGTGATCGGGATTTTGAAATCGGAGGGGGTCACTCCTGGATGGCCGCGGCGGGTCATCGGCCACGAGCCGTCTTCTTTCTGGCTGGCGACGAGAAACGCGACTCCCCGCTGGACTTCCGCGGAATCGCCCGCGACGCCGGCCAGGTTGAGCACGTACAGCGCCTGCCCGGTGGCGTAGGCGTCACTTTCGCGATCTTTGAGCTGGCCCCAGCCTCCGTCTTTGCCCTGACGTTCCAGCAGTGTGCCGATCGCCGATTTGACGTAATCGGGCGACTCTTTTTCTCGCACGGCCATCAGCAGGCGCAGAGTCACGGCCTGAGTGGTGTCTGACAGTTCCACGTTCTTGAGCCACGCGGCGGCCTTCGCGCGGCTGTCGCGGGCCGGCGATTGGTCGGCAGCGTTTGGCGGGACGTGCGGCGCCAGCGCCATAAATGCCAGGCGCGTGGCCACTTCGTCGGACTCGAAAAACGGCGGCGGCCGGTTCTTGGGGGGCGCTGCCGACCAGGCCCAGGCGCCGTCCGATTCCTGATGCCGCACGAGATGATCGGCGATCCGTTTGAGATCGTCGGGCGAGACGGCGTCTTGAGAGGGAACGGCCTGGGCCATCGTCGCCAGATAGATCGCCGGCGTGTTGACCATGCTCCAGCCCTGGCGCGTATCGCGCGGCAGCTCGATCCGTTCGAGCAGCCGTTCTTTCGTCCAGGCGACGGTGTCGCGAACCGTTTCGGGGTTCACGGCATAGCCCCGACTTCTGGCTTCCATGTAAGCCCAGACCGTCATCGTGCCGTGGTGGCAGGTGGCGCATTGCCGTTCATTGCGCCACGCCGCGGCGTCCTGCTCCAGGAACACGAGCCCCCGCTCGACGGCCCGCCGTGCTTTTTGCGCCGCTTCAGGGTTCGCCACGGCGAGATCGCCCGCGGCGGCGATTCGCGTCGCCGCGACGGTGAGACAGCCAATCGCGAAGAGCGCAATGAATTGCTTCGTTTGCATGTTCAGGTTCATTTCGCCAAAGTCGTGGAGGTCAACGGTCAGGCACTGAGATCAGTATACCACGAGGGGGAGAAGTGCGGAGTTCGGAATGGCATACGATGATCCCCACTTTGCATTCACTTCCGTCGTTTCGCGCTTCTCGCGGCTCGCGCTGCGCCTGTCGCCGCTAAACCCGCATGCGTGCGCGTCCGCCTGAAAGGTGGTAATATGACAGCCCAGGGCAACGCCCTGGGGACAAGCCAAATTACCGAGGCAAGCCCTGAAAGGGCGGAACAATTGGCGCGGGAGTTGATCGGAATGGGTTCGTATTGCGGTTGTATCATCGTTGCGATTTGGCGCGTCGCGCCGACATTCAATTGATGATTGTTTCGCCCCTTCAGGGCGGCAACATCTCTATTTTGCACCGTTTTGAAATATTTCGGCCCTTCAGGCCACACGGGAGACGCGCAACACACAATCACTCAACCACGCAATCGGGATGATCGGCGGCGAAGGCGGCGCGTCCGGATGGGGTGATCCGGGTTTTTTGCAGTGCTAACCGCTTCAGCGACGTCACCTGCTTGAGATGCTCGAGTCCCGCGTCGCTCACGTTCGGGCATTCGTTCAGGCTCAAGTACTCCAGATTTCGCAGTCCCGCGAAGGGCGCAAGCCCCGCATCGGAAATCGCCGTGTTGTTGAGGGCCACGCCCTGGAGGTCAGGCATCGCGGCGATCGGCGCTAGGCCCGAATCGGTGATCTGCGACAGGCCCAGCGCGAGGATTTTCAGCCGGGGGAAATGCCGCAGACTCGTGCCGGACATGTTGAGTTGCTGAGCCCGCAGTTCTTTCAGGTTCGTCAAAGCATCCAGCGACTCGAGCCCGGCGTCGGTGATCTGCGCGTAACCGACGTAGAGCGATTCGAGCTTCGTCAGACGAGCCAATCGCCGCATGCCGTCATCGGTCAGCTTCCGGCTTCCACTCAGCGATAACAATTTCAGCTCGGGAAATTCGGCGAGCACGTCCAGCGCGTCATCGGTGATCGTCAGGTCCTCGAGTATCAGCTCTCGCAGGTGCGTGAGGCCGATCAGTGTTTTCAGATTCTCGTTGTTGACCCGCGGACAGTCGTCGAAGAACACTCGGGTGACGTGAAACGGACGTTTCGGCAAATCATCCAGCTTTTTCACCTCGGGCTCGTAGCCCGCATACTGCTGAACCGCGACGCGCACCTGGCCCCCCATCTCGAGGACCCACCGCGCGATGCGCAGGTCGTCGTTTTCGGAATTGGTCGCAGGGGTCGGCGTCCAGGCGTTCAATCGCCAGACGCAGATAGTGCCGCCCGCATGGGCGGTCACCACGTGGCGGCCCTCCGGCGTCCAGGCGAGGTGATTGATCGGGCCGCCGCATTGCAGCGACCTGAGCGCCCGCTCGTCTTCATCCTGCGGGTCCCACACCTGCACTGTTCCATCCACACCGGCGGAGACGAGCAAGCTGCCATCGGGGCTGAACGCAACAGATGTTACTGGCCCCTTGTGCCCGGTCAACATGCGAAGCCGCTTGCCCTTCTTGACGTCCCAGACGAGGATCGTCGCGTCGTCGCCCCCCGACGCCGCCAGCAGACCGTCGGGGCTGAACGTCACGGCCCTGACCTCGGCCGT
>JACQFH010000509.1 GCA_016200145.1 Planctomycetia bacterium | reverse complement strand
CTGAAGATGCCGGGGGTCCTGCTGGTAGGCATCGTGCTCGGCCATGCTGCGGAAGACGACGTGTAACCCTACGTCAAACTCGCGGTCATTGACGGGCCGCGCCAGCGAATCGCAGAGCACTCCGGCACTGAAGTAGACTTCCCCGGGATGCCCGGAGAGGTACTTGCGGCAGTCGTCGACGAGCTTCTGCCGCGCCGCGGGGGAACCGTCGAACAGGGTGAAAAACACGTTGTGAACGACATGGCGCGCAGGTTGCGACATCAGAGGGCTCCGGAGTGCGTATGAGTGCGATCACAAGCCCGCGGGACGCTTCCCGTGGGTCCTGACGTGCACTATCGTATTCTGACGCCCGTAAACCGGAATTCACAGTGCACAATCATGGATGCTACCTATCAATCCCACGGGGTTCGCTTTCGCTATCCCGGCGAGTGGGAACTCGCGGAACACCAGGAAGACGACCAGGTTTCGATCACCGTCTCGAGCCCGGCGACGGCATTCTGGATGCTGAGCCTGTTTGCCAGCCGTCCTGAACCGGCCGACGTGGTGCAGACGGTGCTGGCTGCCTTCCGCGAGGAATACGAGGAGATCGACGATTACCGTTCAGCGGCACGGATCGAAAAGCGGCCTACGGTCGCCCGCGACATCGACTTCGTCTGCCTCGATCGGCTGAACATTGCGGGGGTTCGCGCCTTCCGCACGCGAACCTTCACGGCCCTGGTGCTGTATCAACTGACCGAAGTAGAGCGCGACGAAATCGAGCCGATTCTTGAGCAGATCACGCGCAGCCTGTCGTGCCGCATTGCGAGCCCGAAGGACGAGCCGGCCAACGACGAATAAGAGCCGCGACTACTGATCTTTGGGCTTCAGAGGCGGCGTCATCTGTTCGACGCGGTAGCACGGCTTCTTGAGCATTGCGGCTGTAGGTGATTCGCCAGCTTCCCGATTTGGAATCGCGCGACACGACGCCGCGCAGCCAGGAGTATCCGTTCGGATCCTTCTTGCAGGGATCGGGCGCAGTCTTGGCCGCAATGCGACGGGGTTCCTTCAGCTCGCGGTCGCCCGGCGAGCCGCGATATTCCACCGGGCTCGCGAAACGATCGTCATCAATCGACGACAGCGAATCGTCGAGATCGTCGGCAGGGTCTTTGTCGGGCGTGGCCGTCGTCGAACCGGAATTGCCGCGGTTGCTCGTGCTGCCTCGCTTGATGGAATCGCTTTCTTCGCGGGTCGCCGGAGCGCCGAGATCACCAGGAGCGCCTCGGGGATCGGGGACCTTCCTCGTCCCGTCAGCCGACGTCTCGCTCTCGCTGTTCTGTAGGTTTCTTTGACCGCCGACGGGGGTCGGCGACTTCAATCCTGTTCCCGAACTCCCCGGAGTCGTCGTCACGGGCGGCACGTACGGGCCCGTCGGAAAGTTTGAATACGGGCCGTGATGACCGTATCCATTCGGATAGTAAGACTGGCAGCCGGCTGAGACAAACAGCGCCAATCCCCACGGCACGAGGGGCCTGATTTGCATGGCAGGGTCCTAGAGACTTGCGAAAATCGCGGCTCCGCCGCGATGCGGGATTTCGCGGGCGGGAATTGTACGAATCGGCGCGATCCTGTCCAGACCGGTTTTCGAGCCCGGCAGTCGGGTCAAGTGGGATAGGCTTCCAGCCTGTCGCAAATGCGCAAGAACTGACAGGCTGGAAGCCTATCCCACGTCAACGGCCTGCTACGCCACGATGAACCCGTAGTAATACACGAGCAGACCGGTGATCGACGTGAGGGTGATATCGGCCGCCGCCAGCCAGCCCAGCCGCTTGTGCAACCGGCTGTGCTCGCAGGGGGCCGGCGGATGGGGCATCCGTTTGAGGGCCAGAACGATGGTCGTTCCCCACAGAATGACCGTGGAAACGGCGAAAAACAGATGGACATAGAGCAGCCGGTCGAACGACGCCTTCTCGACCGCCGAGAGGGGGCGCGGCCGCTTTGCGAGAATCCCCTCGATCCCTCCGTGCAGGCGCATGTCGCTTGTGCAGGCGATAATTGCGGCGAATCCGCACCGAATACAGGCTGAACAGCAGCGTCGGCACGACGACGACGAGCGCGCACGCCACGACATCGAGCATCAGCGATGTCTTATACCCCAGAAAGCCATCGGTCATTTCAGCGTCCCGGAATCATCGAGTGGGTGTGCGCGGCGCGAAACGTAGCAGATGCTGCGACGGGTTGCCAGCCTTCACTGCTCGCGGATCGGCATGTCCCGCCGCCCGGACGAACCGCTCGATTCTGGCGTTGACGCGAATGGCACAACCGCGCATCTTACCGGCCCCTTATGCACCTCCTCCTCACACTTCCAATGCGAATCATCGCCGAGTGATCGGCGACGGTACGATCCCTTCACCTGAATATGAATGAACCTGCCTCAGCGGGGCCGGAAAACGATCCGTCCCATCACGAATTGAGACCGTACCAGCTCTTCATGTTCGGGCTGGGCGTCTTCGTGCTGCTGTCGCTGGCGGCCCAGTCGTTCCTGAAATTGAGCGAGTCGACCAATGCGATTCTCGATCAGGTCGACCAGATTGTGTGCGTGGTCTTCTTCGTGGACTTCTGGATCAACCTGTATACGGCGCACGACAGGCTGGCATACCTGAAATGGGGCTGGATCGACCTGCTGTCGAGCATTCCCATGATCGATATGGCGCGCGCCGGGCGCGTGGCGCGGATCATTCGCATCCTGCGGGCGTTTCGCGGCGTACGATCGGCCCGGTTCCTGGCGGATTACCTCTTGCACCGCCGGGCCGACGGTGCGTTCTTCGCCGTGGCGCTGCTGTCGGTGCTGCTCGTGCTGTTTTCGAGCATCTCCATACTGCAATTCGAGACGGCGGCCGAATCGAACATCCGTACGCCTCAGGACGCCCTGTGGTGGGCGTTCGCGACGATTACGACCGTGGGGTACGGCGACAAGTACCCGGTAACGACCGAAGGCCGCATGATCGCCGCTGTGCTGATGACAGCCGGTGTGGGGATGTTCGGGTCGTTCACGGGCCTGATCGCGTCGTGGATCCTGTCTCCCTCGAAGAAAGACCGCGAGCAGGACTCGGAGTTGACGAAGCTGCGGGAACAGGTTTCCGCAATCCAGGAGCATCTCGCGGTCCATCGACCGACCCTGAACGCTCCTGCGGAAGAACACGACTTGATCCGCGTCCGTGCCGCGTGGCCGTCGCTTCCCGTGCACGTCAAAGCGAAGATCCTGCGGGAGCTCGACGGGACACCGGGGCGCAGGGCGGCGTGATCTTGCGGCGCGATCACGGCGCGAAGAGGCAAGCGGCACGATACGCGAGGAGTGTCGATGGCTGTACGCTTTGTTAATCGCTCTTCGAAACCTTCTCAGCTTGCTCGCGCTCGATCTCTTCGATGCGCCGGCACACGTACTCGACGGATCCCCGGTGCTCGAGGAACTCGGCGAGGTCGTCGCAGGCCCGCCGATCGGCGACGACCGACAGAATCGGCGTGAAGAACTGCAGAATCTGCGACGACAGATAATTGAGGGGCCGGACCGATTCCAGAAACACGAGGGCCGGCGTCGTCATGCCTCGCGCGACGACCTGGGTGCAGAGCCGGTCGATCACCGCCTGCTGGGCTGGCGTGGGCGCGATAGTCCCTTCTTTCTCGATGGCGAATGCGTGTTTAAGCCAGTCAAACGCCATCGGCGCCTCCGGCGGCGGGCGTCACCGCAACTGGCTCATCGAGCGACAGGCCGAACAGGCGGCAGGCATTGGCCGTCGTCTGCCGGGCGAATTCCTGCTGGTCGACCCCTGCCAGCTCCGCGAGAATGCCGGCCGTCATGCGGACGAACGCCGGCTCGTTGCGCTTGCCGCGCACGGGCTGCGGCGCCAGGTACGGCGAATCGGTTTCCACCAGGATGCGGTCGAGGGGCAGCTCTTTGACGACAGCCCGCAAGTCATGCGATTTCTTGTACGTGACCATGCCGGCGAATGAAATATACAGACCCAGCGCGACGCACTCGCGCGCCGTTTCCAGACTGCCCGTAAACGAGTGCATGACGCCCGCCAGCGGCCCGCGTGAGGCCGCCAACTTCAATTCGACGATCGTTTCGGCCTCGGCATCGCGGCAATGGACGACAAACGGCCGCTTGAGCCGTTGCGACAGCGCAATATGCCGCTGGAAATAGTCGATCTGCACGTCGAACGGCGCGTAATCCCAGTAGCGATCGAGCCCCGTCTCGCCGATGGCGACGACGCGCGGTCCGGCCGCGAGCTCTTCGATCGTTTCCCAGTCGCCGGCCTTTGCCTGCGCCGCATAGTTCGGCTGGATTCCGACGGCGGCAAACACACCGGGAAAGGTCGCCGCAATCTCGACTGCCCGACGGCTGGAGTCGGCCGTCGTGCCGATCGTGACGATCCGCACGATGCCCGCCGCGAGCGCCCGACCGATAACTTCGGCGCGGTCGGCGTCAAATGCCTCTTCGTCGAGGTGCGCATGCGTGTCGATGAGGGGCGCCGGAGGGCCGGAAACTGGCGGAGTATCTGTCATGGGGGAGGACTGTCATTCTATCGCCGTCGCTACGCGGCGGTAAGTGGCGCCGCGGCCGCATTCCTCAGAGCTTGTCAATAAGTAAAGCACCCCGAATCGGGGTGCCAGAATGTAGCCGGGGGTTGCCGCGCAGCGACCAC
>JACQFH010000508.1 GCA_016200145.1 Planctomycetia bacterium | reverse complement strand
TCGTGCATGTGCAGGTGGTCGAAATGAACGAAATGCTGGTGACCCGGCTGAAAGCGGTGCCAGGGGTCAACTCGGTCGAAGAGCAGGTCGACCGCCTGGCGATCCGCCTGCACGAAGACCAGACGTCGATCGAAGACCTGCACGACCACCTGGTTTCGGCCGGGGCCCGAATCCGCATGTTCCAGCCCGAGGCGATGGACATGGAAACCGCGTTCATGAAGCTCACCGAAGGGAAGACGGCCTGAGCGGCGATGGGTGAGGAGCGAGGAGCGAAGAGCGAAGAGAGACGGGCGACCGGCGGAGTGGGTCGAACTGACAACGAAAATTTCATTACCGCGGTCCAACTTGTTATCCGTGGGATTGCCACGCCATCCGTGGGAATCCCTTTCTTCCACATCAGATTGTCGGCACGCCAGGAGCTGACTTGTCACGTATTTCCCGATTTCTGAAACATCTTGACCTGCCGCTGCTCGGCAAAGAGCTGATCGAGCAGGCGGCCCGCAAGCGGACTTACGCCATTCGCGTGGTCTACGCGACGATCCTGTTTCTGATGACGACCCTGTTCTTCTACGAGGTTCTCTCGGTCGCGTCGGCCAGTCCCCTGGCGGTGCTGGGTCGCGGGAAGGACATGGTTTCGATCCTTGTCGGCGTGCAGTTCGCCGGCGTGTACCTGTTCATGCCCGCCATGACCTGCGGCGTGCTGACGCAGGAAAAAGAGCGCGCCAGCCTGCAATTATTGTTTCTGACGCGCCTCGGCCCGTGGGCGATCCTGTTCGAAAAACTGCTGGGGCGGCTCGTGCCGATGCTGGGGTTTCTGCTGCTGTCGCTGCCGCTTCTGGCCTTTGCCTACACGCTGGGGGGCGTGACGCAGAAGATGCTCTGGACGGGGGTCTGGATGCTGACGCTGGCCGCGATTGAGATGGGTTCGCTGGCAATTCTGTGCTCGGCGTTCTGCCGCACGACAGTGGGATCGTTCATGGCGACGTACGTGCTGGCGTTCCTCATGTTCTTCGGCCCCTATTTTCTGTTCATGATCCTGATGATCGTGGGCATGCTGCTGGACATTCGTCCCGATCAGTTTTTAGAAGGCGTGTTCGGGGCCGGTTCACAGGGCGTGTTCTTTATGGCGCTGTTTCCGTTTTTCGGTCCGCCGATTTTTTTCGCAGACACGCTGCTCCCCGGCGTGATGGGCCACGTCGCCCTGGCAGTGCATTCGGTGCTGATTCTGGGGGTGAGCGGCGGGTTCCTGCTTCTGGCGCGGCGATTTCTTGTGACGCGGGCGTTCTTGCCGCAGAACAACGTCTTGCTGCGCGCCTTCAAGTCGTTCGACAGCCCGCGGCGCGCGCGAGCTGCAGTCCCCGCGGTGACGACCGGGCGAGCCGTTGTGTGCACCGACGACGCGCTGCTGCCGGCCAATGAGCCGATCGTGTGGCGCGAGACGAGCAAGCGCATGCTCGGGAATTGGCGGTACATTTTTCGCGTGCTGCTGTTCATTGAGATCCCCACGATCCTGTTCTGCGGGCTCCTGGTGTGGGTCGAAGTCTATTCCCGTCAGTACAACAATATGGCCGGCGAAATCGTCATGATGCTCAGCTTCCCCATGCTGTTCCTGATGTGGATGCTGGCGGTGCTCGTCGTGTCGGTGAAATCAGCCAGCCTGATCGCCGGCGAACGGTCGCACCAGACGCTTGACGTGCTGACGACAACGCCCCTCACGGGCCGCGAGATTGTGCTGCAAAAGATGCGCGGCGTGCGGCGGATCATCGCCGTGACGGCCGTCCCGTTTTCGACCGTGTTTCTGTTCAAGGCGTGGCGTCTCGCGACGATTCACGGCCTGAACGACTGGCGCGAGCGCGACTTCAATCCGCGCGTCTATCTTGTGGGACAGGCCCTGGCGATGGCGATTCTGCTGCCTCTCGTCGCGTGGCTGTCTCTGCTGATCGGCCTCAAAGTGCGCACGCAGGGACGCGCCATCATGGGGGCCATGGCGGCCATCGTCGCCTGGTGCGTCGCGCCGCTCATTTTCATCGTCATTCCCCTCTCGATTCTGTTTCCGCATTTTGGGACCGATCGGCCCTTCGAGGCGATGATCGAGCTGGCCTCGCTGCTCAGCCCGGCGACAGCCGTCTTCATGAACGAATTCGGGGCGCTCAAGGAATTCAAGATCGGCCCCTGGGTGACGATTGTCGTGAATTTCGTGATGTACGGCGCCCTGCTGTTCTGGATCCGGCGGGTGTGCCTGACGAACGCCGATCGCTGGCTGGGGAGGCTGGAGGGCGGCGATACGGCGGTCGAGAAGGGCTTGAGTTTGCGGCGATTGCGCTCCTGGTTGAACGGGCTCACCGGCACGTCGTCGGAGGGAGCGGAAGCGATTGAAGAGAGAACAGAGACGGGCGAAGAGCAAGAGGCGCCCGGGAAACTGGCCGAGGGGGAGGCCATCAGAGATTTGCCCGCCGTTTAGCCGCGAGACTCAGCCGAGTGCCGTCGCCGAAACCGTACTGTCCCCTGATCGACCCCCATGAAACGCCTCGTCAATCAATTTGGCCTGCCGCTCTTGGCCAAGGAGCTGATCGAACAGTCGGCCCGGAAGCGGACGTTCGTGATCCGCGTCGTCTACGCGGCGCTCCTGTTCTTCGCCGCGTTTCTGATGTTCTACGAAGAGCTGCGGATCGGCACCGCCAGCCCGATGGCCGTGCTGGGCAAAGGACGGGAATTGTTCGCGATGCTGGTCGCACTGCAGTTCACCGGCGTCTACTTCTTCATGCCCGCCATGACGTGCGGCGTGCTGACCCAGGAAAAAGAGCGATCGTCGCTGCAGCTTTTGTTTCTGACTCGCCTGGGGCCCTGGACGATCCTGTTCGAAAAACTGGCCGGGCGGCTGATCCCGATGCTCTTTTTCCTGATGCTGTCGTTGCCGCTGCTGGCATTCGCTTACACGCTGGGGGGACTGTCCCTGGGCTATTTGCTGACGGGCGTCTGGCTGCTGGCCCTGGCGGTCGTTCAAATGGCCACCCTGGCGCTGGCCTGCTCGGCATTTTTCCGCACGACCGTGGGCGCGTTCATCTGGACGTACCTGTTCTCGCTCATGATGTTTTTCGCGCCCTCCCTGTTCTGGCTGGCAGTCCAGAGCGTGACCGGCTTCGACGTCAGTCAGGCGATCCGGTCTACGTCGTCCATGAACTTTCCTAACTGGGAAGTCATGGCGTACGTGCCGATGTTCGGTCTGGCGCACTTCATGGTCGAATTGCGGATGCGGGCGGGAGTCATCGGTCCGCTGGCCGTACACTCGCTGCTCGTTCTGGTTCAGAGCGGGCTGTGCCTGGTTCTGGCCCGTGTGTTCATCGTCCGGCGGGCGTTTCTCACTCCCCGCAACGTCATGCTCAACGTGTTTCAGGTGCTCGACCGCATCTTCCTGCGTCTCAATAACAACCGGCTG
>JACQFH010000507.1 GCA_016200145.1 Planctomycetia bacterium | reverse complement strand
TCGAACACGTCGAGCCCGGCGCCGGCGATCAGGCCTTCCTGCAACGCGGCTGTCAGGTCGACCAGGTCGACGATCGCGCCGCGGCCCACGTTGATCAGCACGGCGTCTCGTTTCATCGCGGCAAACTGCGGCCGACGAAACAGCTTTTCGGTCTCGGGCGTGTGCGGCGCCGCGATCACGACGAAGTCGCTGGCGTGCAACAGATCGTTCAGCCGCTCGGTGGGCCAGACGTCGCACACGCCGGGAATCGACTGCGCCCGAGGATCGACTGCGAGCACGGTCATGCCGAACGCGTGCGCCCGACGGCCCACCTCCTGACCGATGGCCCCCGCGCCCACAATGCCCAGTGCGCAGTCGGCCAGGTGCCGATGGCTGCGATCGATCGAGCTGGCGATTCCGGGGCCGGTGGCGAAATCCGACCGCCCCGCCTCGCCCCCGACGGCCTCCCAGCGGCCGGCGAGCTGGTTGCGAAGGTAGACGTGAAAATGCCGCGCGAAGCAGATCACGAAGCCCAGCACGTGATCGGCGATCACGTCCGAGAACAACCCCCGCATGTTGCTCAAGGCACAGGGGTGCTCGACCAGCTCGTCGAACAGATAATGTTCGAGGCTGGCCGTGGGGGACTGCACCCACTTAAGCCGCCCGGCCGCGCGGAGCAGGGGCGGCGTGAGCTTGCCGAAGAAGGCATCGGCGTCGGCGATTTCTTTCAGAACCACATCGGTACCGGCGTTGACGACCTGCATTGTGCCGGCCGCCTCTCGGATGCGCGCGAGTCGCGCCTCGTCGATCGTCGGGTGAATGACCAGTTTCATGAGGTCCGCTTCCTGAGAATTCGTTTTTGTTTCGATCTGTCAAGTCACGATGCGCTCCGGCAGAAACGGCGGCGCAATTTCCAGTTTTTTTTGCTTGCTCTTCGCGGGATGGTTGGTAAGAATGAGTCGCCATCGGGTTCGCTCGAATCCGTTCTGGCGTTCGCAGTTATCCAGTCTGCATTTTGAGGGGGCTCCATGAAAGTTTTTTCCCGTCGTGAGAACGAGGGGTTGATCATCGGCCACGATGTCTCGGTCACGGTGCTGCAGATTCGAAGCCAGCATGTGCGCTTGGCGATTGCCTGTCCTCGATTGACTCCTGCGTATTGGGAAGAAACTCTGTTCTGGAGAGCCGAATCCGACGAGCCCAGCGACCTCGAACTGAGCGTTGCCGGTTCTTAAGACCTGGTCGGGCGGTCTCGCCGCCGCGTCACGCGTGGCTGTGTTCGTTTCCCGGGAATTCGCCGCTTTCGATTTCGGCGATGTACCGTTCAACCGCGCGCCGGCTCTGTTCTGCGAGATTGGCGAACGCTTTCACGAATTTCGGGCTCCAGTTGCCCGTCAGGCCCAGCATGTCCTGCGTGACGAGCACCTGGCCGTCGCAATCGGGCCCGGCCCCGATGCCGATCGTGGGGATCGCCAGCTCCGCCGTGATTGTTTTTGCGATCCCGCGGGGAATGCATTCCAGCACGATGGCGAACGCGCCGGCCTCTTGCGCCGCGCGGGCGTCGGCCAGCAGCCGCTCGGCATCGCGCTGAATTTTGTATCCCCCCAGCTTGAGCACCGACTGGGGCTTCAGTCCCACGTGCGCCATCACCGGGATGTCGGCGGCCGATAGCGCGGCGATCGTCGCGGCCTGGTTCACGCCGCCTTCGAGCTTCACGGCGGTTGCGCCCGTTCGTTTGATGATCGAGCCGGCGTTCTCGACGGCCTGCCCCGGCGAAATTTGAAATGTCATGTACGGCAGGTCGACGATTACCAGCGCCCGCTTCACCGCGCGAACCACCATCTCGGCGTGGTAGATCATTTCGTCGAGCGTCACCGGCAACGTGGTGCGCTTCCCCTGCACGACCATTCCCAGGCTGTCGCCCACGAGCAGCGCGTCGACCCCGGCGGCGTCGAGCAGCCCGGCCCACAGAAAATCATACGCGGTCAGGATCGAGAGTTTCCGCCCCTGACGCTTCGCCTCGACGAATCGCGGGACCGTCATGGGACGGGTCTCCCGGTCACCGCTTTCATTCACTGGCCTTGCCGACATCGCACGCCTCTCCGCGGATCGAGCACCTGAATTCGAATCGTATGCGAAACACCTGCTAGTATTGTAATGCACTTGCAAGAGAATTGCGTGCCGCCAGGGACCCGCGCACGGTTAAGACGTCTTGATGACAAACGGAACTCGCCGATGCACGGTCTGGATTCGCTGTTGTTTTTCGTGTGGGTGCCGATGGCCGTCGGGTTTCTCGGCGATTCGCTCGACCGTCGCGGTGTTCGCGTCTTGCTGTACTGCCTGGTCGTCCCGATGGTCGTGTTGATCGGGGCCTTTATTTTCGGCCTGGGGGGCGGGGCGCCGGGCGGCATCGCCAGCCGGGTGGGCTTCGTCTATTGCGGAACGCTTTCAATTCTGGGGCTGTCGTCGCCCAGACGGTTCTTCTGGGCATTTCGCGCGCTGACCGCAGGGATCGCTCTGGGGCTTGTCGCCACCGCGCTTGTGGCAACGGTCATCGACGCGGGCGGGCCGCGCCGCGACCCGCCATCAATGTACTGGCTGGTCGCGGTCGTGATTGGCCTGCCCTGTTTCCTGCATGCAATGAAGGTGCGCGCCCGCCCGTCCAGGCAGCGTCTACACGTTTTCATGAGCCAGTCGTGCTTACCGACGCGGGACCGCTGGCAACGGGCTCTGTGGCAATGCGGGTTCGATCTCGCGATCTGTAGCGATACCGAGTTGAGCAGTCATACCGGGCGATTGGCCGTCACGTTTCAGGGCACCAAATCCGGGTTTCTGCTGGACGTGTCGCCGACCTCGCGGCTTGTTGCCGACCGCGAATTGTCTGAAGAGATCGCCGCACAATGGGGAGAGGATGTCGTTTCGGTGAATTTCCGATACGACGATGAGCGGGAGCAGGAAACGGCCCTCGTGGCTGCCGCCGTTTTGACCGAACTGACCAATGGCCGTCTCTACGTCGTCGAGCACGAGGCGTGGTGGAACGGAAAGGAAGCGATTGAAGCGGCACAAGACGTTGCGCTGCCCCTGGAACTGCATGTGCTCTTTGACGACGAGCGCGTTCCCAAACCGGAAGACTGGCAAAATGGATTGAAGGAATTCGGAATCAAGCTCGAATTGCCCGCTGCCGACGATTTGCGGTTGCTGTCCGGATTTCTACGGGCCACGGTGGATGGCAAAGCGACCGGTTTTGCGTTTGCCGTATCGCCCGCGGATTTCGTCGTCGGCGGAGATCGCTTTCCCGCCTCCGACGCAGTTCCCGAGGTCTTCAAAATGACCGAATCGGCCAATTTCCGTTTTGCCGAGGGATCGACAGAGTTCGTGGCAGAGAAAGCGGCGGCAGTTTTTGCGGAGATGACCGGGGGAATCGTTTACGACCCTCAAAATTCCGAGTTCATCACTGCCGGTGAGACATAGAGCCGCCGGTTCTTGGTCTTCAGGGCACGTATCCGGATCCGCCCTTCAAACGCGGTCCGTCAGGACGCCAATCGGGCAACGGAACGGGCAGGCTCGTCTGTGTCGGAAGCCGCGTCGTTTGGAGCTCCGCCGCGTCGAATTCCGAAGTCAGGGCCGACAGCGCCTGGTTGTGCAACGCCGGATCGTCCGAAAAGCTGGCCTCCAGTGCCTCTTGTGGTGATTCACATACCGCACGCAGCGTTTCCACAGTGTGCATGATCAGCAGGTTGTCACATTCCACCAGCCCTTTGCGGAAGACCTGCATCAATTGCCGCAGCGCGAAGAAATCGCACGGCGGCGCCAGTTGTTTCAGGGCGGTCAAGGAGCCGAGCACGACGCGCGGCGACGGGTGTTCGAGCAGCTTGAGCAGCGCCTCGGCGGAGGTTTCCATCAGTTTTGAATCGGCGTCCAGAATTTCCTTCTGCACTCCGAGCGCCAGCGCGAGCGCCGACAGCGCGTCCGGGTCGTGGCCGGAACCCATCAGCAGGTCCCGGCATGATTCGGCAACGTGCGCGTCCAGCAGATCGAGCGCGGCAATTGCGAGCGCCGCTTCCGCGACGACAATCGAATCCCGATGATCCAGACAGTCGCGCAGCGCGGCGCATGCTTCCGCCGGCAGCGGCGGCGGTTCAGGCCGCCGCAATTCCCAGAGTGCCGCCAGACGAACGCCGGGGTTGTCGCTCGACAGGCGGGCCACCAGCCTGTCACCAAGGTGGCGCGCCGCGCGAGAGGTCGAACCGCACAGACAATCGTCCGTCCGCTGGAGATAGGCGAGCCCTGCGTTAAAGACGCTGTGCGGGTCGCTTCGCAGGTGCCGCGCCCATGCTGCATTGTCCCCTCGCAACCACGCGAACACCGACAGCGCGTAGCCGTACATTCGCGGAGGCAGGTAACCCACTTTTCCGACGCTCCAGGAATATGTGAGCCCGAGTTGTTTCGACTCCTCGTGGATCACCGCGTTGGCCGCGAAAATTCCGAGGCCGCGAGCGACTATCAATAAGTCAGTTACGAATTCATGGTCTGCTTCGGCGCTTGTCAGCAGTCCGTTGCCAAGCAGGATACAGTGCGCCAGTTCGTGCGCTGCGGTCGCAATCAGATGCAGGGGATCGGCGCATTGCGAGCGCTTGATCCAGACGGTCTGCCGCGCAGCGTTGTCGCCCGGCAATTGGTAAAGTCCGACTGGCGAACTGCGACCGTCGTCCAGGAATCTCGGTCGTTCCTCCCCCTCAAACAGGGCAAGATCGACCGTCTCGCGGGGGACGTCCATCTGGCGGCACACGAACGCAAAAATCCGTTCGATGTCGTCGTCGCATCCGGTATATGCTTCGGGAAAATGCTCGTCGGTGGGAGTGATCATTTCCACGGCG
>JACQFH010000484.1 GCA_016200145.1 Planctomycetia bacterium | reverse complement strand
GACGGCCGGGTCCTTCAGCGAGAACCACACGTAACCGGCCTCGGCATTCGTCGCCGTCGTCCAGGCGGGGCCGCGTGTTTTCTCCCACGGCTCGCTGAAGATCTGAATGAGATCGGCAAATCCGTATCGTGCGGGTAGCTGCGTCAGATCGGCGTCGGCCGAGCCTTTCGACCATTGGGGAACCTTCGTCATGTCGGTCCACTTGGCGCCGGGCAACAGCGACTGATACTCGCCTTCGCGCGGATTGCCGAACAGCGATGGGCAGGTCATCCCAAATCGGAAGGCGCTGGTCGCGATGCGCACGCCCCCTTCCTTGTCGGGCATGGCGAGTGTGGCATGGTGCCCCAGCGGCGCAGGACCGGCGAATCCTTCAATCGTGTGCCGCGAATACACGGCGTTCTGGCCTTCCACGAGCGACAGTTCTTTCGTCACACGCCCCTTGCGAACCTTCGTTTCGATGGACAGCGTCAGGGTCGAGACGTTCCCGGATTTCTTCACGCCGGCCGACGTCCATTTGTTGCCGACGATCTCGCCGTGCGGCGGGTGCTTTTCGCCTCCCACGGCATCGGCATTGCCACCGAACGGCATGCAGAAGAAATCGCCCCGCAAAGGAACGAGCACCGGTGCCGGCATCTGCGCGTGCTTTTCGTCCTGCCAGGGACTGATGTAATACGGCTGCACGGGCTTATCGGCGCTGCGGTAAAACAAGACCGGCGCCATGTGCCCGCCGGTTTCGGTGACGGCGACTTCTACCTGATCGCTGCTGAAGACGAAACTCGGCTGCGATCGAATCGTGTGCAGCTTCGTGTCTTCGGCGCGGCACTCCGGCGTGTGGCCAACCCAGAGCGCAAGACCAGCGAGACAACTGGCTACGCCACGGCGAATGTCAGGCAGCAAATTCATGGATGATGCGTCAGGACGTGTACGTGAGAGGGCAGGATGCAGCGTCACCGTGAGAGGAGGGTGATGCCAAGCTATCCTGATCGTGCCGGATCGCTTTGTCAACGAGCGCAAATGCAGGTCAACTTTCCAGCCTGACAGCAATGTGCGTCGATCGATTCCGCCGGTCCTCAAACCCCAAAGTCTCAAGAAACCGATCCAAAAATAGAAAACTGGCCCATTGACCCGAGAGCGGATTCGCACGAATAATCGACGTGCGGAACGCCGCGCGCAGGGCCGGAGCGAGCACCGCGGGCCAGGCTCTGTTTGATCGCCCTCTGCGGTCGCCAGGAGCGCTCGTTCGGCGCTCATGATTCAGCAGAAAGGCGCCCAAAGCGAGCATTGGCGCGCACAGACAGCGCATTCGCGTGGCAAACCGGCCAGTTCGTGAAACTCGCTTTTGCGGAAGTGAATAATTTGCAACTACAAATTCCGAAACAGGTTGTGTCGGTTTTTGCGTCGAAAATCGCGAAGCAGCCACTTCTACCGCTATGCCACCACGCTCTCTCTCATTTGACGCAACTCGCCGTGATCTCGGCAGTTGCGGAGCGATCTGGTCCGCGAAACAAAAACACATTTCGTGGTCGGTTATTCATCCTATAGATATTCAGAAGTTTTGTCTGACCTATTGCTTCAGATGCCGGTCAAGAAACTTCCAAGCTGCGTCGCGGGCCGTGTCGGGGAACGAATGGCCGGCTTCCGGGTAGATCGCCTGCAGAGCTTCCTGCCGGTCAAACAGCCCGTAGACCGTTCCCGCCGATTCGATCGCTTCGCGGACGCCCGTCACGTCGAAGTCGTCGTCGCGCGTCGCCGCGCTGGCGAAGAATGCGCGCGGCGCCAGCGCCCCGATCAATTCCGGAAAATCGAATGGCACGCGATTGGCGCTGTTGCCAAAGAGTTCTGCGATGCGCGGCATGTAGGTCTTTCCTGTCCAGCTCGGCATGTCGTCGCGCTGAAAGCGGGTAAAGCCGCAGCTCGACACGATCGCCCGGATCCGCGGTTCGAAGACCGCGGTGAAGATCGCCGAGTGTCCCCCCAGCGAATGGCCGACGCATCCAATTTTCGACGCGTCCACTTCGCTAAGCCGGTCCAGCACGTCGATGGCCCGGATATTGTCCCATACGGCCTTCATGCTGCCACTGGCGTAGCCGTGGGACACGTTGAAGTCATATTGGTGCTCACCGAACGACGGATAATCAGGCGCCAGGGTCACGTAGCCGCGCTCGGCCAATTGCAGCGCGTAGTGCAGATCGGGATTGCCTCCCAGGCCGGCGGGCTCATCTTTGCCGATCCGCGTGGTCTGATGAAGGCACAGCACGGCAGGCAGTCGCGCGTCGACAGGGCGATCGGGCACGAACAGCCAGGCGGGCACACGGTCGTGCGGATCGCTCTGATACGAGATCTTCCGCCGCGTCACGCGACCGACGCGCTCTTCGCCGTGCATTTCGACATTCAGGGGCACTCGAAAATTCGGACCGGGAAGTTTCCCCATCACCTGCTGCACGTGGGTCATGATGTGCCGCCTGCGGATCTGCCAGTCATCCGCCGTGCGATTCGGACGTCGTTCTCCCCGTGCGTTCCGGTACGTGAGGTCGAGGTGCTCGTCGTAAGGGACGGGTTCCTGGGCCGGCTCGAAGCGCCCGACGGGGAATCCCTGTTCGTACGAAATCACGAACTGGCCGCGGCTCGTCCGGTAGTGAACTTCCGAGTCGCGCAGGTCGAAATCCGCCGGACCCTGGCGCGCGAGCGACGTGGCGAGGTTGGGCAACAGTGCCGCATCGGCGGTGCGAAACACGATCTGCGTGCGATTCCCCAGCGCGTGTCCGCTGCTCGTGAATACCTTGCCGTCAACATCGTCCCGGCCGATGAAACGCGCTTCGAACGGCATCTTCGCCTGCTCGAAGGCATGCGCCAGCTCTTCGGCGTCGGCAAAAGGGCACGTGGCGTCGTCGCGGCCGTGCACGATCACGACCCGGCAGCGATTTCCCAGGCGGCGCATGTCATCGAGGTGTTCGGGACAGGCCAAACGCCGCAACTCCTGGGCGTCGACCGACAAGAAGTTCGGATCGGACGAATCGCGGCGGTAGCGCGCGTCGAGGTCGCTCCCGCCCGGCAGATGAAACGCGACGTCGTCCGAGAGCTGCTTCATCCCACACAGATCGACGACGCATGCAAACGTCCTGGGGGCCAGCTTGTTGCACATCAGCGCGACGTTACCGCCTCCCGATCCCCCCGTCGCATAGATCCGGGCGCGGGCGAAGTCCCGTTTCTGCTTCTGCAGTCCGTCGTAGACGAACCACAGCGACCGCAGGGAATCCAGGGCCTGCAGGTAGCCGTGATCGTACGGCTCGGGACCCGTGATCGACTCCTGGCCGCTTTGCAGATAATCGACGCACAAGGCGACGACGTTGTACCGTCGGCACAGCTCTTTGGGATCAGCCGTGCCGACGCACCCGGTTCCACCCCAGTTGTGGAGTGTGAGCATCACCCCGGTCTGGGCATTGACAGCCGCGCGCCGGCCATCCGGAAAATGGATCGAGGTCGTGATCATCCGCGGTCCGGGCCGCAGCGGCCACTCTTGCGCCGGCAGCGAGACGACGGCATCCGTCTCGGGCAATTCAGGCCAGACGTCGTTCCGCGCGCCGAAGACGACAGCCACGCCAGGCTTGTCAAGCCGGCGATGATCGTCAGGAATTGAAAACGACACCGCATCGATCGGGGGTTCCTGCAGCAGAGAATCGTATGCACCGGTCACACATTGTGACAGGCGCCGCGTCTCGCGGAAAGGTGCCTCAGAAACGCATTTCTCTTTTCCACGAAGTGTCTGCGACAAATCGCGGGTTTCCCACGACATAGAACCCCCCGCAAATTGCGTGTACGATTTCAGTGCAGACCGTTTCGTACGAGGTAAGAACTTGCGGGACCGACTCATGACTCAACAATCATCGTCTCCTCCATGGAAGCTGGGCGATCTCCATCACCTGGGTCTCACGGTTGCCGACATCCAGCGCTCGATCGCTTTTTATCGAGACCTGTTGGGGATGACTTTGCATCGCCGGCGGCCGCACGTTGACAACGACTACGTCGCCCTGCAAACCGGCTACGACGGGGTTGTCTTGAATGTGGCATCGTTCAAAGTCTCGCCAGACAGCCCGCAGTCGCTGGAAGTCGTGCAATACATGAATCACGCCGGCCGGCCGGCCGAGACTGCGACGAACCGGGCCGGCAACAGCCACTTGTGCATCACGGTCGACGATCTCAAGGCCGCTCATCGCGATCTCGCTGCGAAAGGCGTGCGGTTTAAGTCGGAGCCGGTGACGATCACCGCCGGCCCGAACGCAGGCGGCCTCGTCGTCTACTTCTACGATCCCGACGGATACACTCTGGAACTGTTTCAACCGCCGCGCTGATCTGTTGCCCGCTGAGAATCTCACATGCACTCCGTCTTCGACCTTTCCGGACGTGTCGCGCTGGTCACCGGCGGCGCCCAGGGGCTGGGCGCCGCGATCGCACGGGCGCTTGCCGATCAGGGCGCTGCGATTGCCCTCGTCGACGTGCAGGCGGAAGCCGTGGCTGCCGCGGCAGCCGAACTGTCGCGCGAAACGGGCCGCGCGGTCGAAGACCACTACTGCGACACGCGCGACCGGGCGCAGGTCGAAGGCTGCGTGAGCCGCATTGCCGAGCGGTTCGGCCGGATCGACATTCTCGTCAACAACGCCGGCATCCATCGCCGCGGCACCCCCACCGATTTTCAGCCGCAGGACCTCGAAGACGTGCTGGCGGTCAACCTGACCGGCTGCTATCACGTCGCCGGCGCCGTAGGAAAAGTCATGCTGGCGCAGCAGCGCGGCAGCGTCATCAACGTCTCGGCCCTGGGTGGCGGGCTGGCCGGGCTCGGCCGCGGTGGATCGATCTACGCCATGACAAAAGGGGGCATCGTCGCCCTGACGCGCGACCTGGCCGCCGAGTGGGGGAAACACGGAATCCGTGTTAACGCGATCGCCCCGGGCTGGATCCGCACACCGATGACGCAGGCCCTGCAGAATGATCCGCAGCGCGCAGGGAAAGTCCTCGAACGGGTGCCGCTGCGCCGCTGGGGAGAGCCGGCCGACGTGGCGGGGGTGGTCGCCTTCCTGGCCAGCGACGCGGCCGCGTATGTCACCGGCTGCACGATCCCGATCGACGGCGGCGCCGCGAACGTGATTGCCCTGGCGATGGAGTAACACCGTCATGCCGCAGATTGAAAGCGCCATCACCCAGAAGCACGCCGTCCCGGATGACCGGGTTGGTCCGCTCGCCGACGCCACCGATTGCGCAGCAGACCCCGCGCGCCTGCGGCATGCGTTCGCGGAACACGGCTACGTGTTTCTGCGCGGCGTGCTCGATCGCGACG
>JACQFH010000483.1 GCA_016200145.1 Planctomycetia bacterium | reverse complement strand
GCTCTTGACGTGGCTCGCGCGCGACGTGGAAGCAAACAGCTACGATCTCAAGCGCCTGCTCCGCGGCCTGGTGCTCAGCCGTGCTTACGCGCGTTCCAGCCGGTGGGAACAGCCGGGAGAGCCTCCTCCCGATCGCCTGTTCGCAGCGGCTGCGGTGCGCCCCCTCACGCCCATGCAATTCTCGCTGTCGCTGGCCATCGCGTCGGGCAATCCCGCCGAGGTGGAACAGCAGCTCGGCAACCCTGAGCAATGGACCAACCGCCGGCGCGATCTCGAAAACCACGCGTACGGCTTTTCGCAGCAGATCGAGATCCCCGGCGAGAGCTTTCAGGTGGGTGTCAGCGAAGCGCTGCTCTTCAGCAACGGAGGACAGTTCGCCGGCGACTATCTGCGCGACTCGGGCGACCGGCTCGTCGGAGCACTCAAGGCGAACAGCGACCGCAGTCAGTCGATTCAGACGGCATTTCTGGCGGTGCTGTCGCGCGAAGCGCAGCCCGACGAAATCGACGCCGTGACAAAATACCTGGCGGCGCGCGAAGACCGCCCCGCCGCCGCGATTTCCCAGTTTGTCTGGTCCCTGATCGCCGGCAGCGAGTTTCGGTTTAATTATTGACGGCGTTGTGGCGATGGCGAGTACATTGACGTTCGAGACGCGCTCCCCGACCACCGCTATCCGCGGCGGTGCCCGGGTCGCGGTTAAACGAGAGAGGGACTCATGGCAAGTAACTTCCGAGGCTGTTGCGGGTCGCCGGATCATGGGTTGAACCGGCGCGCTTTTCTGGGCGCAGCCGCGGCGACCGGCGGCGCGTTCGCCGCCAACATGACCATTCTGAACGTCCTCAAAAACCCGCTGCTGGCCGACGAAATCAAGCGGCAGGAGAAACGGGTGATCCTGCTGTGGCTGGCGGGGGGCGCCAGCCAGCTCGAAACGTGGGACCCCAAACCCGGCCGTCCCACCGGCGGGCCGTTTCGCGCCATCGACACGAATGTCCCCGGCATTCGTATCTCTGAGCTGATGCCCAGGCTCGCACAGCGGCAGCAGCACACGGCCATCATCCGCTCGCTGAACACCAAGAACGCGGATCACGGCGGGGGCACCGAGCTGATGGAAACGGGCCGGCCCAGGGAAGCAGGGCTGACTTACCCCGACCTGGGGGCGATTCTGGCGCGCGAACTGGGGCGGGCCGACAGCCCCGTCCCCGATTACGTCTCGATGTATACGTCGACGGAAGGCCGCCATAAAGGCGGGCCCGGTTTCCTGGGCGCCCGCTACGCCCCCATGTTCCTCGACAAGGGGCTCGCTCCCGAGAACATCCAGCGGCTCGATTCGATTTCAGACCTCGACCATCAACAGCGAGGCGAACTCCGCGATCTTCTCTCGGCACGCTTTGCCCGCGCACGCGAAAGCAACGCCATCGGCAGCCAGAATTCGGCGTACGGCCGCGTCCGTGGCCTGATGGCCAGCGAAAAGCTGTTCGATCTTTCGCAGGAGCCCGATTCAGTACGCGCCAAATACGGACCAACTCAGTTCGCAGAGCAGGTCATCGTCGCGCGGCGATTGATCGAAGCAGGCACGCCGTTCGTCAAGGTGGCCCGCGCCTGGTGGGACAGCCACGGGCAGAACTTCGAAACGCACCTTGAACTGGTCACCGAACTGGATCATGTGATGTCGACGCTGCTCGACGATCTGGCCGAGCGCGGGCTGCTCGAAAAGACGCTGGTGATCACGCTGGGCGAGTTCGGACGCACGCCGCAGATCAACCCCAGCCTGGGGCGCGATCACTTTGCCAGCGCCTGGAGCGCGAGCTTGTCGGGCTGCGGCGTCAAAGGGGGCACCGTCTTCGGAAAGACCGACGACGACGGAATCAAGGTGGCCGAAGGCGAAGTCGGGGCCGAAGCGCTGTTCGCCACGATCTTCACCGCGCTCGGCATCGATCATCAGAAGAATTATCGCCTGGGCTCGCGTCCGATCCCGCTGACCAACCCCGGGACGCAACCGATCCACGAGGTGCTCGCGTGAACGCCGACCCCACCGCACTCAAAGCCGTCAAGCAGATCGACCATGCCGGGATTTTCTTTGGTCTCGCGCGCGTCCCGGGAACCGGGCGTGTCTTCGTGGGCTGTTCCGATTCGAAGGTTTACACCGTCGACATGGCGGCCGAAAAGCCCGAGTGGACAGAGCTGGCCGGCCACGAGAGCTACGTGACGAGCGCGGCACTCGCCGGTTCGTTCGCCGTGACGGGGGCCTACGATGGCAAGCTGATCTGGTGGAACAGCGAAACCCTGCAGCCCGTCCGCAAGGTCGACGCCCACGCGAAGTGGATCCGCGGGGTCGCCGCGTCGCGCGACGGCCGGTTCCTCGCCAGCGTGTCCGACGACATGCTGTGCAAAATCTGGAATGCCCAGACGGGAGACCTGATCCACACACTCGCCGGACACCAGCCCGTTACGCCGCATCATTATCCGTCGATGCTGTTCGCGTGTTCGTTCTCTCCCGACGCGAAGTTCCTGGCGACGGCCGACAAAGTGGGGCACGTCGTCGTCTGGGACGTCGCGACAGGTCAGCAACTGGCGGCGATCGAGACGCCGCTCATGTACACCTGGGACCCGAAGCAGCGGCGGCATTCGATCGGCGGCGTACGGAGCCTCGCCTTCTCGGCCGACGCGCGCCTGCTGGCGATCGGTGGCACCGGGCAGATCAACAACGTCGACCATCTGGAAGCTCTGGCCCGCATCGAGGTCTTCGACTGGCAGGCCGGCAAGCGCACGATCGAACACGCCGGTGACAAGCACAAGGGACTCGTGGAGCGGCTGGAATTTTCTCCGGCGGGGGACTGGCTCGTTTCAGCCGGCGGCGATCACGAAGGGTTCGTCAAATTTCTGTCGCTCGCGGACGGCAAGGTGCTGCACCAGGAAAAGGCGCCGATGCACATCCACGACTTCGAACTGAACGAAGCGGGCGACGCGCTCTACGCCGCCGGGCACGGCAAACTCGTCCGCTTCGAGTTCAAGCCCCCCGCCCCCTTCGTGCCCGAATCCCCCGCGCTGCCCGACGAGAACGCCTAGCGCCTCTGCGATCGCCAACCGCTTCCTGACGGGCGCGGCTCTGCGCGCCGTGCTTCAATCGTTCAGCTCCGGCAGGTTTTTGAACAAGTCGAGCGCTTCGGGATTGGCGAGGGCTTCGCTGTTCTTGACCGGGCGTCCGTGCAGGCAATCGCGAACGGCCAGTTCCACGATCTTGCCGCTGCGGGTGCGTGGAATGTCGGCCACGGCGACGATTTTGGCGGGGACGTGCCGGGGGCTGGCGCCGCGACGGATCTGGTCTTTGATGCGCTGCACCACTGGCTCGTCGAGCGTCGTCCCGCTGCGGAGCTTCACGAACAGCACGACGCGCACGTCGCCGCGCCATTCCTGGCCGACGACCACGCTTTCGACGACCTCGGGCACCTGTTCCACCTGGCGATAAATCTCGGCGGTTCCGATCCGCACGCCACTGGGATTGAGCACCGCATCGCTGCGCCCGTAAATGATCATTCCGCCCTGCTCAGTCAGCTCGGCGAAATCCCCGTGGTGCCAGACGCCGGGGAACCGTTCGAAATAGGCTTTTGAATACGCCGCGCCGTCGGGATCGCGCCAAAACCCGATCGGCATCGAAGGAAACGGAGCGGCGCAGACCAGTTCCCCTTTTTGACCGACGACGGCGCGCCCCACATCATCGAACACCAGCACGTGCATGCCCAGTCCTCGCGTCTGCAACTCGCCGCGATAGACGGCGGCGATCGGGTTCCCCAGGGCAAAGCACCCACACAGGTCGGTACCGCCCGAGATGCTCGACAAGCAGACGTCCGGCTTGATCTTTTCATAGACGTAGTCAAAACTCTCCCCGTTCAAGGGCGAGCCGGTCGAGAGGATCGTTCGCAGCGCCCCCAAGTCGTGGCTGGCGCGAGGATCGAGGCCAGCCTTGGCGATCGCCGTCAGAAACCGCGGGCTCGTTCCCAGCACCGTCATTCGTTCGCGCTGCGCCATGTCGAACAGAATTTCGGGCTTCGGCGCCAGTGGCGAACCGTCGTACAGCAGCACCTCGCAACCGACCGCCAGGGCACTGACCAGCCAGTTCCACATCATCCAGCCGCAGGTCGTGAAGAAGAACAGGCGGTCGTCGCGCGACAAGTCGCAGTGCAGCACCTGCTCCTTGAGATGCTGGATCAGCACGCCGCCGGTGCAATGAACGATACACTTGGGCACTCCAGTCGTGCCCGACGAGTACAGAATGTACAGCGGATGATCGAACGGCAGTTGTTCGAATTCGATGTCGCCCGGGTTGACGTCACGAGCCTGCGGACAATCCATGAGATCGGGCCACAGCAGCGCGTGCTCGATTCCGGCCAGATTGGGCCTGCGGTGCAGGTAGGGGATCACGACGACGTGTTCGACCGTCGGCAGTTGCGCCTGAAGCGTACGCAACCGCTCGAGCGAATCGAACTGGCGACCGTCGTACAAATAGCCGTCGGCGGCGAACAGAATCCGCGGTTCGATCTGGCCAAACCGGTCGACGACGCCCTGCGTTCCGAAATCGGGCGAGCACAACGACCAGACCGCCCCCAGGCTGGTCGCGGCGAGCATGGCGATCACGGCCTCGGGAATGTTCGGAACGAAACCAGCAACGCGATCCCCTCGCTTGACCCCCAGCCCTTTGAGCGACGCGGCCATTCGCGCCGTTTGGGCAAACAGCTCGGCGTAGCTGAGCGAACGCTGGAAACCAGTTTCATTCCAGAACACCAGGGCCCGGCGGTCGTCGCGAAAGCGGAGCAGATTCTCTGCGAAGTTCAACCGCGCGCCGGGAAACCAGCGGGCGCCGGGCATGCGGTCGAAATCGACAACGACTTCGTCCGACGGCCGGCTGGCGACGATGCCGCAAAACTCCCAGACAGCCTGCCAGAACTGGTCGGGCTTCTCGATCGACCAGCGATACAGTGCGGAATAATCTTCGAGATCGGGCTGCCAGCGCCGGCGGACGGTTCTCAGAAAGGCCGTCAGGTTGGCCTTCTCGATCCGCTCGGCCGAAGGTCTCCACAAGGGTTCGGTCATTGCCGGTGATCCGCAGTTACTCGCGAGCGTGTGAGTTTGTCGAGATTTTACCAACGAGGCGATTGTAGCGTTCGCGGTTGCGCCCTGCGAACTGACTCATTAGTGCGGCATCACCAAGCATACTACTCTCGCAAGTGACCAGTCGTTTAACCCGGCTCCGGGTTAAACAATACCGAACTGCGACATTCGGGTTCAAAATCGTTGCGGCCGCTCGCAAGGTCCCGCCCGGCAGGCGGGACCTGCAAAGGCGTTCCGGCCATCGGGTGATGGACTGCGCCAAGCGGGGAATGTTAGACTGCCCGACACCATGATCAGAGAGATCGGTATTGGCGTCATTGGAATGGGCTGGATGGGGCTCGTCCACAGCCGGGCGTACCGGACGGTCGCCGACCGGTTTCACGGCAGCGGCATCGGTCCGCGCCTCGTGATCTGTGCCGACGAAGTCGAGGCCCGGGCCCGCGAAGCGCAGGACCGACTGGGCTTCGCCGAATACACGACCGACTGGAAGCAGGTTGTCGTGCATCCGGGCGTGCAGGTTGTGAACGTCGCGTCCCCCAATCACCTGCACCTGGAAATGGTCCGACTTGCCGCGCAGAAGGGAAAGCACGTCTTCTGCGAAAAACCCGTAGGCCGCAACAGCAGCGAGACGGCCGCCATTGCCAGGCTCGCGCGCGAGGCCGGCATCCTGAGCTGGGTCGGCTACAACTATCGCTGGCCCCCCGTCGTTCAGTACGCCCGCCAGTTGATCCGCAGCGGAAAGCTTGGCGACCTCACCCATTACCGGGGCCGATTTCTGGTCGATTACGGCAGCAACCCCGACGGCGTTCTGTCGTGGCGATTTCAGCGGGAGCTGGCCGGACACGGGACTCTGGGAGACCTGATGTCTCACGTCGTCGACATGGCCCACATGCTGGCGGGCCCGATCCGCCGCGTCGTCGGCAATCAGAAGACGTTCATTACGTCGCGCCCCGTTGCCACTCCCGGGCAGGGGACGCATTTCTCAGTCAACGCTGATGCGCCGCGCGCGGCGGTCACCAACGAGGATTATGTGGGGGCCCTGGCGCAGTTCGCCTGCGGGGCCCAGGGAACCCTGGAAGTCTGCCGCGTCGCGAAAGGTCCGCGCTGCGAAAATGCATTTGAAATCAACGGCACGAAGGGCGCGATCAAATGGAACTACGAGCGGATGAACGAGCTGTCGCTCTTTCTACCCGACGGCACCGACGAACACGACGGGCCCGTTCTTATTCAGGCCGGGCCGTCGCATCCTCTGTTCACTGCGTTCTATCCCGGACCGGGAAACAGCATGAGTTATGAAGACCTGAAGACGATCGAGGCGTTTCAATTCCTCAAGTCAATCGTCGACGGAAAGCAGGCCGAGCCGGGATTTGACGACGCGCTGAAAGTGGCTGCGGTCCAGGAGGCCATCCTGCGATCCTGGTCCAGCGAGCGGTGGGAAGCAGTCGAAGAAGTATCCACAAAGGAATAGTTTGCAGGGTGGGTCGAACGAAGTGAGGCCCACCGGTTGCCGCGCAGGTGGGCCTCGCACGGCTCGACCCACCCTGCGATTTTTCAATGAAAAAGGAGCGAAAGCGATGGGTCATGCTCCGGTCCGCTGGGGTTTGCTGAGCACGGCGCGCATCAACGAGCGCCTGATCCCTGCCATGCGAAGCGCGCCGCGCAGCGAGCTGCTGGCCGTCGCCAGCCAGGGCGGGCGGGACAAGGCGGACCGATATGCTGCGACGTGGAATATCCCTCGCGCCTGCGGCAGTTACGAAGAGCTGCTGGCCGATCGCGAGATCGATGCGGTCTACATTTCGCTGCCGAACTCGCTGCACCGTGAATGGACCATTGCCGCGGCCCGCGCGGGCAAGCACGTCTTGTGCGAAAAGCCCCTGGCGACGACAGTTGCCGAGGTCGACGAAATGGCCGAAGCGGCGCGCCGGCACGGCGTCGTCTTGCAGGAAGCGGTCATGATGCGCTTTCATCCGCAGACGCGCGAGCTCCAGCAGCGGCTGGCTGCCGGGGCAATCGGCGATATCCGGCTGGTCCGCGGCGTGTTCAGTTTCAACCTCGACCGGCCCGGCGATATCCGGCTCGATGCGGCGCTGGGTGGCGGCTCGATCTGGGACCTGGGCAGCTACCCCGTCAGTTTCATGCGGACGATGCTGCGCGCCGAGCCGGTCGAGGTTCACGGCTGGCACGCCTTGGGAGCGCTGGGCGCCGATTTGAGCTTCGCCGGCCACCTGCGGTTTGCAAGCGGCGCCATGACGCAGTTCTTCTCCAGCTTTCAGGCAGCGCCGTTCGCGCAGGTCGATATCCTGGGAAGTAAAGGCCAGGCCATCGTTGACGTTCCCTATCTGAATAAGGTCGGCATATCGACGCAGGTCCGCATCTGGCGCACCGGCGCGAGCCGCGCCGCGGGGACGTTCAGCGACTCGCCGGCAAACATCGAAGAAGAGCTGCTGACGTTCGACAACGTCAACGCCTACCAGAATGAGGTCGATTCGATGGTCGCCTCCATCCTGAACGGCGCCGAACCCGTGGTTCCCCTGTCGGAAAGCCGCGGTAATGTCGCCACGCTAGCGGCTCTCTGTGCCTCGGCCCAGACCGGCGCCGCCGTTCGCCTGTGAATTCCGTTCTCGCATTCCCACGCTTGGCGTGGAAACGAGAAGAGCCTTTTTTCTACTGTCCACGATCTTCCGTCGACTCTGTGGCAGAGCGCCGCGCTCGGCTTGTCTCATTTCGCCGGCTGTTGTAATGTTGCCGCTGTTCGCATATGGCAAGCCGGTTCGACGGCGTCGCGAATCGGCGACCGTCGTAACGCGGAAAGGAGTCGCTGGTGTTGCATATCGTATCGGGTGCGCCGGCTCGAGATGGCTCTGGCGTCTCGCGGCGCGATGCATTGCGCATCGGGGCGCTGGGGTTAGGCGGCCTGGCGCTGCCCGGCCTGCTGGCGGCGCGATCCGCGCAGGCCGAGCAACGTGCCGTCAAAGATACTTCGGTTGTCTTTCTCTTTCTTTCGGGCGGGCCGTCGCACATTGACACGTACGACATGAAGCCCCAGGCTCCGGCTGAAGTTCGCGGTCCGTTCAAGCCCATCGCCACGCGCCTGCCGGGCCTTGAAATCTGCGAGCTCATGCCGCGCCAGGCTGAGATCGCAGACAAGTTCTCGCTCGTCCGCACGTTCAGCCACGAGGACGGCAATCACGGCAGTGCCGTCCACTGGGTGGCGACGGGAGTGCTGCATCCTCCCGCCGACCTGGGAGCGGCGCAGATTGCCCCGTTCCCGGGATCGGTCGCCGCGCGCGTGCGGGGCGAGCGCCGCCAGACCGGCATGCCGCCCTACGTATCCCTGCATCGCATGCCGACCGCCGATGGTCCGGCTTATCTGGGTGTCGGCTGTGCGCCCTTCGAGGCGGGAGGGCCGGCGACCGAAGATCTAGTTTTGCCCAGCGGCGTCGATTTTGCGCGCCTTTCGCACCGGCGTCAGTTGCTTGCCGATTTCGACCGGCTGCAGCGCCTGGTCGACACGCGCGGAATGATGGAAGGCGTCGACGATTTTCGGCGACAGGCGCTGTCGCTCGTACTGGGACGCGAGGCCCGCGACGCATTCGACCTCGATCTCGAGAGTCCGGCGGTCGTCGCGCAGTACGGCGGGGGTCTTGGCCGCCAGATGCTGCTGGCGCGGCGCTTGTGCGAAGCGGGCGCGGCGTTTGTGACGATCGAATGGAGCGGGCGCGGCGATCGCTACGGCTGGGACAACCACCGCGGAGTCTTCGAATTTCTGCGACCGACCCTGCCGGTCCTCGATCACGCGGTGGCGACGTTCATCGACGACGTGAACCAGCGAGGTCTGTCCGAACGGATCCTGCTCGTTGTGATGGGGGAAATGGGACGTACCCCCAAGATTAACGCCAACGCCGGGCGCGATCACTGGCCGCAGGTCATGTTCGCGCTGTTTTCAGGCGGCGGGCTGAAAATGGGTCAGGTGATCGGCCAGTCGTCCGCAAATGCCGAGAGCGCCGTCACGGCGCCGCACGGGGCGCAGGACCTGCTGGCGACGATCTATCACGTTCTCGGAATCGACCGGAACCTCGAATTCCTGAACGGCAGCGGCCGCCCGATGCCGATCCTCACGACCGGCCGGCCCATCGCCGGCCTGGTTTGACTCGTGTCAATCATGACAAAGTTGTCATCAATCGCGTTTACAGGCCGGAGCGGCGGGGCGTAGACTCGGGGCGCGTTGCATGCCGTGCGGGCGGCGCTGCAACGCTTCCGGAGATCGACACCATGGAATCCAGACTGGCCGGTTGCGGTCTGTTCATCGTCGTGTGCCTCGCCGCGGGCTGCGATCGCAACTCGGCCGGGTCGCCAGCAAAATCGACGTCGCCCCCCCCGGCGAGCGTCCCGAACGCTCCCAAAGAGGACCAGCTCAACACGTTCGAGCTGACCGAAGCGGCCGCGAAACGGTTGGGGATCGAGACCACGCCGGTTGAAAAGCGGTCGATGGTGCGGATGCGGATGTACGGCGGCGAAATCACTCTGCCCACCGGAGCCAGCCTGGTGGTCACTGCACCGCTGGCCGGATTTCTGCGTGCGCCGACACAGGGTGGCATTCCCCAAGTGGGCGAACATGTTTCCCGGGGGCAGGCCCTGTACGAGCTCGTGCCGCGCCTGGAAGGCAAGTCCGTCCTCAGTCCCTCCGAAAAAGTGAGCCTGCTGCAGACTCGAATCACTCTCGAGCAGGCGCAGAACGACGCGGAAGGGCAGGTGCAGCAGACCGGGGTGCAAGTCGAGGCGGCAAAAATCGCGCTGGAACGCGCCGAACGGCTGCTGCGTGAGCAGGCGGGAACGGCCCGCGCCGTCGACGAAGCGCAGGCCGCCCTCAGCCTTGCCGAGAAGCAGCACGCCGCCGCGCTGTCGCGGAAAAAACTCGTGGATGCGATCCAGATCGACGAAGACGGCATGCTCAACCCGCTGGTGATCGAGGCGCCGCGCGAAGGGATCATCCGGGTCGAGCACGCGGTGGCCGGCGAAGCGGTCGCTGCCGGGGCCCCCTTATTCGAGGTCATGAATTCCGCCATCGTGTGGGTCAAAGTTCCCGTCTACGTCGGCGAGATTCGCGACGTCGCCGCGAATCAGCCAGCGCGGATCAGCGGGCTTGAAGACCGGGCCGGCGCGGCAGCCTATGTCGCCAAACCAGTCCCTGCTCCTCCCACCGCACTGGCCCTGTCGTCGACGGCCGACCTGTATTACGAGGTCGACAACCGCGACGGTCGTTTTCGGCCGGGCCAGAAGCTGAACGCCAATCTGCCCCTGTCGGACGAACGCGAGAGCCTGGTGCTCCCGTGGTCGGCCGTCGTCGTCGATATCAACGGAGGCGCCTGGGTCTACGAACAGGTGGCCGAGCACAAGTTCTCGCGGCGACGCGTGCAGGTGCGGTACGTGGTCGATGCGACGGCGGTGCTAGCGGCCGGTCCGCCCGTCGGCGCGAAGATCGTGACGCAAGGCGCCGCCGAGCTGTTCGGGACCGAGTTCTTCGTCTCCAAGTAGGGTGGCTTCATGACGTGGCTCGTTTCCAGCTCGCTGCGGTTGCGCGTGATCGTGCTGGCGCTGTCGATTTTGCTGATCGTATTCGGCATCCGCACGCTCGAAAAAACCGCGCTCGACGTGTTCCCCGAATTCGCGCCGCCGATGGTCGAGATTCAAACCGAGGCGCCTGGCCTCTCGACCGAAGAGGTCGAAAGCATGATCTCGATGCCGATCGAGAACGCGCTGACCGGAGCGCCGTGGGTCAAAACGATTCGTTCCAAATCGGTGCTGGGGCTGTCGTCGGTGCTGCTGATCTTCGAAGAGGGAACCGACCTGATCCGCGCCCGGCAACTCGTGCAGGAACGGATGGCCGCCGAGGCGTCGCGCTTGCCGACCGTGGCCCGCACCCCGGTCATGATGGCGCCGCGCTCGTCGACGGCCCGCGTCCTGAAGATCGGCATTTCGTCGGCGACGATGTCGCAGATGGAGATGACGGAACTCGCCCGCTGGACGATCCGGCCGCGGCTGATGTCGATTTCGGGAGTGGCCAACGTGGCCATCTGGGGGCAGCGCGACAGACAGTTCCAGGTTCAGGTCGACCCCGACCGTCTTCGCTCTCACAGCGTGACGCTCGATCAGGTCGTGCGGGCCGCGACCGACAGCGTGTCGCTGTCGGGGGGCGGTTTCATCGACACGCCCAATCAGCGGATTGCCATCCGCCAGATCAGCGGCGTGCGCACGGCCGATGACATTGCGGAATCGGTCGTCGATTTCCGCAACGGCGCCCCACTGCGATTGCGCGACGTTGCGGAAGTCTGCGAGAATTTTCCCGCGCCGATCGGCGACGCGGTGATCGACGACGGGCCAGGACTGCTGCTGATCGTCGAAAAACAGCCCTGGGGCAATACGCTCGACGTCACCCGCAACGTCGAACAGGCGCTGTCCGACATGGCCCCGGCGCTGGCGGGGATGAAAGTTGATTCCACGATCTTTCGTCCGGCGACGTTTATCGAGCGGGCGCTCAAAAACCTGTCGCACGCCATGCTGGTGGGATGCGGGCTGGTGATCGTCATTCTAGCCGCATTCCTGTTCGACTGGCGGACGGCCCTGATCAGCATGACGGCCATTCCCCTGTCGCTCGTTGCCGCCGCGCTGGTCCTGCACTTCAGCGGCGCCACGATGAATACGATGGTGATTGCCGGACTGGTGATCGCGCTGGGCGAAGTCGTCGACGACGCGATCATCGACGTGGAAAACATCCTGCGGCGGCTGCGGCTCAACCGGGAATTGCCCGTGCCTCAGCCGGTATTTCAGGTGGTTCTGGCCGCTTCGCTCGAAGTCCGCTCGGCAGTCGTCTACGCCAGCCTGATCGTCACCCTGGTGTTCTTGCCGGTGCTGTTTCTGGACGGGTTGTCGGGATCGTTCTTCCGGCCGCTGGCGATCTCTTACATCCTGGCGATCCTGGCGTCGCTGCTGGTAGCGCTCACGGTGACCCCGGCCCTGTCGCTGATGCTGCTGCCCGGCGCCGGCCATCGCCGCCACGAGGCTCCCCTGACACAATGGCTGAAATCGGCTTACGCGAGGGTCTTGCCGTACTTTCTCAGCCGGCCCCAGCAGTCGCTCGCCTTCCTGGCGGTGATGTTCGTGGTGACGTTTGCTTCCGTCTTGCGGCTCGGCGAGGAGTACTTGCCCCATTTCCGCGAGACCGACTTCCTGATGCACTGGGTCGAAAAACCCGGAACGTCGCTCGACGCCATGCGGCGGATCACCGCCAGCGCGAGCAAAGAACTGCGGTCTGTGCCCGGCGTTCGCAACTTCGGTTCGCACATCGGCCGCGCCGAAGTCGCCGATGAAGTCGTCGGCCCCAATTTCACCGAACTGTGGATCAGCATCTACGAAGACGTGCCTTACGAAGCGACCGTCGGCACGATTCAAAACGTAGTCGACGGTTATCCCGGGCTCAAGCGAGATCTGCTGACCTATCTGAAAGAGGCCATCAAAGAAGTTCTCACGGGATCGGGAGGATCGATCGTCGTCCGCATTTTTGGCCCCGATCTGACCGTGCTCCGCAGCAAGGCCCAGGACGTCAAGAAAGTCATGGAAGGGGTCGAAGGGGTGACGACGCTGCAGGTCGAATCCCAGGTACTGGTCCCGCAGTTGCAGGTCAGGCTGCGTCCCGACGCCGCGGCGCGGTTTGGCCTGACCGGCGGGCAGGTGCGCCGCGCGGTCGACACGCTCGTCAAAGGCACGAAGGTCGGCGAGGTCTACTACAACCAGATGAGTTTCGACACGGTCGTGTGGGGCGTACCGGAAATTCGCAACGACATTTCGGCGATCTGCCGGCTGCCCATCGACCTGCCGCAGGGGGGCTACGTGCCCCTCGCGGATGTGGCCGACGTCGAAATCGCTCCCGCCCCGAATGAGATCAAGCGCGAGAAAGCATCGCGGCGGATCGACATCACCTGCAACGTCCAGGGGCGCGACCTGGGTTCGGTCGCCCGCGAGATTCAGAAACTGGTCTCAGACCCAGGCAAGGTTGCGTTCGATACCGGGTACTTCCCGGAATTCCTGGGCGAATATCGGGCGCGGGCGGAATCGCAGCGCAGGCTGTTCCTGCTGGCGGCGCTGTCGCTGGTGGGGATCTTCCTGTTGCTGCAGCTCGATTTCCGATCGTGGAAGCTGGCGTTCCTGGTGCTGTTCACGATTCCATTTGCTCTCGTGGGAGGTGTCGCCGGAACGTGGCTGCAAGGGGGCGTGCTCTCTCTCGGCTCGCTCGTCGGTTTCGTCACTGTGCTGGGAATCGCCGCGCGAAACGGGATCATGCTCGTCAGTCATTACCGACATCTGGAGGAGAAGGAAGGCCAGCCCTTCGGCGTCGAACTCGTGTTGCGCGGCTCGGAAGAACGCCTGGCACCGATCTTGATGACGGCCCTGGCAACGGGACTGGCCCTCGTGCCTCTGATCGTCGGCGGGAACAAGCCGGGTCACGAAATCGAATACCCGATGGCCGTGGTCATTCTCGGCGGCCTGATCACTTCGACCGTCCTCAACTTGTTCCTGCTCCCCCCGCTTTACGCCGCATACGGCCGGATCACTGCTCCAGAAGGCGAAGCTCCTGCGAACCTGGGAAACCTTTTCCGGCCGCCCAGTCTGGGATGAAGGCGTAAACTTGTTCCTTTCCGGTCGTTCATATTCGTCAGTCAGGCACAATCCGGCTACCGGCCGCCGGCCGATTGCACCGAAAATAACGAATATCCGAGCACCTTGACGACTGTGCGGAAGGGAATCTTGTGCGCACGTTGCGGATCGCAATCTCGATCAGCCTGACAGCCCTCGCGTGCACGGGCTGCCGATTTCATTTTCTGGTTGGCGCAAAGAAGCCTGCCGCGGCCAGCATGGCAGAACTCAAGATCGACGCGCAGAAACCGGCCGCACCGGCGCCTGTCGCGCCCGCAAAGGCCAGTTCGAAATCGCAGATCAAACTGGCGTCGGCCGAAGACGTTGCGACAACCGCCGTCCCGTCGAATCCCGGCCCGGATCCCTCGTCTCTCAGTTTGGACGGCGCGATCGAGACCGGCCTTGTCCAGAACCCCGACCTGGTCTCGCTGCGGCAGGCGGAGGGAGTCAGCGCGGCGGCCTTCGGCGTTGCCGCGACTTATCCGTTCAACCCGTACGTTCAGGTTCAGACGACACCCTACCAGCAGACTCCGGCCGGGGGAGATGGGGTCACTTATCACTATGTTCTACTGATCCAGCAGGTACAGCTCGCCCACCAGCAGCAATTCCGTGAGGACGTCGCCGCCGCGCAGCTCAATCAAGTTCGCTGGAACATCTGCCAGGCCGAATTGCTCAACACGGCCCAGACGGCGCGGTTGTACTTTGCGGCGCTCTACCAACGGGGCATTCGCGATCTGACTCGTTCGAACGCCGCACTGAATGTAGAGCTGTTGCGAATCTCGGAGCGCCAGGCGGCGGCCGGGCAGATCACCAAATCGGACGTAGCGATCGTCGGCATCGACGCCCGTTCGACCCGGCAGCAGGCGGAACTGGCCGAAGCCAATTACCAGACGGCCCTGCTCGATCTGCGGCGGCAGTTAAACATCCCGCTCGACGCGCCCATGGAACTGACCGGCGATTTGGGCGCATTCCGGTGGATCTCGGCGCACGACGCCGCCGTCGCACAGGTCTGCCCCGATGGAAGCATGACCGATCTCAAGATTCCCGACGATGGTCACCTGATCCGGCAGATTGCCGGCGGCCGGCCCGACCTGATGGCCGCGCGGGCCGATATCGACACAGCCTATGCGAATTACCGTCTCGCCAATGCGTCGCGCGTCCCCGACCTGCAGATCGGTCCCTATTACCAGCGCACCGCGGACGGCACGTACTACCTGGGGTTCCGTGCCCAGATGGACTTGCCTGTGATGAACGACGGGACGCCGCTTGTGCGGCAGCGCGTCGCCGAGCAATCGCAGCGCCAGGTTTTCTGGGAACAGCTTCTGTCGCGGGTCGAGGTAGATGCGACGGCCGCGGTCGATCGTTACGAACGGGCTCGCAAGCTGGTGGAGGCGGCGCGTCCGGATTTCACTACTGACCTGCCCGCCGAGCTGCAACGACTGGAAGCCCAGTTCAAGGCGAACGAGGTGGACGTTTTGCGGATCTTTCAGGCGCGGACGAGCCTGATTCAGAATCGCCGCGCGTCGCTCGATCTGCTGAACGAGCTGGCCCAGGCGACAGCCGTCGTCACCGCGGCAACCGGAATTCCGCCACGGGCTCTCGTGACGCCGGCGGGGAAGAAAACCGAGTACTGAGTACTTAGTACTGAGTACTCACTTATCCTGTCGCCGTGTCGTCGGCTGATTGACTTCATTGGCCTCGGCGCAGGAGATTTGCTAAAACGGCGGGGCACCGAGCGGATTCACTGATGGGTCGAATCGCTGCTGCGCCGTCGCAATTGGGTTGCGATTTTTTTCCGGTTCGTCGAAAGAAAATCCATGGAACTGCTCGAGTTGCTTCAGGGTGCCGTTGTCTTCCGGGCGGGGGACCCGGGCACGCATGCGTATCTGATTCGGAAGGGCTCGGTCGAGCTCGTGCGCGGCGAGGGGGACGCGGCTGTGTCCCTGGCGCGGCTCGAAGCCGGAGAAGTCTTCGGCGAGATGAGTCTGATCGAAGAGCGCCCCCATTCGCTTTCGGCCAGGGCCGCCAGCCATGTGCTGCTGTCGAGCCTGACGCGAGATGAATTCGAAGAACTGCTGACGTCCGATCCGGCGACGTTCCGCATCTACCTGAAGGTTCTGTTCGAGCGACTGCGGGAGCTGTCGGCGAAGGTCGAGGCGGCCAGCTCTAAGGCCGGTCCGCCCGCCTCGGCCGTCTCGGTCACGATCCATCCGTTGACCCGCCGATCGGCCGCCACGCTTCCGCACGAGGGCCTGCAGGTCGG
>JACQFH010000027.1 GCA_016200145.1 Planctomycetia bacterium | reverse complement strand
CACACTGCCGTCAGCCTGGAAAGGCTGACCTACTTCGATCAGGCAGCGGCATCATGAACCGCTTCCTGACGGGCGCGGCTCTGGAAAGGTCACAACTTCGGATATCAGATGGGTCTCGTCGAGGCGCAGTTGACGTGTCCCGGTCCGCTCGTCGGCTTCGGTCGGCCGCTGTACAATGAAATCTCGCTTCGCAACACCGTCGAGCTGTCAACCTCTGATCTGCGAGAACCATGGCAAACCTGCGTCCCTGGCTCATTCCCGTCCTGGTCGTGTTTGGCAGCGTCGCGTCGGCACGAGGAGAAATCCGCACCGACTTTGAATTCGAACAAGACCCGGAAATCCACGTCCCCGACGTGATCAAGGTCTTTTCGAAACGATTCAAGCCGCTCTGGCTCGAGGCCCTGGCGCGTCCCGAAGTCGACATGCAGCGGATGGCTGCCGACGCCATCGACCGGGCGCATGCGGCAGGCTGTCCGAATCTCGAGGACGCCGCATCGGCCCTCACCGGCATCCTGACCGATCCCAAGTCTCATCCGGCGGCACGGCACGCCGCCGCCAAGGCGCTGGTCTCGCTGCAATCGAAAGCCACCGCCGCGATCCTGGCCGAATCCGCCGAGAAATACGGCGCAGACCTCCGCCTGATCGTCGAGCCCGCGCTGGCGAGCTGGAACTACGAACCGCACCGCGCGATCTGGCAGGGGCGGCTGACAAAGATCGGCGTGCACCGCCGCGATCTGATCCTGGCGATGCGCTGCCTGGCGACGGCCGGTGACGATTCGCACGTTGCCACGCTCGTCGAAATTGCGCACGACCGCTACCGGCCCCCGGATGTGCGGCTGGAAGCTGCAAACGCGGCGGGACTGCTCCAGGGTTCCGGCCTCGAAGCCGACGCCCGGCGGCTGATTTCCGGCGCCCCGGGGGTTCCGGTCATCAACCGGCTGTGCGCGGCCCGGCTGCTGGGCCGGCACGGCGCCGATGCGCAGATGCTTCTTTCAGAACTGGCAACCGATGCCGAGCCCGCCGTGGCCGTCCTGGGGCTGAGGCGGCTCATCGAAATCGATCCGCACCTGGCGCTGCCATTGGTTGAGAAATCGATGCAGAATGCCGACGCCAATGTCCGCCAGACCGCGGCCGATCCCTACATCCTGCTGCCTGATCCGCAGCGTGTGGCGGTCCTGGCCCGGCTGCTGGACGATCCGCATCCGACGGTGCGGCGCTACGTCTGCAATGCACTGCATCAACTGGCACAGCGTCCGGAGCTGGATCAGCCGATCCGCCAGGTGGCGACCGGAATTCTGGCGGGTGATCGCTGGCGGGGAATCGAGCAGGCGGCGCTGCTGCTGAGCGCGCTCGATCACAAACCGGCCGCAGGCAGACTCGTCGAGCTCCTGGAATTCGACCGGCCGGAGGTCAGGAACGCCACGGGCTGGGGGCTCAAAAAGCTGGCGATTCCCGAGACACTGCCGGCGATGCTCGACAAGGCGCGCCGCAGCGCGGCGATTGCCAGGGCCGGCACGGCGCCCGGCGGACAGGACGAACAGACGGCCCATCTCTTCGAGGCGTTCGGCCGGATGAAATACACTGAAGCCGATTCGCTGATGCGCGAGTACGTTCCCAAGAACCTTTTGCTGGGAATCAATTCACGGAGCGCTGCCATCTGGTCGCTGGGATTGTTGCACGCCGGCGTTCCCGATGAACAACTGGCGGCACAATTCCTTGAACGGGCCAATGACCTGGCCGGCATTCCGCCGGAAATGCCGCCCGTCCGTGAAATGTCGATCGTCTCCATCGGGCGGATGAAGGCCGTGTCGCAGATCGCCGCACTGCAGGCGATGGGCGCCGAGAAGCCCGCGCCGTCGCGAGTGGGAATGATCATGCGCTGGTCGCTGATGGAGCTGACCGGCAAACAGATCCCCGAACCGAAACCCATGATCGTCGGAGAAACAGGCTGGTTCCTCGAGCCGGTTGACGAGTAGCAAGTCGTCGCACGTTGATTCTCGAGCGGATCAGCGTCGCCTTTCGCTCCGCGAAAGAGCGCGCCGTTTAACCCGGAGCCGGGCACCGCCGCGAATCGTGGTGGTCCGACGGCTCGCAGTACCGCCTTCAGGCGGGCGTCGGCCCTGTACGAATCGTCGCCGTTCCGCCCCAGGCCGACTGTGTAAGACTCAGCGACTCCCGGTATGTTAGACAATTCCGCGGCCGATTTGCATGCAGCGAATCCCCGCAACGACAACCACTTCAGAAAGAGCACTCGATGAACGCACGCCTGAACTTTCGGAAGGTCACCCCAATCATCGCCGTGGCGGCCGTGTCGTTCGCATTCGGCGTTCTGTCGGAAATCGGCCAAACGCGCCGCGCCGACAGGCAGCGGCATTAGAAAGTTCACCCAGCACTTCAATGAGCCCGACGCCGATCTCTCTCCCTGGATGTTCGTCCCCGGCGACAACATCAAGGAATTCTCCACGCGCAAACACCCTGGCCTGGCGACGATTTACGAAGCCGGAAAAGGAAAAGACATCAAGGGGCTGTTGCCGGAGACGACGGTCTCCTTACATTCGTCATTCCATGTACAATCGCGCCAACAGATCGAATCGTCAGTCCAGGAAAAATCCCCCATTCCGCCGCGCAAATCACGCGCAGAAAATCTCGGACAATTGCCGCAACAGCCGCCGGGTCAATCGGTTCTGCCGAAAGATCGCATTCTGCGGACTCTGCCGGCTGTGGCAATGGCGCAAGATCTGCTGAATCTGGCGGCAGACGATCCTCCGCCGCCTCGAATTTCGTGGACCATTGACTACGATTCCGAACGCGCCTTGACGCGCGCTGTCCAGTCGCGTTGACGGTTGGACCTGGCGGATCAGATCCGGCGATTTCGCCGTGCGCGCCGCATTGCGCGATCATGATGGGCGCAACGCCCTTTGCTGCTGTCCCTTAGGGGCGGCCCGCGCGGCGTGCAACGATCGGGACACTTCGAACGCCCTGAATGACTGCGCCACTGGCACGGTTCGTGCATTTCGTCCCGACCATTCAACAAACTCCTGCCGCGACATTCGGTGGAGTTGCAGCGCTCGTGCGGCCGCCTGTGCGGTGCAAGGTGCTGCCGTTGAGAACAGAGAATCCCACTCTCTCTCCCACTCTCTCTCTCTCTACGAAAGGTCTACTGTCATGGTGCGCAAGTTTTGGAACGACGAATCTGGGTTTATCATTTCGACTGAACTGGTTCTGGTGGCGACGATGGTCGTGGTCGGGCTGATCACCGGCCTGGTCGAGGTTTCGTTCGCGGTCGTCGGCGAACTGAACGACATCGGCGAAGCGATCGGCTCGCTGAACCAGAGCTTCAGCTTCACCGGCTTCACCAGCACCAAGGCCGGCGGTGCCATCAAGGCCCAGACGTTCGGGTCGTACTTCACCGACCACCAGGATTCGTGCGACCAGAACGAATGTACGCTCGGTTGCGATGCTCCTGTGCCGGAAGAGTCGAAGTAACCTGTCGTGCGTTGCTGGCGACCTCGCATTCGCCAGAACGGCATGACGCAGACACCATCCTCAGCACGAGGAACGAGTTGGGTTCCGTTGCACAAGCTTTGGGGAACTCCAACCCGGTGAGAGAAGCCGCAAGAACGAAATCCGGCGTGTGCGTCAGTTAAGCTGATGAACGCCCTGTGATCGAGAGATCGGCGGCTTGGGTACCGCG
>JACQFH010000470.1 GCA_016200145.1 Planctomycetia bacterium | reverse complement strand
TTCTGACCGAAGCCCACCGCGACAATCTCCGGAAACGCGGGTTGCCCGATGACGAAATCGACAAGCGAGGCTATCGGTCGCTTCCGGTTCACGGCCGGTCGACGAAGGCGGCGGCGCTGCACGCGCGGTTCGGCGATGTGCTCTTTCAGGTTCCGGGGTTCGTTTGGAAGCAGGGAGCAAGAGGCCGCTACCCGACGATCGCAGGACGGGCCGGTTTGCTCGTTCCGTGTCGAAATGCCGAGTGGCAGATCGTGGCCCTCAAGGTGCGCCGGGATGACGACGGTGCAGACCCGCGGTACTCGTACCTGTCATCAACTGCCCACGGCGGCCCGAGCCCTGGCGCGCCGGTTCATGTTCCCGCAGGCGTGGCCGGTCCCCTCGAATTGGTGCGAATCACGGAAGGGGAGCTGAAGGCCGACGCCGCGACCGTGGCGAGCGGAATCCTGACGATTTCTGTGCCCGGCGTTTCCAATTGGCGACCAGCGATCGAGGTGCTCATGGCGCTGAAGGTCAAGACGGTGCGCGTGGCGTTCGATGCCGACGCCCGGTTGAAGCCCACGGTGGCCGTGGCGCTCAGGGCGTGCGCCTCAACTCTGGTTGCCGGGGGTTTCACGGTCGAACTCGAAACCTGGCCGATCGAGTTGGGGAAGGGAATCGACGACTTGCTGGCTGGCGGCGAAATCCCGACCGTGCTCGCAGGCGATGCGGCGACGCAGGCGATTGATGAAATTGCCAAAGCGGCCGGCGTGCAGGATGGACCCGCAGATCGGGGGGGCGTCATCTCCCGGCTGACTGCTGTTCTGCGCGACAGCGGCGCTTCGGGGCTGTTCGGCGACGAAAGTTTGCTGAAGGCCCTCGCCCAATTGTCGGTCGACAATCCACCCGCGTTTGCTGGCACCAGAGAAACCCTGCGACAGGCAGGGGTCAAGCTCCGCGATTTCGACAAAGCGCTGCGAAAGCTGGTCCGACAGGTACGGTCAGAATCGCCTACGGAATGCCCCCACGCCGATACTGCCGGCTTCTTTGTTTCCGACAATTGCATTTGCCGCACGAAACCGACCGCCGACGGTCCCATCATCGTACCCTTGGCGAACTTCAATGCGACAATAATCGACGAAACGATCCTCGACGATGGCGTTGAACGCAGAATCGTGCTGGGCATCGTTGGGAAACTAGCCGACGGCCGAGCCATGCCACGGGTCGAGGTGCAGGGGGAATCGTTTCAGAGGCTGGACTGGGTCATTCCCAGATGGGGGGCGGATGCCATCGTCTGGCCGGGGGAGTTCCGCACGCTATCGGCCGCCATTCAGGTGTTGTCCAAAGAGAAGAATCGCCAAACGATCTACACACACACGGGCTGGCGAAGAATCGACGATTCGTGGGTCTACCTCCACGGGGGCGGGGCGATCGGTAGTGCCGGCACCATTCCCGGCATCTCCGTGGTGCTGCCGGACGCGCTGGCGGGGTACTGCTTCCCGGAGATTCCATCCGGCGAGAGACTTATCTCGGCGGTTCAGGCCAGCCTTAGAATCCTCGACCTAGCCGTCGATCGAATTTCATTTCCCCTGTTTGGGACGGTCTACCGATCGGTGCTGAGAAGTGCAGACTTTTCGGATCACCTCGCCGGACCCACCGGCGCGTTCAAGTCGGAACTGGCGGCCTTGGCCCAACAGCATTTCGGCCCCAGCCTCGACGCCCGGCATCTTCCGGGAAGCTGGTCATCGACAGGAAATGCTTTGGAGGGCATTGCGTTCGCTGCGAAGGATGTGCTGTTCGTGGTCGATGACTTTGCGCCGACCGGTTCGACGACGGACGTGCAGCGGATGCACCGCGAAGCCGACCGCCTATTGCGCGCGCAGGGGAACAATTCGGGACGCCAACGGATGAAGGCCGACGGAAGCTTGCGCCCCTCGAAACCGCCACGGGGACTGATCCTCAGTACCGGCGAAGATATTCCCCGCGGCCAATCACTGCGCGCCCGGCTGTTCGTCCTAGAGGTAAGCCCCGGAGACGTGGACGGCGACCGTCTCACGGAATGTCAGAGTGACGCTCGGAATGGTCTGTACGCCCAATGTTTAGCCGCGTTCATCAAATGGCTGGCCCTGGGGTACGACAAGATACAGGACGGCTGGATCGAACAAGTGAGCGCTCTTCGCGAACAGGCCAGCGCGGGCGGGCATCACGCCCGGACTCCCGGCATTGTTGCCGAGGTGACGATTGGGCTGCGGCTGTTCTTCCGGTTTGCCGTCGAAGTGGGGGCGATTTCGGCGGCTGAGGAACAGACCCTCAGTGAACGTGGCTGGCGTGCCGTTGTTGCCGCGGCCGACTTGCAGGCAGCACATCAAGCGGTCAGCGAACCGGCGCAGCATTTTCTCCGGCTGATCGGCGCTGTTCTATCGTCCGGTCGCGCTCACGTCGCAGATGTGAATGGTAACGCACCCGCGGAAACGCCAGAGGCTTGGGGGTGGCGCAAGGTGACGATCGGGACCGCCGGCAATACCCGCGACGAATGGCAGCCACAGGGCCGGCGGATCGGGTGGGTTGACGCTGACAATCTGCTGCTGGAACCGGATTCCAGTTTCGCCGAGGCCCAACGCCTGGCGGTCGATCAGAGTGAAAGTCTACCGGTGCAGGCGCGGACGGTCTTTAAGCGACTTAGGGAAAAGGGATTGCTGGTCAGTTTCGAGGAAGCCCGGCAACGCTTGACGATCCGGCGAACGGTCGAGGGAAGCCGGAAAGAGGTTTTGCATTTGCAGGCAGCCCTCATTCTCAATCCCAACGTCCCGACTGTCCCGCCGGCCCCCATAGCGGACGAATTGGGTCGGTTGGGACTGTCGGAAACACGTCGGGGAACGGTTGAGGAGGGGACGATATGAGCGCTGACAGTCTCATCGAAGAGTTACGGCGGGCGGGAGTGACGTTGACTGTCGCGGGGGACGAACTGCGGTTCCGCGCCCCCGCTGGGGTAATGACGGCCGAACTCAAGGCAACGTTGGCGGCCCGAAAGACAGAGTTGATCGAGGCCCTCTGTCAGCCGCGGGTAGACAGGGCGCAAATCGGATGCCCGTGGTCAAACCTGATCGTGCGCGGCCCCGGATTGCGTCCCCGGCTAGTGCCAGCCCGGAGGATTCCAGTCGCGGCGCTGGAGTGTCATTTCCACGGGGACGACTGGCGGCCAATTCCCGACCATTGGCGGCTGTTGCGCCCCGGTTCTTCTGGGGAGTGACCCCAGAATTTTGGATTATGTCATTTGACAAGTTATAACGAGTTCGATATGATGGCATGCATGAGTGGAAAGATGACAAAAATGATTCAAGACGCGATCCGCGATTCGGGCTTGCCGGTCCTTGAAGTTGCCCGGCGGGCCGGGGTCAGCCAGGGGCAGTTGAGTCGATTTATGCGTGACGAACGGACGATGACGTTGCCAGCGGCTGAACTCGTCTGTGATGTTTTGGGACTGGAACTCCGCCGCGCGGCAAGCGATCGCCGTGGGGAACGGGAAACAACGGCAACAAGGAGAGTGAAAATGCCAATTGGCGACGATGCTGTTCTGTCCGAAATTGAGAAGCTCAAGAAGGCAAGCCATCGTTCGTGGGGTGATTTGCGCCGTGGGCTTGAAGACCTGGCGTACAACAACAAGGCGCACACAACCAAAAAGGTGGGCGCTAGTTCAAGGGCCTTCGCCAATAGGGCCATCGAGAATACCGGCCTTAGCGGCAGAGACTTACTGCGGTGGCTGGCTAAGAACGGGAAATGACGTCCAAGAATGAGACAATTGCGAAATCCGAGTCGAAAGGGAAACAGTAATGGCGAGCATCAGTCGAGAGCAAAACGGCCGGCGGACAATCCAATTCGTGGGACCGGACGGCAAGCGCCGTAGCCTCCGCTTGGGAAAGGTGTCGCAGCGCATGGCCGAGGGCTTTTGCGTCAAGGTCGAGACCCTGGCGCGATCCGTGGCACTGGGCCAACTGCCGGATGAGGAAGTTTCCCGATGGGTGGGCGACCGCGATCAGGTCATGCTCGACAAGCTGGCCGCGGTCGGGCTGATTCCGAAACGCGAGGCGGCGACGCTGGGGGTATTCCTCGACCGGTATATCACGATGCGAACGGACGTGAAGGCAGGCACGGCAGTCGTGCTCGGCCACACGCGCCGCAATCTGGTCGATTTCTTCGGGATGGACAAACCGTTGCGGGAGATCACCCGTGGGGACGCCGAGGCATGGCGAATCAACCTGATCGACAAAGAGAAGCTGGCCGACAACACGGTTCGCCGGCGTTCGGGTATCGCCAAGCAGTTCTTTCGGCACGCACTAAAACACAAGCTGATCTTCGACAACCCATTTTCCGATCTGACCGCCGCGGTCAAGGGAAATTCAAGCAAGTTCCGCTTCGTGACGCAGGAAGAGGCGCGAAAGGTGCTCGATAAGTGCCCGGACACGCAGTGGAAGCTGTTGTTCGCATTGAGCCGGTTCGGCGGGCTACGCTGCCCATCGGAACACCTGGGGCTGAAATGGGGGGACATCGACTGGGAGAACAGCCGGATGACGGTCCACAGTCCGAAAACGGCACACCACGAGGGTAAGGAAAGTCGCGTCGTGCCGATCTTCCCCGAGCTGCGGCCCTACCTGGCCGATGCGTTCGATCAGGCTGAAACGGGGACGGAACACGTAATCACCATTTGCCGAAGCGGGAAAAAGAACTTCCGCACGCGGTTGTTCAAGATCATCAAGCGGGCCGACCTGACACCGTGGCCCAAGCTGTTCCAGAATCTTCGCAGCACGCGACAGACGGAGTTGGAAGAAACCTTCCCGTCGCACGTCGTATGCGCCTGGATCGGCAATTCGGAAGCCGTCGCCCGGCGACATTACCTTCAAGTCACCGACGAACATTTCGCGCGAGCCGTGGTGAGACCGCCCGAGGCGGTGCAAAATCCGGTGCGGCAACCTGCCGAAACGCCTCGCAATGCCCCGCAGCAGGAAAGCGAAACCCCTGCGTTTTCCGAAGAAAACGAGGGGGTGCGAGAGCTTGCGGGTTGTTCAGTGGGCGATGAGGGATTCGAACCCCCGACATCCACGGTGTAAGCATGGCGCTCTAACCAACTGAGCTAATCGCCCGATCCGGGTAGGGGGCATTTTAGCCGAACGGCGCGCCGGAGGAAATCCGGCACGAAAATGACGGAGCGAGGATGGAGGATCGAAGATGGAGGATGGCAGAATTCGCGCTGGTGCGGCCTTAATGCTCCCGCTGCAATTCCGCATTCCGAATTTTTCCTTGTCTTTCTTCCACGCCGGGGGTATCTCTGGGAGTCGTGACGAAACTCTATTCCGAAATCCGCATTGCAAACTCTCCATTCACCCGCCCCCCCTGCCCCCCCCTTGCTAAGGGGGGGAATAACTAAAATTCGAAATCCGAAATCCCACATCCGAAATATCTTTCATGAGCAACGTTCGACAATTCGGCGCGGTCGGTGACGGCCGGCGGGACGATATCGAGGCCATTGAGCATGCGCTCCGCGATGGTGACGGGCTACTCGAATTTCCGCCGGGGACGTATCGCATCACGCGGCCAATCGTCGTGCGGCTCAAAGACAAAGGCCCGGCGGCCGTGCGCGGCTCAGGAGGAATTGCCAAGCTGGTGATGGCGGGGCCCGGCCCTGCGCTGGCATTCGAGGCAACGCACTCCACGACCGCCGATCCGACGGGATTTCGTCCCGAAGAGTGGGCCCGCGAACGGATGCCCACCGTCGCCGACATCGAAATCCAGGGGGCGCATCCCGAAGCCGACGGGATCCGCATCGTCGGCGTGATGCAGCCCACGCTGACGGGCGTTCTGATCCGCGAAGTGCAGACGGCGGTTTCCATTCATCAGCGCGCCCGCAACGTGCTCATCAGCCACTGCCACATTTACAACAACAAAAAGGTCGGGATCCATCTCGACCGGGTCGACCTGCACCAGACGATCATCACCGGCTCGCACATCAGCTATTGCCGGCTGGGGGGCATTCGCATCGAGGCCAGCGAAATCCGCAACCTGCAGATCACCGGCAACGACATCGAGTACAACAACAACCGCTCGCACAAGGTGCCAGGAGCCGACGGCGAACCGACCGCCGAGATTTACATCGACTGCCGCACCGGCTCGGTCCGCGAAGGCACGATCGCCAGCAACACGATCCAGGCGACATACAGCCCCGGCGGCGCGAACATCCGCATCATCGGCAACAGCCCCGAGAAGAACCACAAGGCCGGCCTGTGGACGATCGCGGGCAACCTGATCGGCAGCCAGGAAAACAACATCCACCTGACCTCGGTCCGGGGCATGGCGATTTCAGGCAACGTGATCTACAGCGGCCATTCCCGCAACCTGCTGATCGAATCGTCACGGAACATCGCCGTCGGCGCCAACGTGTTCGATCACAATCCCGATTACGAGCCCAAAGAGCTATGTACCGGAATCCGGCTCGTCGACTGCGTCGATTGTTCGCTGAGCGGGCTCGTGATCCAGGACTGCCAGGCGGGCAAACACACCGTGACCGAGGCTGGTTCCCAGCAGCGTGAGGGGCTGGTGGAACTGGTCCGCTGCCGGCGGATGAGCCTGTCGGGCGTGCAGATCATTGACCCGGCGCCGTGCGGCCTATTCCTCGACGAGTGCAGCGACACGCTGGTGAGCGGCTGTACGATTCTCGACGGCCGCAGCCCCGCGCTGATGCAGGCCGCCGTGCGCTGGCAGGGATCGGGGACCGGAAACCTGGTCGCCAACTGCCGGCTGGGAAAGGGAACCGCCGGTGCGATTGTCGCCGAATCGCACGTCCGCGACTGGAACAACCTGGTCGCCCCGGCAATGCCGTCGTGATTACGCAACGACGTATGTTGACACGTTGTGTCAGGCGCGATATGACCGCGATGAAACAAAACGAAGCCGACCGGAAGAGCCAGACCGAGTCAGATCGTCGGGAACTTCTTGTCTGTGGGCGGGCCCTTGGGAAGCGTCTCAACAAGATCATGGGCCGGATTGCGCGGCACGGCGGCCAGGTTCTGGCTGTACGTTGCCGTGTTGGCGCTTGGTTTTGTGGTACTGAGCGGCCTGTTGATCGCGTCGCGGTCGCTCGATTGGAGTTCGCCCTGGCTGCCGATCGCCAATGTGATCGCCTGCCTCGCGACAGCCGCGGGCTGCATCCGACGCGGCGTTCGTGACACCGGCGCAAAGACGGGCTGGGTCGTGCTGGGGATTGCCGCCGCGCTCGGCAGCGGCAGTTTCGTCCATACGATCCTGGCGCCGCATCAGTCCCTGCCCGATCCCGTCTTTCCGAATCAGGGATCGTGGATCTCCTGCCTGGCACTGCCTCTCGGCGGGCTGGCATTGTTGTGTTCTCCCCTCGGTCCGACGACCGCCGCCAGGCGCCTGCGAGCCGCGCTCGACGCCCTGCTTCTCGGCTCGTCGCTGTTATTCATCCTGCTGGAGTCGACCCATCCGAGCATTATCCGGCTCGACTACGCGCACCTGAGGTTTCGCGATGCGTGTTTCATCTTCCTGGGACTGATGATCACCGACCTGGCGATCGTCTACTACCTGGTGCGCGACGACCTTTCGGCCTTTCGAGGGCCGCTTGCGCTGTTGACGGCCGCTTTGGGGTTGAGCTGCGTCCCCCTGCTTCTGGCGCTGTACCAGGTGGTCGGTGAAGGCGCCTTTCGTTCGAAGCACCTGATCCACCTCGTGACACTTCTGGCGATCGTCGTCGTGGGAGTTGCCGCCTGGAGCCCCTGGCCGTTGCAGAGTGTTAGAGCGCCTCCCTCCCGCCGATGGAAAGTGCTGATCGAGGCGCTCCCCTACATTCCGGCCATCGTATGCATCGTCCTTTCGATCTACGTCATTGCCGGCTCACGGATCGTTATCCTCGCGGGAGCGACCGCGATCATCGTCATGATCGTCCGTCTGGCACTGGGCATGTATGATCACTGGGAATTGACGCGCACGCTGGAGGATCGCGTTGCGGAACGCACGCGGCAACTGGAAGCCAGCCAGGCGCGCTTGGCGCAAACCGAGCGCCTCGAGGCGCTGGGCCGCCTGGCCGGCGGTGTGGCGCACGACTTCAACAACCTGCTCACCGCGATCATGGGCTACACCGACGTGCTGCGAGACATCGTGCCGCGCGACGACCGCAGCCGGGAAATCATCGACCAGATCGGCCGCACCGGAGAGCGCGCCGGGGCCCTGACGCAGCAGCTTTTGACCTTCGCCCGCCGGCAACCGACGCAGCCGCGCGTCTTCGATCCGGGAGCGATTCTCCGCGAGTTTCAGAACCTGCTCCAGCACATGCTGGGGACCGATGTGCAGCTTAAAGTGAGTTTCGGCGGCGACGCGGGCTGCGTGAAGCTCGACCCGCGGAAGTTCGAGCAGATCGTGATGAACCTCGCCATCAATGCCCGTGACGCGATGCCCGCAGGGGGCCGGTTGCTCGTTGAGCTGGATTCGGTCAATTTCGCTCCGGACTCGGCCCCCCGTCCTCCCGGAGGGCAGACCGGACGATGGGTCCGCTTGCGCGTGCGCGATTCGGGAGTGGGGATCCCCGCCGAGGTGCTGCCGCAGATCTTCGACCCGTTCTTCACCACCAAGGAACCCGGCCAGGGAATCGGCCTGGGGCTGGCGATCTGCTACGGCGTCGTCAAAGAGGCGGGGGGCCACATTGCCGTCGAGACCCACATTGGCGAAGGCACGACGTTCGACGTCTATTTGCCGCGCGTTGAAGGCACCCCAGAGTAACAGGCACACTCCAGCCGGCGACGTTCACTCTGGGCTCGGAGCGGCCGGGGCACCGGCCTGTCGTTCTTCGCGCCACCAGAGGGCGAAGAAAATGATGCAGCCGGCCATGATGGCCATGTCGGCGACATTGAAAATCCCAGTGCGTACCAGCGGGCCGATGCCGACGTTCAGGAAGTCGGTCACCAGTCCCTGCTGCCTGACGCGATCAATCAGGTTGCCGATCCCCCCGCTCAGGATCAGCGCGCCCGCCACGAATTTGATTCTCGCCATGCTCCATTTTCTGACGAGCACATAGCCCAGGCCCAGCATCGCCAGGCCGTTGGTGACCGTCAGAATCGAAAATCGCTGGGCTGGCGTGAGGTGCTTCCCCAACCCGAGAAATGCCCCGGGGTTGAGCGCGTATTGCAGTCGGATCGTATCGCCCAGAAACGAGTGCGTCTCGTGCGGCGGCCGGCCCAACGTTTGCGCGGCGATCGACTTGGTCACCTGATCGCAGCCGATGCACGAGACCAGGATCGCGGCCAGCAGCCCGGCGCGGGCCATCCGATTTGCAGACATCAACCCTCTCCCCGGCTGCGAAAGATGAAATATACGGCCCCCATCAGGCAGAACGCGGCATAGACGTAATCGCGCTTCACCGGCTGTTGCAGGTAATACACCGAAAACGGCACGAACACCGCCAGCGTAATCACTTCCTGCATCATCTTGAGCTGCGGAAACGACAGCGTCCTCGCGCCGATGCGGTTCGCGGGCACTTGGAGCAGATATTCGAACAAGGCGATCCCCCAGCTCGCGACGGCCGCAATGTACCACGGCCGGTCTTTCAGATCGCGCAGATGCCCGTACCACGCATACGTCATGAAGATGTTCGACAGGACCAGCAGCAGGGCTGCCTTGGCGGCGGTCAGCATGGGGTCGTTCCTTCGTCTCGTGACGGCACGTCTCCTTGTGCCAAACAAATCTTATCACGCCCGGCAATTTCGGCAGAGAGCAAGTTTCTCGTTCCCACGCTCTGCGTGGGAACGCCCTTGCCGACGCTCTGCGTCGCGTTTGTGCGGACGATCGATTCTCGCCGCAGGCACGGTATCATGCACGGCGCAGAGCGTCCGGACGCGCGTTCCCACGCAGAGCGTGGGAACGAGACCTACACCTTTGTGTGTATCCAGCGGCCGCTGCGGAAATAGAGCAGGGCGATCGCCATGCGGAACGTGACGTCGACGCACATTCCTGACCAGGCGCCGATCAGCCCGCCCGAACAGACGATCCCCAGGAAATAGGCAACCGGCAGGCGCAGGCAGGCAATTCCGATGACGTTGATGAACATCACCGACGCCGTGTCGCCCGCTCCTCGCAGCGAGTGCAGATAGACGATCATCACCGCCAGCGGAATCTGGTACCAAGACAGAAACCGCAGCGCGGGGATTCCGATCTGGCGGACGGGGGCTTCCTTCGTCATCACGCCGTAGATCAGGTCGGCCCCCAGCAGGTACACCAGCGCCCCAACCAGTGCCACGATGACGCAGTGCCGTGCGGCTTCATTGGCGAGACGCCTGGCGCGCAGCGGATCGCCCGCCCCCAGGCTCTGCCCGACGAGCGACGCGGCGGCATAGCCCCACGCGGTCGCTGGCAGATAAGTGAGCGCCTCGGATTCCATGCCAATCACGTGCGCGGCGGTATACGCGGTCCCGGCGATGCCGTTGCCCAGCCCGGAAATGATCCTGAAAAACGACCATTGCGCAATCCAGTACAGAATGCCGTCGAGAGCCGCCGGGGCGCCGATCCGCAGGATCCGCCAGACGTCGTCGGCGTGCGGCACGAGATACGCCCGCCGCAACTTGAGATTGTCGACCCCACGGGCGAACACGCCCAGCATCAAAAGTCCGCCGCAGACGCGGGCGATGACCGTCCCGGCGACGATCCCGTCGATGCCCCACGGCGCGATCGGCCCCAGCCCGAACACGAATGTGCTGGCCAGAATGATATTGAGCACGTTAACGAACCCCAGCACGTACATCGGCGTGTGCATATCTCCCATGCCGCGCAGGGCCGCCGACCCGATCAGGCAGAAACAGAAGAACAATTGCCCGTAAGCGTCATTGCGCAGAAACCGGACGGCGACTTCCAACGAGTCTCCTTTCATCCCCTGCATCGTGGCGAACAGCGGCGCGAGGAATGTGAGGATGGCGAACACGACGAGGCCCAGCCCGCCCACGAGCGTCAGCGACCGGTTAGCGAAGCGGTTGGCCTGTTCGAAGTCCCCCGCCCCGCGGGCGCGGGCCACCAGCGCCGTCGTGCCGGTTCCCACCAGCGAGAACACCAGCGTCGCCAGCCAACTGATGTACGAGGCGATGCCGATCGTCGTCGTGTACGCGCCGACTTCGTGGTTGCCCGTGGTGACCTGCCCGGCCAGGTACGTGTCGAACAGGCTCACACAGAAGTTAAGGAGCTGCTCCCCCAGCGCGGGAATCGCCAGCGACAGCACGCTCCGCCGCAGGTCGCGCGAAACACTCGCCGCACTCGCGCCGGCCGGAACCTCTACTGGCGAATCAGGCATTGCGCAGCACGTATCCCATGTCTTCCAGCCGGGTGCGGACCAGCGCCGTCACCTGTTGCTGCAGGTCGGCGTTTTGAAACAACGTCAGCAGCAGTTTCTTTTCTCCGAAACGAACGACACAGGCTTGCAATGAAACCGAATCCTTGGCTCCCATTCCGGCTCTTCTCACCCGTGGATTCGAGCTCTCAGGCGCTTCCAAGCGCACCGAGCTGATCAACCCGGCCGGCACGCGTTTCGTCCAGCCGAACGGCCCGACCGACCAGCGGCAAGACAGCGTTTCGCGAGTGACCCTCACCGTCAGAACGCCGAACGCAGCCATCAATCCCATTCCGAGGGGGAACAATCCGACGACGAGAAAAGGGACCATGAACAGGATCTCGAACAACATTCGGAAGCCGAACCCGCTCGGCCCGACCTTGAACAGAAAGCTGAGGGTCGTCCCGTACCAGATCGCGCTGAACAGCAGGAAGAACCCGGCGATGCCCCACCGGACACCGCGATTCTGCGCCGCTGTAAAGTGGAATTTCAACATGTCCGGCGAATCCTCGTCCATGCGAATGGGCCCGTCGGCAGGCAATGACCCCGGCTCGAGACGGACTGCGACAGGCGTGGCGGGTGCAACGGTCTGGTCGGCCGGCAGCGCCGGGTTGTCGGGGGTGGCGCTCGTTTCCGGTGGCGCGAGGCCAGCCGCCGGATTCGTCGCTGGATTCGTCTCCGCGGGGGGCGCGAGAAACTCGTTGATCCGATCGACGAGCCAGTCTTTCTCGGCCTCCGACAGCGAAGTGCCGAATTTCGCGGCTCGAGTCTGGCCCCGTAGTTCGATCCGGTAGACCGGGCTGTCGTTCTGGCTGTAAGCTTCGACCAGTTCCGCACGGGATTCAGGCATGAGCACCGTCTCATCGACGCGCTTGCGGTTGATCAGCACTTTCTGGATCACAACTCTCTGACGTTCAAGCAGCAGAAAGGTTCGCTCGAATCTCATTCGGATCCAGAAGTAGGCCATGCCCAGGCCGACGGCCCAGAACAGGCCCACGAATGCAATGGCGCCCAACTCGGGAAACTGCTGATTGTTGTTGCCCCCCTGGGCCACGCCGAACACCATCGCGGAGGTGAAGACGGCCATGAATCCGTTCCACATCAGGGCGAAGCAGCCGAGGCCTGTCGACTGGGCACCCCCGCCCGGAAAATAGAACACGAGCCTGTCTGCGGTGGATTCCACCACGTTGATCCGGCTTTTCTGCGGAAGCGCCGGGAGCACGCGCGCAATGCTTCTGGCCTCGGACGAGTCGCCGGCATCCCAATTGGCGGAGGGAAGCTCGGCCGGTTGCGGCAGTCCGAGCGACGAAAGGTCTGCTCCACAGAACGGACACTCGGCCCGCCCCGTCGTTTCGATCAGGTCCGCATGAATCTCGGCCTGACATTCCGGGCAGACAAATTCAGCCATTAGCGCAGCAGACCGTCGTCGCGCAACAGGTCGATGGCCTCGGACACCGCGGCGATGGTGCGGTCGATGTCGGCGGCCGTGTGGGCCCCGGAGAGCATCGCCCGCCAGCCGAAGAAGTCGACTCCGCCGACGAGCAGCGCGCAGCGGAACGCGTGCGTCAGCTTCGCGTCGATTTTGCGGTCCAGCTTTTCCACCGAGTTGCCGTACGGAATCCAGTCGTCGGAATCGGGGCGGGGCCCCGAGTACTCGGGGACGATCGTCGCTCCCGAAAATTCGCCGAAGCAGACCCAGTCGACGTTTTTCTGCTCGAACACCTCGTTGAGCCCGGAGCGCAGGCGCTGGCCCATTTCGTTGGCGATGCGGCACGGCTCGCCGGTGGCGACGACGTCGAGGGCCGCCACGCCGGCCGCTGCCGAGAGCGGGTTGCCGTTGTAGGTGCCGGGGTGCTTCATTTTTTTGCCCCAGCGGTTCTCGACTTCCAGGGCGCTCATCAGGTCGGCCCGCCCCGCCAGGCAGCCGCCGGGAAGACCGCCGGCAAGCACCTTGGCCATCGTCGTCATGTCGGGGATGACGTTGTAATACTCCTGCGCGCCGCCGGGCGCGACCCGGAAACCGGTGATGACCTCATCCATGATCAGGATCACGTTCTTGCGCGCCGTCAGTGCGCGCATTCCGTGAATGAACTCGCCACGCATCGGGACCAGGCCCCAGTGCCCGCCGGTCCCTTCGAAAATCACACAGGCCGGCTGATGCTCGTCGATCGCCCGCTCGAGCGCCGCCAGGTCGTTCGGCGGAACGACGACCAGGTCCCCCAGCACTCCCGCGGTGATGCCCGGCATCGAATAATCCCCCGTGTCGTATGGCGGGTCGGCCGCGGGGATCAGCAGGTCGTGCCAGCCATGAAAATGCCCGGCAAACTTCAGCACCTTCCGCCGCCCCGAGACGATGCGCGAGATGCGCAGCGCCATCAGCGTGGCTTCGGTGCCGCTGTTAACGAACCGCATCCGCTCAGCCGAGCGGATCAGCTTCTGCACGCGCTGCGCCCACAGAATTTCCAGCTCGTGGCACGAGCCGGGATGCGTGGCCCGCGCCACCTGCTGCTGCACCGCCTTGACGACGGCGGGATGACTGTGACCCAAGAGCAGCGAGCCGTGCCCCATCCAGTAATCGATGATCTCGTTACCGTCGGGGTCGTATTTCTTCGACCCGGCGGCATGTTCGACGTACACGGGAAACGGCTTGAGGAACCGCCCGTCGTGCGTCACGCCGTCCGGAAACACTTTCCTGCCCTGTTCGTAGAGCTTGGCCGAAGCAGGGAATTTTTCGCGGTACGCTGCGTCAATCGTGCGCGTCAGTGTCGAAGACATCGGGGAATCCAGAGTCGAAGGGGTCGAAGAGTTAAAAAGTCGAAGCGGCAGGATGCCGGCCAAAGTAGATGCGGCATCCTGCCGCATCACGGGGCAATATCGAGAAACGTTTACAACATCCCGCGGTCATTCCTCTAATTCGTATTCGTTCGGTGCGTTGATCTGCGGCCGTTGAGTTTCGAGTTCCGTTCGCGTACCGCACTGCCGAAGCGGCAGGATGCCGCTTCTACTTCTTCAGAGCAATCCCAAAATCTCCCGCGAAATCGCGCCAGTACGAGTGTACGTGATTCGCGCTGTTCTGTGTGTTGTTGTACTCGACGAGGAACGTCGGCCCCTGCACGCGGTAATAGTGCCGCTGGTTCCGCTCGGTGTCCCCCCACCACGCGAAGTGGATGTTGTCGATGCCGGCCTGCGTGAGCGCGGCACGTCGTCGCGCCGACACGTCGGCGGGCATGTTGGCGAGGTATTCGGTGAGCAAGTCCCCCAGCAGCTTCTTCTGGTCGGCACTCATTTTGGAAACGGCCAGCCCCACCGGCGCGGTCGTTTCCGGCTGCGGGCTGGGGGCCTGCGCATTGGGACCGACCCGCAGGTCGTCGGGGGCCTTCGTGTCGATGTGCGCGATCTTCGCCTGCTCGGGGGTGCACAGTTTGAGGATCTGCCGGGCCATGTCTTCTTCGGGGCCGAGCACGCGAATCGCGCGGCCCGGGCCGGCCTCGATCAGTGCCGGGTTGGTGCCGAAGAATTCGGGGGTCGTGCCGATCACGTCTCCCTTGTCGAGGGTGTAATTGAGCGAAATGTGGTGACCCTCCACGCGCCAGCCCCATTTGCCCGTTTCCGAGGGAACGCCGAAGATGCTGAGGTAGTATTTGCCCGGATGGCGGCGTTCGCGGCGTTCGGTGCGCTCCTTCGGTTCGGTTTCCAGCAGATACAGCACTTCTTCGAGGCTCATGATGCTGACGGTCTGATCGTATCCCGACTTCGACAGGCCGCTGGCAATCAGGGCGTGCGCCAGCTTGAGCGGCGCGCCTTCCAGGTCGCGCAGGGGGAGCCCCTTGCGCTCGCGCGGAATGAAGTGCCAGTTCAGCCGCTCGGCGTCATCGTAGCCGAACGAGGCTTGGGCGAGCTGCTCTTTGGTGAGCGATTCGCGGAACTTCTGCGCGGCGTGCAGCATGGCCTTGCCCGTAGGTTCCTGCGACGCCCCCTGGGCGAACAGAATCGCCCCCATCGCGGCCGCCACAACCAGGGGAACCGCGAACCGAATCCAGCGCGCTTGCATGGTGATGTTCCTGTCGATGGTGCTCAAAACTTCTATCCGCAGATCCCGCCACCCTTTTTTCTCGTTGTCTCGTCTCTCGCCTCTCCCTGTCTTCGTGGCTTTCTTTCCGGGCCTCCTCGCAATCACCCCGGCGGCCACTCCAGCCTCCTGCCTCCCAGCACATGCAGGTGCAGATGATCGACCGTCTGGCCTCCATCCGGTCCGCAATTGATAACGACCCGATAGCCCTGCGCCAGGTCGAGTTTCTTCGCCACCGTCCGCACGGCCGACAGCAGGTGCCCCAAAAGCGGCGCATCGCCGTCGGCGGCATGCGCCAGCGACTGAATTTCCTGCCTGGGGATCACCAGCACGTGAACCGGCGCCTGGGGATTCACGTCGCGAAATGCCAGGCACCTATCGTCTTCATAGACGAGTTGGGCCGGGATCTCTTTGTCGATGATCCGCTTGAAGATCGTTTTCGTCGCCATGAAAACGGATTTCGGAATTGGGATTTCGGATCTCGGATCTTTTTGCCGTCGAGAGCAGCCTAACAAATCGGTGGTTGAATCTCAATTTGACGACCCCTGCCGACTCATCCGCTACGGCTCCCTCGCCTCTGGGTGACGCAAATTCGCCAGTTGGTCCAGGAAGCGTTTGATTTCCCTGCGATTCAAATCCAATTTGGCGCGCGACACGGCCTTGTTGACTTCCCGTGCGCTTCCGGCTGATTTTCTGGCGTGATGCAGCAACGCGCCGGCCGCGTTCTTTCGTGGCCTGTCGGACTCGTCATCGTCCGTCAGCAGCTCGACGAGATCGGGGACGGCGGAGCTGATGTCATGCTTGTGCCGCGACAACTGCCACAGCGCCCAGGCGCTTGCGTCGCGGACAAAATTGACTTCATGCTTGAGGTTCCGACGCAACGGCACGACGTGCGACGACATGTCGTACTTGCGCTTGGCCAGGTTTCCGACCGCAAAGGCAGCCTGGTGCCGAACGCGAGGGATTTGATCATCAAGCAACGTTTGCAGCGGCGCGACGGCGCTGGAGACATCGACTTTCCACGCACACTGGTTCTGGAACACATAGCACGCCTCCGTGCGCACGCCAGGCGATGGATGCACTGCACCCTGCACGGCCAACTGGACGATACCCGGACCCATCTGGGGATTTGCGCCAGGTTCCCCCCACGGCGCGTTCAAGACCGACTCCTGTACTTCGGCATCGTCAACCGCGAACAGCGTCTGCACGTTCGCCAGGTCCCCCGTCTGCCGATAATGCTCGGCCAGCACAAAGGCGATTGCGCCCCGGCGCTTGCCCTCGAGCGTCGCCATCTCCCGCTTCAAGAACTGCAACACGTCCCCGCCCGCGTCCTTTGCAAGCAACCGCCGGAAAGCGTCAAGCCCCTCAATGACGTTCAGGCTCGCATCGAATTTCACGAGCGCCAGCAGCCGGCCAAGTTCTTGCACGTCAGGCATGATTCTTTCGACCGTGTGAAACTCCCGTCCGCTTCAACTGTGGGTCATTTGTAAATCTTCAACGCCGGCAACGCCCGTTCCAGGTCGGCAAGCGCCGCCTCGGTGACTTGCGTATTGCTGACGTAGAGCCGGCGGAGTTTACTGAATTGTTTGATGTGGGCCAGGGATGCGTCAGTGATCTTGGTGCTCGCGAGGTCGAGGGCCTCCAGCTTTGAGAGAACTGAAAGCGGCTTGATTCCCGCATCGCTCACATTTGTTCCGTGGAGGTACAGCCGCTTGAGATCAGTCAGATTCCGCAGTTGCACGAGTCCGGCATCGGACACGCGCGTGTTGAAAAGGACGAGATGTTGCACGCTCGTAAGTACCCTCAGCCAGCGCACGTCCCCGTCGCCAAATTCCGTTCCGCCGAGTCCGACTTCGGTGATGACATCGAATTTGTGTGCCCATTCGTCTCCTGCGAGCCTCGGCAGGTCTTCCGGCCCATCATATCGCACTGCGGTCCACCCACCGAGGCGGTGGATCTCTCGCATCGCAGTCTGTTGCCGATAAATCGGAACCCCGACCCATACGGCACCGCCGCCGCCAAACAGCACGAGCATTGCTGCGAACATCCGCAGCGCCACCGGGATCCGTCTCCGCAGACGGGGCGGCTTGTCGGACGCCGCAGCCGAGGTTGGATTTGCCGGAGTAGACATGCCGTAAGTCTACCGGTCCCCTGCGGGATGTTATATGGCAAGTCGCAGTCGCCTTCGCGCTGGCGCGCCGCACCGGATACAATTGCGTGCATGCCGATTGCGATTTCTGTCTTTGCGGGAGGCCGCCGATGCCCCGTGATTGCCTGGTCGTGTGTGGCGCTCTCATTTTTTCTGTCGTTGCGGGATGCTCTGCCGACGTCCCGCCTGTGCAGGCGCCCGGCAAAGCAACAGCGCCGCAAGTTGCGAGCGACAAGACGGCGCCGGTAGAAACGCCGCCTGCCCAAGTCGCCGTCGCGCCGGCAGGCAACGCGGCGCCCGATGCCGATGTTTCTGCTTTGCCGAAAGAACTGCTGGCACTGTTCAGGCAGCTTGATGAGCTCGGACGAGACCGCGTGAAAGACGCCAGGTTTGTGACGGTGACATTGCGCTATCCAGGCGCCAATCAGGATTTCTCCGAGAACGCCTGGCTTATCACGGAAGATGACACCGATGTGACGCTGCTGAAAGGCGACCTCATCCCGTGGATTTACAGGAAGAAAGGCCTGACGCAGACGTCTGGCGAATCAAAGATTCAATTGAAATCTGTCAACGATGCAGACTTCGAAGCTTTCTGCAAAACGATGGGTGAGGCAGAAAAAGAACCGCAAGATGAAGAAGAACAGATTCGACGCCGGATGAAGGCCATGCATGGACCGGGTCCTTCACACCGATTGCTGGTGGCGCACGCCGCCTGGAAAAAAGGACTCGCCCGATATCCCGAACAGATTGTCGCTGTTGATCCCGTTTTTGCGGAAGACAAGGGCAAGTACAACCAATCCGTGATGGATGATCTCGGCTGGCTCCATTTTCTGCGGGGCGTGAACCTGTTGACATTTGCCGACCGCAAAGAGGTGCTCCCTCATCTCCGCCTGGCTGCAAAGCTGGCCCCGCAATTCAAGTTCGGAACGGATGTGAACGACCTGATTACCCGCGTTGAAGAGCTGGTCGCCGATTCCGAGAAGCAGAAACCCCCCGAGATCAGCGAGACGGGGCTGAGCACCACCGAGAAGGCCGAACTTTACGTCTCACAACTGAAAGATCTGAACTGTGTCCAGATGTCTCAGCCTGGGAACATCATGCCCTACGGAATGTCGGACGGAATTTTCGGAAAGAGCCTGGCTTCGAAGAAACTCAAAGACCTGGGCATGGCCGCCGTGCCAGTTCTGATCAAAGCGCTGGAAGACGAAACTCCCACGCGAACCGTCTATCACTGGCGTGATTTCCATCACAGTCGTTTGGTCTGGCGGGTCTCGGATTTCGCCTGGACGATTCTGCGTGACATCACGCAGAAAGACTTCGGAGACCAGCGTGTCGTTGGCTTCACGTTCAGTTACCTGGACCCCCAACAGAAGCAGGCGGTGATTGCCGACATCCGCAAGTGGCACGCCGAGTCGAAGGATCTGTCGCCCGACGAGCGGATGCTCGGATTTTTCAGCAGCGCGAAGCCCGACGACTGGATCAAGGCGGGACAGTATTTTCTCAAGAAAAAAGACAAACGGGCCGTCGCGCCGCTGATCGAGAAAATTGCCGGCGCAGAGAATTTCAACAGAGGCGACCTGTGTGAGCTTGTCGCCAGGTTCGGCGACCCGCAGGCGATCCCGGCGATCGCCGAAGTCCTCAAGAGCGCCAGCGAGGCCTCCGATCGACTTCACGCCGCGATGGCCCTCTGGAACCTGGGCGACGGATCCGGCGTCCCGGTCGCCATCGAATTCGTCACAGCAGAGAAGCAGCCGTATGGCAGTTGGGACGATCCGGTCTGGTTCCTAATGCGCAGTCATACCCCGGAAGGAATCGAGGCTCTCAAATCGGTCGTCTTGAACGGACCTGTTCCCAGGGCAGGCGAAGTGCTCGGGTTCATCGCTTTGGGGATCACGGGCGACCTCTGGGGCAAAACCAGGGAACCCGCGGCCTGCGTCGAGATCTGTCCGCTGCTGATCGCCGCGATGGAACGCAACGAACTGACCGGCGCCACCGTGAATGACGTCAAAATCCGATTCAAGGACAGCGCCGCCAAGTCGTTCGCCACGATGCGACACGGCTGGGATCCGCGCTTCGGCGGCAGGCATGTTCAGATCGATCCACGGCTCTTCAATGAACTTGAGCCCGACGAATCCAGGCGTGATGAGCAGATCGAGGCGTTAAAGAAATGGTACGAAGAGAATAAGGACCGACTCACCTGGAATGCGAAAACCCGCAAGCTGGTCGTCAAGCCTGCTGAATGAACTACTTCAGATGCTCGTTGTACCAGGCGATGGCTTCTTTCTGGGCCTGGTCGCGGGCTTCGTTGTAGACGCCGTAGTGCTTGATCCCTTTGATCGTCACCAGTTTCTTGACGCCCGTCGCCCGTTCGTGGGCCAGGATCGCGTGGTCTTTGTTGTCGAACAACTCCTCATTCTCGGCGATCATGAACAGCTTCGCGCAGTCCTTACAACGGCCGATGTCTTCGATCGGCGCGTAGCCGATGAACTTCTCGATCACCGGGGCGCCGGTCAGCGAGCCGAATTTCTCGCTCGGCTTCGGGTAGCCGATCAGGCCGCGGGTTCGGGCGGCCCCCTGGCCGAGCGTGTAGGCGCGAATCTGCGGAGTGCCGATTGCCCAGCGGCCATCCATCGAGCCCACTTGGCTGACGAAGGCCTTCACGCGCGGATCGCGCGCGGCCACGTACACCACGTGACCGCCGGAAAAAGACGAGCCCCAGAGGCCGATCCGCTCGGTGTCGCACTGTCTATCGCCGGCCACCCAATTGATCGCATTCAGAATGTCGGTCGTCTGGTCGATCGGATCGACGACTTCCCGAACCTCTTTCACCTCGGCGACCAGCGTGCCACCCTCCTTCACTTCGGGTTTCTTGCCCGACATGACGAGCCGCGAGTCGCTCTTGCCCCAACCGCGGTAGTCGAACGCCACCACGAAGTAGCCGGCCTGCGCAAAGACGATCGCATCGGGCCGCAGCGCCGCGGCGGTCCCGCCCCAGCCGTGGCTCATGACGATCGTGGGAAGTTTTTCGCTCGCAGGCTTTTTCTGAACGAAAACCTCGGCGGCGATGCGCGTCCCTTCGCTGATGATGGCCTCTGAGCGGACCGTGACGTCGTCCGGGACTGGAAAGTCGGGCTTGCGCTCCTGGGCGAGCAGGTCAGAGGCCGCGATCAGTGCGGTGAAAGTCAGAAAGGTGGATGCAGAAAGGTGGCGCATGTGGGATCCTGTTGTTCGTTATGCCGCTGCTCCGCAGTTCGTCGCTGCACACGCAGCCGCTACTTGCTTCCGCTGCCCAGGCCGTCAATATCGTCCTTGCCGGGAAGACCGAAGCTGCGGATGCTGCCAGTGTACTGTTTGGGGAAGAAACACTCGAACTCGCTGGGGCTCCACAGCGTGTTGCCCCCGCCGGCGGCAGCACGGCCTGGCGGACCGGATTGCGATAGACCCAGCGGAGCGTGCCGTCGGGGGCCAGCTTGTAGAAGGCCAGAAACGTCGCCGTGCCGAAATAGACTTCCCCCGCGACCACGCTCGGCGTCGCGTGCACGACACCGATCGTCTCGTTCGAGCCGGCCGCCGGAAAGCGCCACTTTTCGACAATTTGGCCGACGTTCGCAGCCCCCAGTGACTTCTCAGCGGCGTTAAACCGCCAGCCGGCAATGTCATGGTTGTACGTCGGCCAATCGGCGGCGTCGGGTTCGCCGGCACGCACTTGGCCCACCGCTCCGCAGATTCCGCCAATCAGAATTGCCGCCGTTCTGACGAGGTTGGCGATGGACGTGTGCGCGGTGGACATAGTGCTCCCGGCTCTGGTGGCAGATTCTCGATCGTGCTCCGGTGTACAATGAGCGGATGCCGACTGAACTGCAAGTTGAATCGCCTGCCGGCGTAATCGCAGTGCGCGGGGCACGGGTGCACAATCTTCAGAATGTAGACGTCGACATTCCGCGCGGGAAGTTCGTGGTGGTGACCGGCGTGAGCGGCAGCGGGAAGAGCTCTCTGGCGTTCGATACGCTGTTCGCCGAGGGGCAAAGGCGGTACCTCGAAACGCTCTCGGCCCAGACGCGCACGCATCTCGACCAGATGCAGCGGCCTGACGTCGACGAGATCGAAGGGTTGCCCCCCACGCTGTCGGTCGAGCAGCACGTGGGCCACGTGCATCCGCGCAGCACGCTGGCGACGACGACCGGGATCCACGAGTTCCTGAGGCTGCTGTACGCGCGGGCCGGCACCGCCCATTGCCCGAATTGCGGGCGCGAGCTGTCATCGCAGTCGATGCAGGCGATCGTCGACGCCATTCTCACCTTCGAAGCGGGGCGCAAGGCGATGATTCTGGCCCCGCTCGTGCGCGGGAAGAAGGGCCAGCACCGCGAGCTGTTTGAAAAGATCGCCCGCGATGGTTTTGTGCGAGTCCGCATCGACGGCGAAATTTTCGACATTGCCTCACTCCCGGTGCTTAAAAAATCCAAGCTGCACGACATCGACCTGATTGTCGACCGGATCGTCGTCAAAGAAGGGCTGCGGGCGCGCTTGCACGAATCGGTCGAGCTGGCGCTGCGGCACGGCGACGGAACCTGCATCATCAGCCATGAAGACACTTTGGGCTGGCACGACCGAATGTACAGCAGCCGATTCGCCTGCCCCGATTGCCGGCTCGGCTTTGCCGCGATCGAGGCGCGCACGTTCAGTTTCAACAGCCCCTACGGCGCCTGCCCCACCTGCGAGGGCCTGGGAGTTGTCGGCACCGAACCTCCAACACGACGCACCGAGCGCGCCCCTCCCCCCCCT
>JACQFH010000469.1 GCA_016200145.1 Planctomycetia bacterium | reverse complement strand
CGGAACCTGCCGTCTGCACTCCTTGAGTTCCGCGGGCGCTCGAATTCAGGCCAGTCGCCGGCATGATCTGTCGCCGAATCTCGGGGTCCCTTGTGCACCACAGCCGTTCGTTGCCCAGATTTCGTATCCCAGGCTTCCACCCGTTGCGATGCCAACTCCACCAGCAGCGACATTCCGTCGCTGGCAAAAGCGATCCCAGAGACGTTGCCTTCCCTCGGCAGCAGGTGGACAGACGCGGGCTCCAGGCCCACTTCCAGCAGACTCACGCCATCGTAGCCGATCCACGCCAGAAAACGGCCGTCGGGAGAATACGTCAAGGCGGTGAACTCGACTGTCGGCGGCACATTGAAACTGCGACATTCCTGCCAGCGATCCCGTCGGAACAGCAAGATATCTCCCGCGCCGCCGGTTGCCACAATGGTGTTCCCGTCCGGAGAAAACACGGCGCACCACAACGAGCCCGTGCCACGATAAGTTGCGGTCTCGTGCAAGGCGTTACCGCGGTCCGCGACAAACTCCCACAGCCGGACCGTTCCATCGCGGCTGGCCGAGACGAGCGCGTCGTCGTGGGGACAGAATGAAACCGACTCGACCCCATTCTTATTCGCATTCAAATAGTTCTCGAGTCGGCCTCCGGCCGTATTGTAGACTGACACGACTCCGCGCTCGTCCGATGCGGCCCACAAGGGGTGGTGGTGGGCGAATGCCACCGACCTGACGCTGACGCCGTTATAGATCGAAACAGTCAAGTCGAGGATCCCGTCTTTGTGCGCGGCCAAGTCCCAAAAACGAGCGCAATCGCCGGCCAGTCCCAGAAGCCGGCCATCGGGTGAGATCGCGATTCCCTGAATGTCGCCCCAGCCCAATGCGACGCTGGCGCTTTGTTCCGTGCCGTCGGCGACCTTCCAGAAACTGACGACTTCGGCCGTCTTGTTCAACTCGGTGTTGCGACGCTTATGGGCGCTGAATAAGACGCTGCCGTCCAGAGAGAATACGACCCCGATTACGTCGCCCGGATGTGGAATCGTGTGGCGCTCGGTCCAGTCCCGGGTGTCGAAGAGTTTGACAGTTCGGTCGTCGCTGGCAGTCGCCAATAGGCTGCCATCAGGAGAAAACGCGACGCCATTCACATCTGCAGTGTGCGAGGTGAGACGGGCGATCTGGTCCCCTGCCGGCCAGTTCCAGATGCGGACGCCATCCTGACCCGAGGTCGCAAGCATTGTCCCGTCAGGCGAAAACCGGGCGCAATAGCATTCCCCTTGGTGGCGGCGCCACGCTTGCGGCGCCTCGCGAACGATGCGCGACAGCAGATACCATTCGAATCCTCGCAGGTCTTCTTCTTCCGCCTGGGGACGCCACGCGTCGAGCAACCGTCGGGCTTCCGTAAAATCGCAGCGCTTCCAGGCGTCGTCGGCACGGTGGATGTCATTGACGTAGGCATCGCGCCGCACGTATTCTTGCCGCGCGGCGGCCAGACCTTTTTGGGTGGCTGCGGCCTCGCGGGCCCGCGCGGTCTGGTCGTGCTCGTGGACGACCCAGATCGTACTGGTGGCCAGGCACAGTGTGGCCACCATGGTTGCCGCCATGCTCGACAGCACCCATGCCTGATGTCGGCGCGACCATTTTCCGAGGCGCTCGAACAACCCGGCGCGCCGCACAACGAGGGGCTCGTAGGCCAGGTAATGCTTCAAGTCGGTCGCCACGTCGCGGGCCGTCTGATACCGGTCAGGCGGGTCTTTTTCGAGGCATTTCAGAACGATCGTTTCCAGTTCGCAGGGGATCGACGCGTCGATGCGTCTCGGCGAGAGCGGTTCGCCGTCGGTGATCTGCTTCAGTAATCGCTTTCGGTCGTCCTCGAAGAATACGGGCCGGCCCGTCAGAACTTCGTAAAACGTCGCACCCAGCGAATAGATGTCGCTGCGCTGGTCGATCAGACCGCGCTCCGCCAGGACCTGCTCGGGGCTCGCGTAGCGCAGCGTGCCGATCAGGTCTCCGGTACGCGTCAGGTTTCCCTCGTTGCCGATGCGAGCCAGGCCGAAATCGGCAATCCACACGTCTCCCGCGTCGTCCAGCAGAATGTTTCCCGGCTTCACGTCGCGATGCAGAATGCCTTGTTCGTGGGCGTAGTCGAGCGCCTCGGCGGCCTGGATCGCCAGCCGCGCCACGCTGCGATAGAACTCTTTCGGGTTCGACCCGCGATCGGTTGAAAGCGAAACGTGAGCGACAGGCCGCGTTTCTGCGCCGGCGTTTACCCGCGAGGCGCCGCCAATCGATCTGGAATCGGGAATCTGGATTCCGGATTTCGAATTTTGAGAAGAGTGCTCCGCGCCATGCCCAGAGCCGAAATCCGAAAGCCCATTTCCGGAACTGTCTCTGCTCGACTGCACCATGCGGCCGACCGGATTCGCGGTGCGCTTCATCTCGCTGATGACATCCGCCAGTGATTGACCTTCGATGTACTGCATCGCGTAATAATGCGTACCTCGATCAACCCCCACGTTGTAAACGTGCACGATATGCGGATGATCGAGCTGTGCCGCGGCCAGCGATTCCTGCCGGAATCGAGCCAGCGCCTTGGGATCGAGCGCTGCGGCAAAAGGCAGCACTTTCAGGGCGACCCGGCGGTTCAGCGACGTCTGCGAGGCCTCGTAGACGATGCCCATGCCTCCGCGCCCGATTTGCCGGATGATCTGGTAATCCCCGATCGTCCCCACGCCCAAAGCCGCGTCGCCGGCAAGGGCCGCCAGGCGGTAACTGGAACCAGTCGTCGGCTCGATGGTGGCCAGCGCCAGAATGGTGGGGAATAGTTTTCGCAGCCGTTCGGTGAACTGCGGGTATTGGCCGGTGACGGCCTCTGAATCAAGCTGCTCCCCCTGTTTGAGCCGCTCGCTCAGCTCCTCGATCAGATTTGCCAGTTGCAAATCGTCATGGGAATCATTGGATGAATTCGGGGCGCTCGAGTTCATTCGGGTTGACGTGTTCGTCCCAAGCCGTCGTCATCGTCCAGATACGACCGCAGCCTCTCCAGTGCGCGGAGCAACCGCAGCTTGACGGCCGATTCTTTCAGGTCCAGAACGGCCATGATTTCGCGGATCGAGAGTTGCTCCAGATGCCGCAGGATCACGACCTCGCGGTCGGCTTCCGAGACCTGCTCAAGCGCCGCCTGAATGCGGCCCCGCAACTCGGCGTTGACAACCCGCGGCGGGGGGCCAACGCCTGTTTTGTGCAACCGACTGGCCAGCACGGCCATCGAGTCGTCGGACAGAACGGCGTCGAGAGCGACTTCGCGTCCGACGGCCCGTTTGCGGGCGACCAGGTGCCGGCGCTGCAGGCGGACGAGCCGCTCCCACGCAATCTGCCGCAGCCACGGATAAAACGGAACCTGTCGGTCCGCGAGATAATCGGGAAGCCGGCGATAGGCCTCCAGCAACGATTCCTGGACGACGTCTGACGGGTCGATCCGGGCGGCGACGCGGCGGTCGAGCCGTGCGCCGACCATCGCTCGCAGACGATGGCGATGCCGAAGCAACAGGGTATCGACAGCCGCCTCGTCCCCCGTTTCGGCCCGTTTCAACAGCAAATCGGTATCAGATTCGGCCCGCATCTGTACATACCCCGAGCGCCGCGTGCTCCCACTATACCCGTTTCTCCCAAAAAGCAGCGCGACGTTACATGATTTTTGGGAAGTTTCGAGATTTTTGCGAAATTCGGCAAAAGCCCTGTAACCATCGGCCGGTGGCGGGAGGATCAGCCTTGCAGGGCCCGGATGGCGACGGCGGCCTGTGTGCGGCTGCGCCTGGACGAGTTTTCCCCGCCGGGACCTCAAGTCATTTCCATTACTCTCGCACAGGATGGGCCGATGCAAACGCGACGAAGCGGGGCAGCACAGGTGAAATGGTCGTCTATTTCGGTGATCACTTTAATAGCGGTAGCCATCTTTTTCGCCGGAATCGGGGCGAATCCGAGGCAACTTGGGGCCGCGCCCAAGCCTAAGTCGGCGAAACCGAAGTCCACGCGCAAAGTGGCGAATTCCTCGCTCCAGACGGTTCAGCCGCTGTCGGTGACGTCAGCATTCGCGATGGGTTGGGGCTACAATTTCCTGTTCACCACGGCAAGCGGCAGTCCCACGTCTGCCGGGACCGACGCCATTGCACTCGACAGTGCGGGAAATACGATTATCGCCTTCAATGCGTACGGGATCGGCAATCTCGATCCCGCGCAATCGCCCGCAGGCGCCTTTCAGAATACGGCCGGGGGGCATAAGGCGGGATTCGCCAAGTACGATCCGTCGGGGAATTTCCTGTGGATGGTGCCGATGATCAGCACCGGGGTCTCTTACGCCCGTGGCATCGCGGTAGGACCAGTCTCAGGCGATCTCTATGTGGTTGGCGACTTTGCAGGGGCCTGTTCATTCACGACCAGCGCCGGGACAACCTTGACGGTGGGCACCTCAACGACACCTCGCACCGGCTTTGTCGCCCGCGTCGAACCCTCCTCCGGTCGCATTGTCTGGATGGACACCACGACGATCAACATTGGAAGCCAAACCTGCATTTTTCAGTACGTCGCGTGTGACGCTGCGGAAAATGTGTACGTCACCGGTTCCATCTTGGGGAACTGTATCAGCACAATAGATTCAGGTTACGGATCGGGTGCGGCCGGACTGCCCCTGGTCGTGGATAATTCGGCATCCAGTTCTACCACGGGATGCTTCGTGAAGTTCGACAAGAATGGAAACGGCAATTGGCTGCGTATGGGCCCGGCAACGATCGCGATCAAATTTCAATTCTCAGTCGATGGTCCGGGGAACCTGTATTTCACCGGCTACTTCAGCGGAACCCAGGACTTCGATTTCAGCTCGGCGACACACAATGTCACGGCGATCGGTTCTCAGGACGCATTCCTCGAAAAGCTTGACCCAAGCGGCAATTTCGTGTGGGTCAAGCAGTTCGGCCAGGCCGCGTCTAAACCAAAGGGAAAGAATTCTATTCCTGCGGGAACGTATTACGGAGCCGCGACAGGCGCGGATGGCAATGGGAATATCGATTTCAGCCTGACGGGCTCCAATTTGACGACAGTGACGGCTTACGGCTTGACGGGAAACCTGTTTCAATTTGATACAAATGGAAACGCCCGCTGGGCTGCTTCCGTGTCCGGAACGGCAACCCTCTTTGTTCACACGCCTTTCCCGTTCTGCCTCGATGGCGCCAACGACGTCTACCTGGGGGCTTTTGGAGTCGCCAACGAGTTTAGCCCGAGCGGAACGCAGGTCCAGTCGGTGCCATTTCACGCTGGCACTCAGGTCGATCATTGCGCTGCCGACGCAGGCGGCAATTTCGTCTGGGGTGGCTATGCCGTCGATGGCACCGGGAGCACAAACGTCACAGGTCAGGCGAACGTCAGCCCGACATCAACGCCGTATTGGGTTCCCGCGTGGACGGGCAGTGGTTTCAGCTCAGTGCTGGTCGTCCGTTGGAACCGGCAGTAAGCGATCGATCGACCGATGGACGGCCGCAGGTCCGCCATGACTCGTCGATCAACTGCCGGGAGACTTGCGGGGCACAGCGGCGGGAGCGGCGCCATCGGTTGCGGCCGAAGGCTGCGCTGGTTAACCGCAATCCCACGAGGATGCGCGCGTTGAGCGCCCCCGGCCGGTCCGAGCTCCACAACCACGCCGCTCACAAAAACGTGCATTGTACGTCACGTATGGCGACGCTCGGTGGTGGCGCGGAGAAGGCCGGGAACTTTCCCGCTGGTGGCAGTCCATTTTGATGCGATTGGGATAGCTCCGGGGAAATCACAGAAAGAGTGCAATCTAAGTCAGCTATGCGAAAGTGACGGGCAAGCTGCCAGCTTGCCACGACGGCGTCTTCACGATTTCTTCACAATCGAGTACGCCTGTTCTTCACACGGCCGCATTAGGCTGTTTCGGCCTGCGATAGGCCGCTTCTGTTTTCTCCGATTGGCCGGTACTCTGACCAGGAAGGCGAAATGGTCGCCCTGCTCGAATCACTCTCAGAGATCGTCCACAGGAACCAGCAACGACGCATGACTGCGCCAGATGCGGTGCCCCCCCGGGTCGTGCCCAAGATTGAAGCGCGCGGCGTGTGCTTCCACTACGGGGCAACGCAGGCGCTGTTCGACGTCTCGATGTCGGTGCCGCAGAAGTGCGTCACCGCGCTAATCGGCCCATCGGGGTGCGGCAAGAGCACCTTTCTGCGCACGCTCAACCGCATGAACGACCTGATCGAAGGGCACCGGGTCACGGGCCAGGTGCTGGTGGATGGCGTCGACATCTACCAGCCGAATATCGACGTCGTGTCGTTGCGGAAAAAAATCGGCATGGTGTTTCAGAAATCGAACCCGTTCCCGAAGTCGATTTACGAAAACGTGGCGTACGGTCCGCGGATCGCCGGCGTCAACCGGCGCGACCTCGACGCCATCGTCTCGCAGGCGCTCGAGCGGGCCGCGCTGTGGCACGAGGTGAAAGACCGCCTGAAAGACAGCGCCCTGAACCTGTCGGGCGGGCAGCAGCAGAGGTTGTGCATCGCACGGGCCCTGGCCACCAACCCCGACGTGGTGCTGATGGACGAGCCGGCTTCGGCCCTCGATCCCGCGTCGACGGCGCATATCGAAGACCTGATCTTCGAGCTCAAAAAGAGCTATACGATCGTGATTGTAACGCATAACATGCAGCAAGCGGCGCGAATCAGCGACGTGACCGCCTTCTTCTACCAGGGCTGCCTGGTCGAAATGGACGGCACCACGCAGTTGTTCACGCGCCCCCGTCAGAAACAGACGGAAGATTACATCACGGGCCGTTTCGGCTGACAGGAAGCCAGCATGTCGATCCATCTCACACGCGACCTCGAATCGTTGCACCAGCACATCATGTCGATGTGCGCAGTCGTCGAAGAGGTCGTGCACCGGGCCGTCGACGAGCTGGGGCGCCCCGACGTCGACGTCTCTCAGCAGATCGTCGACCGCGACGACGAAGTCGACCGCTGGGACGTGCGGATCGAGGAAGAGTGCCTGAAGATCCTGGCGCTGCACCAGCCGGTGGCCAACAACCTGCGGCGGGTGGCCGCCGTCATGAAGATCGCCTGGGAGCTCGAACGCGTTGCCGACGTGGCGGTGAACATCGCCGAGCGGGCCGCGGGCCTTGCGGGCGCGCCCGAAATCGTCGTGCCCGAAAAGCTGAACCACATGGCGCAGGTGGCGCTCGACATGCTCAGGCTGTCGCTCGACGCGTTCGTGGCGCAAGACAGCCGGCTGGCCCGCGACGTGTGCGGGCAGGACGACATCGTCGACGCCCTCAATCGCGAGATCATCGACGAACTCCTGCAGATGATGAAGCGCTCGCCCGACCTGGTCGAGCCGGCGCTGCAGTTGTTCTCGGCGTCGCGGCACGTGGAGCGCGTGGCCGACCACGCCACCAACATCGCCGAAGACGTCGTGTACCTCGTCGAGGGCGAGATCATTCGTCACCGGGCCGAATTCTGGAAACAGTAGTTCATGTCCAAGCCGACGATCCTGATCATCGAAGACGAGCGGGCCCTCGTCGAGGTGCTCACGTACAACCTGCGCAAGGAAGGCTTCGAGGTCGTTTCGGCGACCGACGGGCAGGACGGGCTCCGCCGCGCCCAGACGAACCTGCCCGACCTGATCCTCCTGGACCTGATGCTGCCCGTGATCGAGGGGCTGGAAGTCTGCCGGGTGCTGAAGACCGGGGCGCGGACGCGCGACATTCCGCTCTTGATCCTGACGGCCCGCAGCGAGGAAGTCGACGAGATCGTGGGCTTTCAAATGGGGGCCGACGACTACGTCACCAAGCCATTCAAGATCAAGCCGCTGATCCAGCGGATCAAGGCCCTGCTGCGGCGCAAAAAGAACGCGGCGGCGGACGGGGAAATCGCCTCGGGGGGCGGGATCGAAATCAACCGCACACAGCACCGCGCCACCGTAAACGGGGTCGAGCTCAGCCTGACGCCCACCGAGTTCCGGCTGCTGTGGGCCGTCGTCCGCCAGCCCGGCCGCGCCTTCAGCCGGCACGAGCTGATGGAAGCCGCCATGGGGGATGACGCCCTCGTCCTCGAACGGACGATCGACGTCCACGTGAAATCGTTGCGGCAAAAGCTCGGGGACAGTGCCGAAAGAATCGAAACCGTGCGCGGCGTGGGATATCGGTTCCGCGAGTAGTCCACGCGACAGATATTCATGGGGTCTTCCCCACTTTTTTGCCGATCCGCTTGCAACCCTTCTCCGGAGTTGACATCTTAACAACAGGCTGGAGTCGATAGATTCGGGGCCGACCTCGTAACAATCATTGTGCAAGTCGTCATCACCCCAGTTTCCACACAAGGAGAGTTCGATGAAGAAGTTGTCTGGCGTCCTGGCTGTGTGTTTGTTTGCCGCCGGTGCCGCGTTTGCGGCTGATGAGCTGAAGTCGGGCCTGCCCGTGGGCGAACAAGTCCCGGCGTTCAATGTTCGCGACATCACCGGCCCCTCGAAGGGCAAGACCCTGTGCTACCGCTGCCAGTACGGCGCGCGGCCCGTCGTCACGGTTTTCACCCGTGAACTGAACGACACGGTGAAGGACCTGGTCAAGAAGATCGACGCAAAAGTCGGCGAAAACAAGGACAAGAAGATGGCCGCTTTCGTGGTCGTCCTGACCGAAGACCCCGATGCCGTCGAACCCAAGATCGAAGCGCTCGCGAAGGATTCGAAGATCTCCAGCACCCCGCTGACGATCATTGAAGGCGCCGCCGGCCCGGAAAACTACAAGCTGTCGAAAGACGCTGAAGTCACCGTCATGATGTGGGTCGAAAGCGAAGTGAAGGTCAACCAGTCGTTCGCCAAGGGCAAGCTCGACAAGAAAGCCGTCGACAGCCTGGTCGCCGAAACGAAGAAGATCCTCAACTAGTCGCCGTCGTTCCCTGCGAATGACGCAGAGCGACAAACGAATCCGGCACCCGCGCGGTCCCCGATCTCCGGTGGCCGCGCGGTGTCGTTTCAACCGCCCGCCGTGGAGCAGGTTTCCAACCTGCTCGTGTCGGGTCACTACAGAACAAATTGACGCGTCGCGCCGACTGCGGCAGGTCGCGTGATGGAACAGGACTGGCAGGTTGAAAACCTGCCCCACGAGGGGCCACGGATGAAACACGGATGCGAGAAAATCGTCCATCATCGGTGTTTGATCCGTGTATCATCCGTGGCTCAATTCTGGGAGACAATGCAAATGAGTCGAGCCGGCCGCTGCATCGTGGGCGTCATTTTCACCCTGGCCGCTCTGGCCCGCGCTCACGCCGGCGGTTCGAACAGTCTGCTCGATGTTTCCTCCGACGGCACCCTGCTGGCCACGGCCAACCGCGATAACGGCACGGTCAGCATCGTCGAAATCGCTTCGGGAAAACTCCTGCGCGAGGTGAACGTCGGTCACAAGACCGAAAGCGCGACGTTCCTTGGCAACTCGCACTCGGTCGCCGCCACCGCCTATGCCGACGACCTGGTCGTCATTTTCGACGCCAACAGCGGCAATGTGCTCAAATCCATTCCCGTGTTCGACGAGCCCTACGGCATCGTCTCGAAGCGCGACGGTTCGAAGGTCTACGCGACTCTCGAATATCCCGGCCAGGTGGTCGAGATCGACCCCGCGGCGGGAACAATCTTGCGGACGATCCCTGCCGGCGAATTCGTGCGCGGCATCGCCCTCTCGGCCGACGAGCGACTGCTGTACGCCACCGAGTACTACACCGGCAGCGTGCTGGCGATCGACCTGGCCGACGGTAAAGTCGCCGATCGCTGGCCGGGCCTTGCGAGCGAAAACCTGGCGCGGCAGATCGCCGTGCATCCGCGGCGGCCGAAAGCCTACGTCCCCCACATCCGCTCGCGCGTCAACGTGAACCGGGGTGAAGGGTCGGTGGTGCCGTTCGTGTCGGTGGTCGACCTGGGCGCGGGCGAGGGCCGGCGCCGCAAGCCCGTTCCCATGGATTCGTTCGTGAGTGTGTTCGTCGTCGCCAACCCGTGGGAGACGGCCGTCTCGCCTGACGGCACGCTGCTGTGTGCCGTGTTCGCCGGCACCAACGACATGTACGTCTGCTCGGTCGTCGACGACGACTATCGCGAGTTGACCTATCGCAAGGTCATCACGCTGGGCAATAACCCGCGCGCGGTGCGGTTCACTCCCGACGGCGGAAAGTTCTTCGTCTACAATACGCTCGATTTTCAGGTCGCCGAGTATGAGACGTCGTCGCTGAAACTCTTGCGAAAAATCCAGGTCTGTGAGAACCCGCTGGGGGACGAAATCCTGCGCGGGAAAATCCTGTTTTACTCGGCCCTTGAGCCGATGGTCGGCCGGCGGTGGATCTCGTGCGCGAGCTGCCACCCCGACGGCGACGGCGACGGCCGCACCTGGCAGAACCCGGAGGGCCTGCGCAACACAACTGCCCTGTTCGGCATGGCCTGGACGCACCCCATTCACTGGTCGGCCGACCGCGACGAAGTGCAAGACTTCGAACACACCGTGCGGAGCCCGCTGATGCAGGGGCGGGGGCTGATCCGCGGGAAAGTCAACGCGGCCCTCGAAGAGCCCAATAAGGGCCTGTCACGCGACCTCGACGCCCTGTCGGCCTATTCGAACGCCCACAAGTTCACGCTCAGCCCGCACGCGAAACAGGGGTTGAGCGACGCGGCCAAACGGGGGAAGGACATCTTCTTCGCCAGGGAAACGAAGTGTGCCGAGTGTCATGCCGGACCGTATTTCTGCGACTCGGCTCCTTCGCGCCCGTTCAAGCTGCACGACGTGGGGACGGGTGAAGACGACCCGAGCGAAAAGATGGGCCCGAAATACGACACGCCCACGCTGCTGGGCGTCTACCGCACGCCGCCGTACCTGCACCATGGCAAAGCCCGCACGCTCGAAGACGTGCTGACGACGTGCAACAAGGCCGACCGCCACGGCAAGACGAGCCATCTGTCGCGCGAGCAGATCGCCGACCTGGTCGAATTTTTGAAGGCCCTCCCCTACGAAGACCCCGAACCCGCCGCCCAGGCCGCCGGCCTCACGAAGATCGAACGCTGACAGCACCGCGTTCAATTCAATCAGAACGATCAAGGGAGCCACGGATGATACACGGATAAAACACGGATTTACGAACGACCGTCCTTATCCGTGTTTCATCCGTGGCTGAATACTCTGTCAAATTCAGTTTGAAGGGAACTTTCCTCATGACTCCACGATACATCGGTTTTGCCGCCTGTCTGTGCCTGACATTTTCCGTGGCTGCACTGGCGTTTGCCGTCGACGACAAGAAACCGGCGAAAGAGGGGGCCAAAGGAGAGGCAAGCCAGTCGAAGGTTTCGGTCAAAATCGCCGACTGGGACGAAACCCTGAAGCTCGTCGCCGCGCACAAGGGCAAGGTCGTTGTGCTCGACGCCTGGTCGACGAGCTGTCAGCCGTGCATGAAAGAATTCCCCAACCTCGTCAAGCTGCACAAAAAATACGGCGGGAAAGAGGTGGTCTGCATGTCGCTGTCGTGCGACTTCATCGGCATCAAGAGCAAGCCCCCCGAATACTATCGCGACAAAGTCGAGAACTTTCTGTCGAAGCAGGGGGCCGAATTCCAGAACCTGCTGTCGAGCGTCCCGGCGGAAGACCTGTTCGAAAAGATGGAGCTGTCGTCGATCCCCGCCGTCTACGTTTACGGCCGCGACGGCAAGCTCGCCAAGCGCTTCGATAACGAGAAAGCGAAAACCGAAGACGACAACTTCACGTACGACGATGTGACAAAGCTCGTCGAAGAGCTGGTTGCGAAGAAGTGACGTATCCGCGATACGATGTGAGCATCGCAACCCACGCGAATCCCGCTTTTGTTCCGTTGTGGAATGTCAGCCCCAACCGGGACGGAAAAGAAGTCGGTGCCTGCGTTTTCCGTTATTCTTCACTCGCGCGGATCTTGGCGAGTACGGTGTAGTCTTCAAGCGTCGTTGTGTCGCCGACTTTTTCGCGCCCGGCGGCGATGTCGCGCAACAGGCGCCGCATGATCTTGCCCGAGCGCGTTTTCGGCAGCGCGTTCGAAAAGCGGATCATGTCGGGGCTGGCCAGAGCGCCGATCTGTTTGCGGACGTGGTCTTTCAACTGCTGCTTGAGCGATTCGTCGCCGTCGCTCGTCGTGAGCGTCACGAAGCAGCAGATGCCTTCCCCCTTGATGTCGTGCGGGAACCCCACCACAGCCGCCTCGGCCACCAGCGGGTGCGACACCAGCGCGCTTTCGATTTCCATCGTGCTTAAGCGATGCCCGGCCACGTTCAACACGTCGTCCACGCGCCCCATCACCCAGTAATAGCCGTCCTGGTCGCGGCGCGCGCCGTCGCCGGCGAAGTAGCAGCCGGGCACTTCGCTGAAGTACGTCTTCACGTACCGCTCGTGATCTCCGTACAGCGTCCGCAGCATCGAGGGCCACGGCTGCCGCATTACGAGCAGCCCCCCTGAATTGAGCGGCAGGCTCTGGCCGTCTTTGGTGACGATATCGGGAACGACCCCCGGCAGCGGTTTCGTGCAGCTACCGGGCTTGGTGGTCGTGACGCCAGGCAGGGGGCTGATCATGATCGCCCCGGTTTCGGTCTGCCACCAGGTGTCGACGAT
>JACQFH010000468.1 GCA_016200145.1 Planctomycetia bacterium | reverse complement strand
CTTGGCATTGCCGCGGATGATGGGCACTTCGTCGCCCGGAAACCCGTACTTCGTCAAGAGGTCGCGAACTTCCATCTCGACGAGTTCGAGCAGCTCTTCGTCATCCACGAGGTCGCACTTGTTGAGGAACACGACGAGCGCGGGCACGTCGACCTGGCGGGCCAGCAGGATGTGCTCGCGGGTCTGGGGCATCGGGCCATCGGCGGCCGACACCACCAGAATCGCGCCGTCCATCTGGGCGGCGCCGGTGATCATGTTCTTGATGTAGTCGGCATGGCCCGGGCAGTCGATGTGGGCATAGTGCCGCTTGTTCGACTCATATTCGACGTGACTGACCGCGATCGTCACGGTCTTCGTTTCGTCGCGAACGGTTCCGCCTTTCGCGATGTCGGAATAGCTCTTGAACTTGGCCATTCCCTTGGCTTCCTGGGTGGCCAGAATGGCCGCCGTCAGAGTGGTCTTGCCGTGGTCGATGTGACCAATGGTCCCCACATTCACGTGCGGCTTTGTTCGAGCGAAGACGTCCTTAGCCATCGTGTCTCCCTGCAATAAAATCGAGTGAAAAAATGCATTCGCCGGCAGCCCGGGAACGCCCGCATGCGGAATCGTTCGCGCCTGACACGGCGTGCAACTGTTTACGGATATTCGCTGACGTACGCAAAAAGCTGCTGATGGGACTTGAACCCATGACCTCGTCCTTACCAAGGACGCGCTCTACCAGCTGAGCTACAGCAGCAGCATCACCATGCCGCACTCAGCCGGCCCTGCCTTGCGGACAAGCCCGAGGAAGCCCAGCAGGATAATCTGCGAGTGCCGAAGTTACCAGCGTTCGCCCCCCCTCCTGGGGCAGGATTTTCCGAAAAACCTCCTCGTGCGACAGAGAGCGGGCGATGGGAATCGAACCCACGTGGCCAGCTTGGAAGGCTGGAACTCTACCATTGAGCTACGCCCGCAGACCTTTCGAAACAGCGACTGCAAACATCAAATGGGGGAAGTAGGATTCGAACCTACGAAGGCAGAGCCACCAGATTTACAGTCTGGCCCATTTGACCACTCTGGAATTCCCCCCGGAGACGCACCGCGCCAGACCATCGTGTCGGACGCCACTGTGTACGCAAAGCCAATTTTCAATCCGTGTCAGCAGGGGGGCACATGACTCATCGGCATCGACCGTGTCCCGGGGAGCTAGCGGTGGGATTCGAACCCACAACCTCCGGTTTACAAAACCGGAGCTCTGCCGTTGAGCTACGCTAGCCAGCCAGCCTCCATCCCACCGAAGTCCCTGAATATAGCAGGCAGACCCCGCCATGCAAGGGTAAAACGGCTGACACCGTGTGGTGCTTTCGGGTTCGTTTTGGGCAGCGGATTTTGGGGCTGACGAAAGGTGCGCGTCGTGCCTCCGCGCAGGGATCGGGGATCGAGCACGGTTGATCGACGATCGGGGGTCGGGCGTGCCTGGCAGACCGACTTCTCCGCCCCCTTCGACTCCGGGCATGACAAACTCATGCTCGCGTTCGCGCGTCAAAATCGGAAAATTCGTCAAAATCGCCAGATTATTTATTTTACCTAAAGTCACTACAATCGTTATAATCGTTACTGTCCAGACTAACCTGAAGCGCTCCAAGCTGGACTTTCTCACGAACGTCCCCTGGCGCTTTCGGTTGGCCGGACCGCGGTGATGCGGGACGGCTTGATGCCACCACCCTTTTGAGATTCATAACCATGTGCGATTTGCAGCAGTTTTGGAAAGACGAGGCGGGGAGCCTGATTTCTGCCGAGCTGGTTCTGGTTGGAAGCCTGGCAACCGTGGGGGCTGTCGTCGGGCTGCAGGAGGTCTCGAGCGCCGTCAACGAAGAGCTGCGCGATGTCAGCAAGGCGATCCGCAACCTCGATCAGAGTTACTCCTATCGTGGCATGAGCGGCTGCTCGTCGTACACGGCCGGCTCGTGTTTTGTCGATCCGCGCGTGGGAACTCCCATTCCCCAGACGACTCCACCGGCGAATCCTGCGGCTCCCGAGACGTCGCATGTCATGCCGACGTTTTCGGATTTCGACGATGAGCCGCTCTCGGAGGTCGACGCGCCGGTCCTCGAATCGCCAGACGGGCCGATTATTCCCGCGGACGACAAGCTGTAGCGTTCGTCTCGACACGTCGCGCCACCCCCGGTACGATCCTGCCCCCTTTCCGGAACGGAGACTGGCGGGTGGTATGGAAACGGCGCTGCATCGGGAGCTGAAAGAGTTCTACTGCGATGACGCGGCGGCGCGCGAAGTCACCGTGCGGGGATTCCGCATCGACGCCGTCGTTGAGGGTACGCTGATCGAAATTCAGCAGGCGTCCCTGGCCGCCCTGCGGCGAAAGACAAAAGCCCTGCTGGAAACGCACCCGGTGACGATTGTCAAGCCGCTGTGCGTGCTCAAAACGATTGTCCGCCTCAAGCGCAAAAATGGCCCGGTGGCCTGGAAGCGCACGAGCCCGCGGCACGAGACGATTCACGACGTGTTTCAGGACCTGGTCCATTTTGTCGACGTCTTTCCGCACCCGCGGCTGACGCTGGATGTTTTGCTCACCGAGCAGGAAGAGACGCGGATTCCGAAACGCAAGCGCTGGTTCCGTGCGAAGGATTTCACGGTCGCCGACCGGCGGCTGGTTGCCGTCCGCAGCCGTAATTCGTTCTGCACGAGCGCCGACCTGTGCGGCCTTCTGCCCGCGCGGCTCGACGAGACGTTTACAACCGCCGACATCGCCCGGCTGGCCGACATCCCGCGCTGGCTGGCCCAGAAGATGGCGTATTGCCTGCGCCGCACCGGCGGCATCGCGATCGCCGGCAAGCGCGGTAACGCGGTCGTGTATTCAATTGCCCCCACTGGTCGCGCCGCGGCGTAGCGCCCCCGCCGAGCAGGTCGCTGACGTGCTCGAAATCATGTAGGTCCCGTCTGCCGGAACGGGACTGTGCCACCGGCGGCGATCGTAACCCGAAGATGACTTTCACAATTCTCGTCTGGAACCATCCGAACTCGCTTGCTGCAAACGAGGTCCTGCCCGGCAGGCGGGAAATACGACGAGCAGGGCTCTGAAGCGAAGAGCAAAGAGAGTATGTGTTTCGCGGACTGCCGCATCGCGTTTCACGTTAAGACAATCGACGGGTCAGAGACCTGCCCCACGACTCGCTGGTGCGTCGTACAGTGCGGCCAGGTGTGGCTCGAATTTGCTGACGATGTGGCGGCGGCGGACTTTGAGGGTGGCCGTCAGCTCGTCGTCCGAGACCTGGAATGGCCGCGACATAACTAGGCACGCTCTGACTCGCTCCGGCTGGCTGACTGCCTCCATCAGCTTGTCAATGCGGGCTTGGAGAAAGCCGACGATTTCGGGAGTGCGGATGAACCCATCAGTGATCTGCGACTTCCAACCGTGGGCCGTGCACTCTTCTTCGAGCTTCTCGAAATTCGGCACGACGATTGCCGTGACGAACGGGCGGCGGTCTCCGTACACGACGGCCTGGTCGATGTACGGGTCGCTGATGAGCAGCCGCTCGAGCTCGGTCGGGGCGATGTTCTTCCCGCCAGAGGTAATGATCAGGTCTTTCTTGCGGTCGGTGATGAACAGGAATCCGTCGGCGTCGACGTGCCCGACGTCTCCGGTGTGCAGCCAGCCGTCGACGATCGTCTGGGCCGTCGCCTCGGGATTTTTCCAGTAGCCCTTCATCACATGCGGCCCGCGGGTGAGGATTTCGCCATCGGCGGCGATCTTCACTTCGACGCCCCCGATCACGGGTCCCACCGAACCCAGCCGGTGCCGCGCTGCGCTGTTGAAGCAGATCACCGGCGAGCTCTCGGTGAGACCATACCCTTCGAAAATCGGCAGTCCCAATTTGAAAAACGCGGCGCCAATGTGTTTCGGAAGGGGCGCCCCGCCCGAACTGAGGTGCCGCAGGTTCGGGCCGAAAATTTTGCGCAGCTCACGGGCGCGCTTTTCGGGCGGATGCGTCTCGACGCCGCTCCAGACCTTTTCGTAGAACCGCGGCACTGAGTTCATCCACATGGGGAGTGTCTCAGCGAGATTGGTGACGAGAGTCTCGACCGATTCGGCAAGCGCCAGCGTCGTGCCGGCGACGGTCGTCAGGTAATGATCGACGGTGCGGGCGTATATGTGGCTGTAGGGGAGCCAGCTCAACTGCACGTCAGCCGGCTGAATGTCGGCAAGCTGCCGTGTCGCCAGGGCGTTCGACAGCAGGTTTCCATGCGTCAGCATGACCCCCTTGGGATTGCCCGTCGTGCCGCTGGTGTAAATGAGGGTCGCCAGGTCGTCGCCGGTGAGGGCCGCCTCGCGCCGCAGGATTTCATCATGAAGCGCGCGGCCTGCCTGCCGTCCGCGGTGCACCAGGCCCTCCCACGACAGGTGCTCGAGCCGTGCGGGAGGCGCGATCGGTTCGAATGAAATGATGAATTCGAGGTTGGGCAGCTTGTCGATGACGGCGGCGATCTTGTCGGCCTGCGCCTGGCTGCTGACGAAGACTCCGCGGGCGTCGCTGTGTTCAAGCTGGTAGGCGGCCTGTGGGGCCGAGAGCGGCGCGTGCAGCGGCACGTTGACGGCCCCCGCGCTCAGAATGGCGTGATCGGCCAGGAGCCACTCGTACCGATTTTCTGAGAGCAGCGCCACCCGGTCGCCGGGCTTGATCCCCAGCTCGATCAGGCCCGCCGCGCCGCCATCGGCGGCGCGGCGATAATCGGTCCAGCACAGATCCTGATAGCGGCCCCACTTTTTGAAGCGGAGGGCCACGTTGGGCCCCAGTCGCCTGCACGTGTCACGATGAAACGAAGCCAGGTTCTGGGGCATGCAAGGCGATCAGGCTGCCGTCAATACTGCGCGATCCGGTTGACCGGCATTCCGGGTTCGGCGGGTTCGCCGTCGAGCCGGTACTGCATGACGTAGGCGTCTTCGGCCGAATCGGAATAGTGGTTCCGCAAAACGCCCGTGGCGCGGAAGCCCTGGCTGAAATAGAAGAGCTGGGCCACGAGATTGGTTTCACGGACTTCGAGCACGATTTCCTGCCGGCGCTGCTGTGAGAGCTTGTTGACGAGTTTGTCGATCATCTGCGAGCCGACGGCCGACCGGCGGAACGCGGGGGCGACCGCGAAATTCAGGATGTGCAGCCGCGTCTTGTGCAATTCGTAAATCATGAAGCCCACGACGCGGTTTTCGTGCTCGGCGACCATGCCGATGCAGTTCCGCTGCCGGAGGCATGCGAGAAAATCTTCTTCGGTCCAGTTGAATTCGAAACTGGCGTTCTCGATCTTGAGGACTTCCGGCATGTCGCGGCGGATCATCCACCGGATCTGAACGCTGACGGCCTGCTTCTGGTACTGACCTGAGCTCACGTGGCCTCCTTGCCTTGTGGGGCATCCTGGATCGCGTCGCCGGAGCATTGCCCGCCGGTTTCGCGATTTTGCTACTTCAGAGATCCGTTCTGAAGACCTGACCGCGCGCCCCCGTCGCGGTCCCGAAGTCAACACGTCGCGGCGTAACTTAACACAACACGTGGAATGACGGAAGCCCGAATGACTCGATGTTTCGCGGTGATTTCAGGCGAACGGCGTGACGCCCGGCACGGCCACCGCCGGCGTCGCCAGAGCGCCCCACTCGTACTTCGGAGGTCCCAGCACTTCCTTCGAATTGAGCGCCTGTTCCCAGGTGATCGTCTTGCCGGTGTAGGCCGACATCCGCCCCATAATCGCCATCAGCGTACTCTTGGTCATGTAGTCGCCGTTGTTGATCGGCGTGCCGCTGCGGATCGAGGCGAACAGCTCGTTGTGTTCCGACTGGTACATGTCGGTGATCTCGCCCCTGGCCGCGCGGTGCTTCCAGGTCGTCTTGCCGTCGGAAACGATTTCGTGCGGCATGACGTGGCACGTGCCCTTCGTCCCGAAGATGTGGTCGGTGACGTCGTTGTCGCAACCGTCGATCTGCCGGCACGAACAGAACGCTTTGACGCCATTCGCGTATTCATAAACCACGCTGAAGTGGTCGTACACGTAACCCGATTCGGCGCCGGTGCGGGCCTGCCGGCCGCCGGTCCCGGTGCACTGCACGGGGGGCTCGTCGCGCATGGCCCAGGCGACTTTGTCGAGGCTGTGGACGTGCTGCTCGACGTTGAAATCGCCCGACAGCCAGGTGAAGCCGTTCCAGTTCCGCATCTGGAATTCCATGTCGGTCCAGTCGGGCTGCCGCGGGAATTTCTTCAGCGTCTGCGTCAGGTACGTGGCCTGGATGGAAACAATGTCGCCGACCGCTCCGTCGAGCACCTTCGCGAACGTTGCCCGCATGCCGGGGTGGTACCGCCAGCACAGTCCCGAAACGACCGCCAGCCCTTTTTGCTTCGCCAGCTCGCACGTGGCGAACATCGACCGCACACCCGGCCCGTCCACGGCGACCGGCTTTTCGACGAAGGTGTGCTTCCCTTTCTCGACGGCATATCGCAGTTGGGTGGGACGGAAGTGCGGCGGCGTCGCCAGAACGACGACGTCGACGGCGCTGTCGATAACCCCTTTGTAGGCGTCGAATCCCACGAACTTGTGATCACTGACGACCGAGACTTTTTCGCCGATGTCGGAATTCTTGAGTCCCGCGAGGCTGCTTTCGATCTTGTCGGCGAATGCGTCTCCCATCGCGGTGAGCTGCACGTGCGGATCGGCGTGCAGCGCCTGCGAGGCGGCCCCCGTCCCGCGTCCGCCGCAGCCGACCAGCCCGACTTTCAGCACGTCGCTGCCGGCGGCAAACACGCGGGGCGCGAGGGCATGCTGCGCGGCGATCGCGCCGGTCATGGCGGCGGCCGATCCTTTAAGGAAGTCGCGTCGGGAAGGCGCCCGGACGGGTTCCAGGCGGCGGGAGTCGCTCATCGTCATTGCTCCGTTAGATCGGGGCCGGGTGGGATCATCTGCCAGTCGTTTCATCGTACCATGCCCCCGCCCGATCGGGCAACGGCGCAGGGCGCGCTCTTGACCAACGTATCTCCCCCCCCCCTTCGTAAGGGGGGGGCCGGGGGGTGTCGCTGCAGTCTGCCGACTCGTCGTTTGCAACTTCGCGCGGTGCAACTGCGTGGCGCGGTGAATATTCGGTTTCGGCCGGAGCACCAGAGCGTTATCATGCTACCGTCTTGCAATTGGACCATCATCACGGAGCTTGCTATGCCCAACAATCTCGATCGCCGTGATTTTCTGAAGACGTCGTGCGCCGCCGCCGCGGGAACGCTGGCCCTGCACGCCTCCGGCGTAGCAGCCGCCGCTCCCGCCGAGCGCCGGTTCAAGAAAGCCGTCAAGCTGAGCATGGTGGGGGGCAACGCGTCGCTCGTCGACAAATTCAAGATGCTCAAGGAAATCGGTTTCGACGGCATCGACATCGATCAGCGCGTCGAGCACGACGATGTGCGCCGGGCACGCGAAGAATCGGGGCTGATCGTGCATGGCGTCGTCGATTACGACCACTGGAAGCTGCCCCTCTCGCATCCCGACCCGGCCGTGCGGGCCCAGGGGCTCGACGTGCTCAAGACCTCGCTCCGCGATTCGAAAACCTACGGTGGGACGACAGTGCTGCTGGTCGTGGGAATCGTCAACAAAGAGATTTCGTACGCCGACGCCTACAAGCGCACCCAGGAGGAAATCCGCAAGGCGCTGCCGTTGGCCGAAGAGCTGGGGATCAAGATCGCGTTCGAAAACGTGTGGAACATGTTCCTCTTGAGCCCGCTGGAATTCGCGAAGTACATCGACGACTTCCAGAGCCCGTGGGTGGGGGCATATTTTGATATCGGGAACGTCATCAATTACGGCTGGCCCGAGCAGTGGATCCGCACGCTGGGCAAGCGGATTCTGAAGCTGGACGTCAAGGAATACAGCCGCAAGATTCGCGACAAGGAAGGCCCGGGCGCCGGCTTCCGCGCCGAGCTGGGCGAAGGAGACTGCGACTGGCCCGCCGTGCTGGCCGCGCTGGACGAAATCGGCTACCGCGGCTGGGGCACGGCCGAAGTCGCCGGCGGCGACCGCGACCGCCTCGCCGAAATCTCCCGCCGCATGGACCGGATCCTGGAACTGAAGTAGGTCAGGTTTTCTAACCTGACAGCAATGTGGCAGCGATCGGGAGTTTCGATCGCCAGCACCAATTCCCGCTCCGCGTCGAACGTCCCGCGTCTGGCCCACGGCCCACCAGTGCCGGCAATTGCCCAGCGCCGTCAGGCTGGAAAGCCAGCCGTTTGAACGTGACGTTTGGGACCGAGGATTAATTTGGTATTCATTGCGCCTGTTGGAGTTAAGGAAAACTTCACAGGAGGATGCCAGGATGGTCTTCGCCGAGGTGTTTGAACGGTT
>JACQFH010000482.1 GCA_016200145.1 Planctomycetia bacterium | reverse complement strand
TCTCAGACGCGCGCCGTTGATCCCGATCCGGCCGCCGGCTCGGCAGGCGAGCGAGACGAGTCGAGCGTGCTGGCCAGCACGTTCCCGAACTGCGGGCCGCGGGCCTTGGCGCCGGCGGGCGCCGGGGCAGGGACGCCGGCGACGGCCGGCGCCGAGGGTGATGGATTCAGTTCCGTCCGCGTCAACAATTCAAGGCTTGGCATGTCGCTCCCCCGCATTCGTCAGAACTGGACTTTACTTGTTGCTCTCGCCCTCACCGGGTTCCTTGCCCTGGCGATCGAGCAGCGCCCGCGACGGCTCGCCGCGGCTGAGGGCCTCGAAGATCTGGCGTCCCCGCTCGGCGGGGGAATCCCGTTTCTCGCCGCTGGCATCGGGCGCGAGCGGCGCCGTGGTTTGAAATTCCTTGAGGATCTTGGCGATGATTTTCTCGGGCATGCCCTTCATGAGCACGACGTCCTGTGCCAGCGAAAGCTGCATGAGCTGCAGGACGGCGTCTTTGGGCGGCAGCGCCAGCAGCACTCCACGAGCCTGTTCGGTGCTGGCGGCGGTCAGCTCGGCGTCGATGCGCGCCAGCTCGTCTTTGAATTTCTGTTTCTCGGCCTGAATTTGTTTCTGCTGAAGTTCGAGGTCTTTCTGCTTCGATTCGGCCATGCCCTTGAGGGTGGTCAACTCGCCTTCGCGCTTGTCGAGGTTGAGGACTCTCACGGCCCGGGCCTGGGCGACTTCGTGGGCTGACGGAAACTGCTGTTTCTGCGCTGCGGCTTCCTCGCGGACGTCGTCGAGCGCCCGATTCGTCAAGACGAGGCGGATTTCCTGCAGGTGGTGCCGGCTGATCATGCCCTTGTTCCAGAGCATGACGAGGCCCGTCGTTTCAGCCACGACGATGGTGGTGCACACGCAGCCAATGATGACCAGCAGATATCTCATGGCGCCAGGGGCTCCGTCGCTTGCCGGGCGGCGCCGATCGCCAGCCACGTCTGTTCCAGTTCAAGCGCTTCTTTGCGCTCTTCGTTGAAAATGAAGTCGGCGTGCTGCCGCTCCGCCAGTTTTTCGAGCGCTTGGACGGCCTGATCGGCGCGCACGAGGGACAGCCGACACACGTCGATCTGCTTGGCGAGCGCTGCCCGGCGGGCGTCGATCTCGCCCAGATCGCCGGAAAGCTGGCCGGCGTAGGAACGCCGCGAAACGCTGGCGTCGATGTTCACTCCCTGGCCCCCTTCCTCGAGGCTCCGCAGTTCGTCGATCTGCGAGAGGCGGTCGGCCTCGGTCTCGCGACGGGCCTCGACGAGCCGGTTGTCGTGGTACAGAACGCGCGCCAGGGCCTGGCGGCACAGGTCGCGCTGGTTGCGCCGCAGCTTCAACAGGGGTTCGAGCTGGAATCGGAATTTTTTCAAAGGATCGGCCTGGCACAGACGCTGTCGGAAACGGGGGCCGCGGCATTACGCAGGCACGGGGCGTTTGACAAACTGGTTTCGCAGGCCGGCGAGCTGGGCCAGCCCCGCCACCGCGGATTGAAACGTCGCACGCTCCGTCATTCCCTGGCGGACGAATTTCGAAGTCTCGTCGCGCATGCGGATCGCCGCGTCGACCAGCGGGTTCGAACCCGACTGGTAGGCGCCGATAGCGATCAGGTCCTGCGTTTCCTGATAAGCGGCCAGGAGCTGCTTCAGGCTGTCGGCGTTGCGGCGGTGCTCTTCGGTGGCGACGTCGGGCATTGACCGGCTGATGCTCGACAGCACGTCGATGGCCGGCCAATGCGCCTGATGCGCGAGTTTGCGCGAGAGCATGATGTGTCCGTCCAAAATGCCTCGCACTGTATCTGAAATCGGTTCGTTGGCATCGTCAGCTTCAACTAACACGGTGTAAAAACCGGTAATGCTTCCCTGATCGGTTTTACCGCTACGTTCGAGCAATTTTGGCAAAAGAGCGAAAACGCTTGGCGGATAACCCCTTGTGGCGGGGGGCTCGCCCGCGGCCAGCCCGATCTCGCGCTGCGCCAGGGCGAATCGCGTCACGCTGTCCATCATCAGCAGGACGTCGCGGCCGCTGTCGCGGAAGTGCTCGGCGATGTCGGTTCCCACGAAAGCGGCCCGCATCCGGATCAGCGCGGGTTCGTCGCTGGTGGCGACGACCACGACGCTGCGGGCCAGGCCTTCGGGCCCCAGGTCTTTATCGAGGAATTCGCGGACTTCACGGCCCCGTTCGCCGACGAGCACGACCACATTCACGTCAGCCGTGCTGTTGCGGGCCATTTGCCCCATCAGCACGCTCTTGCCGACGCCGCTGCCCGCGAAAATCCCCAGCCGCTGTCCTTTCCCGCACGTGAGCAGCGCGTCGATCACGCGAATTCCGGTTCCCAGGGGGGCGTCGATTCGTGGGCGGCGCAAAGGCGGGACGGGCGCGGCCGAAAGCCCCACGCGATGCGGCAGGGCGGCGGGCGGCATCTGGTCGACGAAGCGCCCCCGGCCGTCGAGGACGCGGCCCAGCAGGCGATCTCCCACGCGAATTCCCTGCGCCGACTGCACCAGCCGCACCAGGTTTCCGCGGCGGATCCCGGCGAGGTCCCCATAGGGGAGCAGCAGCGTTTCGTCGTCACGAAAGCCGATGATTTCTCCGCGCACCGCCGCGCCGTTCTCGCGTTCGATCGCGCAGACGGCCCCCAGTGGCGCGGGGAAACCGGCGACCGAAACCGTCAATCCCACAATCTTGTGCACGCTGCCCGTCATGGCAACCGGCAGGATGCGGCGGACCTGTTCGGCGATGGCAGTCATGTGTCGAGCAATTCCTGGGCGATTCGCGCCAGTTGAGTTTCGAGCTGTGCGTCGATCACGCCGTGCCGTGTCTCAATGACGCAGCCGCCCGCGGCGATCGATTCGTCGGGAACGAATTCGGCCTCGGCCACGGCGGCGAGCCGGCCGAGCGCTTCGTGCCCGCACGATTGCAACTGGGCCAGGTCGAGCGGGTGGAGGTGCAGCCGCACGTGAGGCTGCCCGGCGGCCAGTTGCAGCGCTTCGCGGATGGCGGCGGCGCCCAGTTCGGGGCGCCGCGACAGTTCATGACGCAGAATCTTCTCGGCGATGGCGGCGGCCAGTCCGATGGCGGCCCCCTCCCACGAGGCGAGCCATCGATCGCGCTCGAGCTCCAGGGCCCGCACGGCTTCTTCGAACGCCGGAAGTACCGCTTTGAGGCGCGCCTGAGTCTGCCCGGCGGCGATTTCCGTGGCCCGGGCCTCGATCAGGTTCTGGGCCGAATCCAGCCCTTCCTGGTGGCCGGCGGCCAGGCCTTCGGCGTGAGCCCGGCGGCGGATTTCTTCCGCCTCGGTCGCGGCGGCCGCCAGAAGCCGTCCACCCTGCTCGCGGGCCTGCGCCACGAATTCGTCGCACTGGCGACGCAAGTCGTCGTAGTTAAAGGCCGTCGCCGTGCCCAGCCCGCTGCGGCTGGACCGCGCCTTGATGAGTCGTGTGGATTCGTGGAGAGCCATTCGCGAATTTCGTTCTAGGCGATCAGCCGCTCGGCATCGGCGCCTGCGGAGACGATGATTTCACCGGAATCTTCCAGGCGGCGGACGGTATCGACGATCTGCTGCTGGGCCGTTTCGACGTCGCTGACGCGCACCGGGCCCAGGTACTGAATTTCTTCGGTGAGCATCGCGGCGGCACGCTGCGAAAGGTTCCCCAGGATCTTGGATTTGAGCTCTTCGGACGCCCCTTTGAGGGCCAGCGCCCACTGGGCGTTTTCGACCTCTTTGAGCAGCGACTGAATTGACTTGTCGTCGAGTTTCATCAGATCGTCGAACACGAACATCAGCCGCCGGATCTGTTCGACCAGTTCGGGGCTTTCCTGCTCGAGGTTCTCGAGAATGGCCTTGTTCGTCATCCGGTCGGTGACGTTCAGCATCTGGGCCACCGACGACACGCCTCCGGCCTTTTCGAGCTGCTGCATGAACGTCGACCTCATCCGCACTTCGAGGCTGCGCTCGACGTCGCGCACGACTTCCGGGCTGGTTTGTTCCATCGTGGCGATCCGCCGCACGACTTCGAGCTGCTTGTTCGAGGGCAATTTCGACAGCACCGCCGCCGACAGCGCGGCCGGCAAGTGCGACAGGATCAGCGCGATCGTCTGCGAATGTTCTTCGACGACGAAGGTCAGCAGGTTTTCGGCCCCGGCTTTCTGCAGGAACCCGAACGGCACCGAGCTCAAGCTCTGCCGGACGGTTTCGAGGATCGTGGAGGCCTTTTCCTTGCCCAGCGACTGTTCGAGCAGGTCGTGGGCGTAATCCATGCCGCCCCGCTCAATGTGCACGCGGGCCATGCCCAGGTTGTAGAACTCCTCAATGGAGCTGTCCTGCTCTTCCTTGGTGACGTCGTCGAGCCGGGCGATTTCCATCGTCAGCGCTTCGACGTCGTCTTTGGCAAGTTGGGCCATGACTTCGGCCGCGAGCGATTTCTCGAGGCTGAGCAGCACGATGGCTGCTTTGCGTAATCCCGTCATGTTCGGCATGGGAGCCTGCGAATCCTGCGAGTGGGGTTGGGAATTGGGCTATTTCGGCGGCGCCAGCCAGCGGCCGATCACCGAGGCGGCCATTTCCGGATTGTCTTTGACCAGCCCCTGGAGCTGGTCGCGTTTGGAGGGTTCTTGCGGCCCGTCGTCTTCCTTGGGCATCACCAGCGAGCCCGCCAGAGGCCTGGCGGCGGTCGGCCGCGGGGTCTCGGCGGTGGCCATTGCGGAGTTCGTGCGTTTCATCCCGCGATTGAGCATCCACAGCGCCCACATCGCGAACAGCGCCAGTCCCAGCGGGCCTCCCCAGTTGGCAACCGCCTCGCCAATCCGGGCGGTCGTCGTCACCGGGGTGATCGTTTCGGGGGTCTCGAGTCGATCGTACGAGGTGACCGTGACTGCGTCGCCGGCGACCGCGCCCGCGGCAACCGGCAGCAGCCGCGCAACTCGCTGGGCGACCTCTTTTTCCTTTTCCGACTGGACCTGCAGCATTCGGGCCGCGAACGCCGATTTGTCGGCTTCGTCGACGCCCTGTTTCACCAGCACGTCGCGATAATAATCTTTGGGAATCGAGACCGAGGCCTGAACCGACTTCAAGGTCAGCCCGACTTTTTCCGTCGTCACCGTGCGCAGGCCCGAGGGGATGTTATTGGTGGACGTGGACGTCTTCTCGTTGCTCCGCGTGTTCTTGGTGACCGACTGCTGCCGCTGGCTGGCCGGGGCGTTTGCCCGTACGCCCGGCTCGCTGCTGGGCGCCGTTTCGTTGGTGTCTTCTTTCTGCGTTTCTTCGACCTGGTTGATCGGGATCGACTTGGAATCGTACTTGCGTTCCTGTTCGGTGGAGCCGGCGACCGGGTCGATCTCGGGATTGACCGCCACGAGGACGTTGGGGATGTCTTTGAGAATGTCGGAGATCAACTGCTGGTAGTGATTCGTGTAATCGCGGATTTTCTGCAGATATCCGTTGTTGAACGGGTCGGTCGGATCGGCGACGCGCGCGGCGCGCCCGGTCTTCAGGTCGAGCACCGTCACGTCGGCGGCAGCCATGCCGAAGCAGCCGGAGACGGCCTGCCTGAGCATCTGCGCCTGCTCAGACGAGATTTCGTGTCCAGACCGCGGCCGCACGCCGAGGGTCGCGGTCATGCGCGACGACCCGCTGAAGCTGGGGCGTCCGGGAGCGCGAAACCAGAGGATCTGCGCGTCTTCGACGAAGGGAATGGCCTTGATCATTTTCGTAAGCACCTGCGCCCGCGCTAAGTCCATGCGGTCGCCGCGCTGCGTGCTCGAACCTTGCATAAACGGATTGGGGTCGAGTGCATCTTTGAACTCTTTGCCGAAGGTGTCGGGCATACCGCCGTCGCTGATGAGCAGGGCGCCGTTGTAGCGCGCGGCCTCGGTTTTGGGCACGAGGATTTTCTGCCCCTCGACGCGGAACTGGACGAGCGCCACCTTGCGCAGGGCCGCTTCGGCATTCTTGAGCTCTTCGGCCGAGAACACCTTGCCCATGAGCAGGGCCTCTTCGGCGGGACCGGCGCCGTAATACATCACCAGGCCCAACCCCGCGAGGACCAGCAGCGGGATGACGACCAGTTGCAGGCGGGCGCTGGGCGCCATGTCGTTGAACTGATCGCGGAATTGAGCCAGAGTGCGCCGCAAAGTTTCCATGTCTGCCTTTCCGTAGGAGCGAATCGACCGCCGCTTTCAGCCGGGACGGGCGTTACATTCGCAGGTCTTTCAATTCGTTGTAGGCTTCGAGGAGTTTGTTCCGAATCTGGAGCATCGTGCGAAAGGCGAGGTCGGCTTTCTTGACCGAGGTGAAAATCTCGGCCTGGGTCAGGTCTTCGCCGGTCATCGCCCCGGCGATCAGCGATTGCGACTGCCGGTCAAGCTCGTTGACCTGTTCCAGCGATTTGAGGAGAAAGTCCTGAAAGTTGGGGCCGGTGGCGCCGGACGCAGCGCCGCCCGGCGCGGCCGCTCCTGCAAGATCCAGGCCGGGGAAGCGCGCCAGGGGCGGGAGCGCGGTGGAGAGTGAAATGGGGGAGGGCATGGGGTGGGATTTCGGATTTTGGATTTCGAATTTCGGATTTGAAATGCGGAGTGCGGAATATCGGAGTGCGGAATCTGAATGACGAATGTCTAAGGAAATCCGATATCCGAAATCCCAATTCCGAAATTCATTTTCATGATCATGCAAGGATCTTCAGAGCTTGGTTATACATTCCCTTGGTGATGTCGATCGTGGCGACGTTGGCTTCATACGCGCGGCTGGCTTCCAGGGCGTTGACGAACTCTTTTGTCAGATCGATGGCCGGGTACGACACGACGCCATTCGCGTCGGCGTCGGGGTGCCCCGGCTGCACGACCTTGCGGGGAGGCGTCTCGCGATCGACGTGGATCGAAAACTTGACTCCCGCGCCGCGGCCGGCCGCCTCGCGGCGCTCCTGGTCGGCCAGAAACGTGATGAACCGCCGCTGGAACGGCGAGACTTTGCCATTCTCGTCGCGGGTCGTGTTGATGTTGGCGATGTTGCCGGCGATCGTATCCATGCGAAATCGCTGGGCCACGAGGCCGGTCGTGCTGAGATCGAGTGTGCGGAACATCAATTGCGCTCCCGGCGTGGTTCAGTTTTCGATTGTTTTTGTGATCGACGCTGTAAGTGGTATGACAATGCGGAGTGCGGAATTCGGAGTTCGGAATCAGAAACGATCTTTCAGAGACGCGCCGTCATTTATTCCGCATTCCGAATTTCGCATTCCGAATTTCATCAGGCCCGTTCGCTGATCACCGACTGCAGGCGGTTCATCTGGACGTTCATCAGTTCAATGGCCATGCTCTGCATCAGCGAGTTTTTGGTGATTTCCATGACTTCCTGTTCGATGCTGCGGTTGTTTCCGTCCTGAAAGGTGAGGGACCGCGGGGCGCCTTCCACGGCGCGGAACAGTTCCCGCGGAAAGAGCTTATCGGCGCCTGGCTTGCCGCGGGCCGCGGTGAACGACCAGGCGGCTTTGCCCGGGCCGCCTTCCTGACGGTGTCCGGCGACGGCCTCGGCGAGGGCCGCCTTGAAGTCGGCGACCGGCAGGTCGCGCGTGCGGTAGTCGGGTGTGCTGACATTGGCGATGTTGCCGGCCAGAACCTCGTGGCGGCGCTCGGCGAAGGCGGCCATGCGGGCCAGGAGTGGAATCGTCGACGAATCGAACAGGCGATCGATCATGGTCAGAGGTCCCTGTCGAGCAGGCGGTGAGTGAGGGGCGACAGGCTGTCGCGGTAGGCCTGGTTGACGCGCGCGCCGCCGGTCACCGAGCGAAGCTGGGCCTGCGTCTCGTCGCGCCGGCGGGAGAGCGTTTCGGTGCTGACACGTTCGTGCTCCAGCAGCCGCTCGAGCAGCGATTGCGTTTCTGCCAGCGTCTGTTCGCAGGCGTCGCGGGTGGCCTGAGGCAACCGGTCGCGCTCGCGGCGCCAGTCGTCCCACAGGCGGGGTGCGTCGCCGGCGATCGCCTCCAGGCGGCCGATGATCTGCTGCTTGCCCCCCAGGACCCCCAGCAGTTGCGTGTAATCGTCGCTTTCGACCAGCCCGAGCTGGCGCTCCGAGAGCGCGAGCAATTCGGCAAAGCACTGCCGGCGGTCGTGAAAGGTCTTGATGAAGTCAGGTGCGGCGGGCATAAGGTGGTCGGCCGTCGATGGTTCTACGAGTCGCGTGTCAGTTGTGAAGTTTCATGGCCCAGTCGAGCCAGCGTTGCCATTCTGTCCGCGACATGGCGACCGTCGTCGTGGAGAAGGCGTTGTCCGGCAGTTGTTTCAGGATGAGCTGGGCCTGGGCCAGCGTACTGTGGGCTTCGGCCAGTTTTCCCAGGCGTTCGTAGCAATTGGCCATCTGGATGTACGCGATCAGGGAATCGGGTTCGTGCTGGTAACTGCCCGCGTAGGTGCTGTAGGCGGCGATCGCCTTTTCATACCGTTCCAGCAGAAACAGGCAGTTGGGGATATCGAAGAAACACGTGCGGAGCATGCCCTGTCCGGATTCGTCGAGCTGGCCGGCGGCCAGTTTCGATTTCAAGAGCGCCTGCAACTGCTGGAGCTCACGGATGGCGCGGTCCAGCCGTTCGTGCATCTGCCGGCGAAATTCGTTGCGGGCGTTGTCGGTTTCCAGCGGGCCCGTGGCAATGCCCGAGCTGCGCTGCAGCGCCTGGGCCAGCAGGAACCGCACTTCCACCGTCTCGGCCATGGCGGGATAGCGATCGCGGAATTCTTCGAGCCGCAGAATGGCTTCGTCGAACCGGGCCAGGATGGCGGTCTGCTGCTCGTACGCGGGGGCCTGCCCGGGGACCGCCTGCTGCAGCGCCTTGCGCCGCGCCAGATCGGCCGTGTCGTACAGCAGCTTGCCCAGCGAATACAGGGCCGTTCGCCATTCGACGGCGGTGGGGGCCAGGTCCGGCGAATCGAGGATTTTGCGCCAGGCCAGCTCGGCCTGATCGGGATCATTGTGTTCAAGATGGCAGCGCCCGACCAGGTACCGCGCCTGAAACGCCACAGGGTCGGTCGGGTTGTTCGAAATTGCCTCTTCGAAATCGTGCATCGCGTCGTCGAGCCGGTCGAGATTCAAGTGGCACTGGCCGCGGTGAACGAGCGCCAGCGGCAAGAGGCTCGACAGGCGGTTCTCGATGAACTGGTTCAGGTTTTCGATCGCGCTGGGGTAATCGTGCCCTTTGGTGTAGTCCTCGGCACTGGTCCACAGGGCGTTGTAGTAGTCGGCCGTGGCGTGGCTGTTTTCCGCCAGGCGCGCATACGCCCGTCCGGCCAGACGCCAGCGCTCTTCGAGTTTTGCTTTGTGCGCGGCGTAGCGGTCGGCCGGAACTTTGGCCAGTTCGGCTTCGAGGTGTTCGGCCCAGCGCTGGTTGGCCCGCGCCATCAGCTCGACCGCCTGTTCGTAAGGGATCGCGGGGCTCATGACGTCGGCCAGAAAGATCGCGTCACCGTAGTCGTGGTGCTCCATCCAGGAATTCCAGGCTTCGATCACCATTTCCTGGAGCCGTTTGAGGCTGAGCCAGCGATTTCGGAAACTTTTGGGTCGCGTCACCGACCGCAGTACGGTTGCATACAGCTCGAGCGCCTCTTCGTTGCGGCCCAGCCGGCGCAGGGCCGACGCGGCCCCCAGTCGCGACGCCAGCCCCTCGTGCGTCTGCCCGTATCGCTCGGTCGTGCGCAGGTAATGCACGACGGCGTTTTCGAGCTCGCCGAGCTGATCGGCACAGGTCCCCATCAGATACAGGGCCTGCGCCGGGTAGGCTCGTTCCAGCCCCACCTCGCGCGACAATGGCGCCAGAATCTCGATCGCCTCGCGGAACTTCCCGTCGGCCATTTTCGTCTGCGCCATGAGGATGTGACTGGCGTGAGTGCCTTTTTCTTTCGAGACGTTGTCGAGCGCCTGAATCGACTCGTCGCGGCGATCGAGCGCCAACAGAATCTGCGCACGCTGCAGCCAGGCCGTGTCGCGGTCATCGGCCCGCAGCGTCGCGTCGGCGATCAGGTCCGAGTTCAATTCCAGGGCCGCCTTCATGTTCTGCCGCGACCGGCCGTCCATGTAGACTTGCGTGAGCAAAAGCCCCGCTTCGTGCTTGCCCTCCGGGTAGGTGTCGACCGCGTCTTTCAGCAGCGGTTGCGCTTCGTCGGGGCGGCCGATGCGATACAGGCTGATACCGGCGGCAAAAGCCCATTCCGGCCGGCGTTCCTCCGGAATCGACTGTCGTGGCACCTCACTGAGATAGGTGGCCGCGGTCAGATATCTCTGGTCGCGTCCCACGTCGTCGTAGGCAATCGCCTCGCGGAAGGCGCACATCCCCAGCACGAACGACACGCCAGAGGGAAACTTGCGATCCTGATATCCCTTCTCCTGGAGCGCCAGTGCGATCCGTCGGGCCGACGACAGCAGCTTGCGGTCCTCGTCGTCGTCGCGTTTCAGCAAAGCGTCCTCATCCAGATACTTGAACGCCGTTTCGAACTCGCGATCCGGGGGGGCTTCGGGCTCGCGCATCAGGAAGCTCACGGCGCCCGAAACGAGCGCCATGGCTGCCGCGGTCCCCAGCACCCAGGGCAGTTTTCGCATGGCCGTCGCGCCGCGCGAGGAGCCGCTCGTCCGGTGGGAGTCGTCTCCGCCGTGCGAGGCGGCCGTGGCCGAGTGGGCCGGTTGCGTCTGCGTGGCCATGGTGGTGGTGGGGCGTGAAAGGGGTTTTTTCCACGCCGGATTTCGTCCTGCCGACGCGCCGCGCGGAAGACAGGCCTCCGGTCAGGCGCGCAACAGCCGAATCTCCGCCGTGATCGGTGGGGGACGCGAAGGGTGATGAG
>JACQFH010000502.1 GCA_016200145.1 Planctomycetia bacterium | reverse complement strand
GGTCACCGGGGTGAATCACGTCCCCCCGGCTTGTTCTGGCACATTTTGCTGCCGTTCTGCTATACTTCGACGTTCGGCGGTTCGGCGGTTTCAGGGGCCTGCGCGGCTCTCCGCCGAGAGCGCTGCGTTCCTCTATTTGTGTAAGGCAGTATTGAAGATATGGTCGACCGCAATCTCATCCGTGAATTCAGCATAGACGACTCTGAGCTGGAAGCGACGTTCGCTTCCATTGTCGCCGAGACCGCGGAAACCGGGGGACTCGATTCGCTCTACGAAGAGACGTCGAAGTCGTTCGAAACGGGCAACATCCTGACGGGCGTGGTGCTTCGCCGCGAAGGGGACGACGTGCTGCTGGACGTCGGCTGCAAGAGCGAAGGCATGGTACCGTTCAGCGAATGGGAGCAGGGTGAAGAGGCTCCGGCGCCAGGACAGAAGATCGAAGTGCTGCTCGAGGAATTCGACGACGCGCAGGGGGTGATCCTGCTGTCGCGGCGCAAGGCCAAGCGCATCCGCGACTGGGAAAAGGTGATCTCGACCCGCAAGGAAGGAGACGTCGTCAGCGGGCAGGTGCAGCGGAAGATCAAGGGGGGCCTCCTGGTCGACATCGGAGTCAATGTGTTCCTGCCGGCCAGCCAGGTCGACATCCGCCGGCCGGCCGACATCGGCGACTACATCGGCCGCACCGTCGAGTGCGTGATCCTGAAGATCGACGAGGCCCGCCGTAACATCGTCGTCTCACGGCGGAAGCTGATCGAAGACCAGCGCGAAAAGCTCAAGAAGTCGCTCTTGTCGCAACTGAAGGTGGGCGAGCTGCGCAAAGGCACCGTCAAGAACATCGCCGACTTCGGCGCGTTCGTCGACCTGGGAGGCATCGACGGCCTGTTGCACATCACCGACATGAGCTACGGCCGCATCAATCATCCCTCCGAAATGGTCAAGATGGACGATGAGATTGAGGTCATGGTGCTCGCCGTCGACCTCGAAAAAGAAAAGATCGCTCTCGGCCTCAAGCAGAAGCACCCCAGCCCGTGGGACATGGTCGAGCAGAAGTACCCGGTGGGCACGCGCGTGCACGGCGAAGTCGTCAACGTGATGACCTACGGCGCTTTCGTGCGGCTGGAACAGGGAATCGAAGGGCTCGTCCACATCAGCGAAATGTCGTGGACGAAGCGCGTCAATCACCCCAGCGAGCTGGTGCAGATTGGCGACCAGGTGGACGTGGTCGTGCTCGGCATCAACAAAGAGAAGCAGGAAATCTCGCTGGGCATGAAGCAGACGCAGCCCAATCCGTGGGACCAGGTCGCCGAGCGATATCCGATCGGCGCCGAGATCGACGGCACTGTCCGCAATCTCACGAACTACGGGGCGTTTATCGAGATCGAGGAAGGGATCGACGGGCTGCTACACGTCAGCGACATGTCGTGGACCCGCAAAATCTCGCACGCCAGCGAAATGCTGCAGAAGGGAGACAAAGTCCGCTGCCAGGTGCTGTCGGTCGACCAGCAGCGCAAGCGCATCGCCCTGGGGCTCAAGCAATTGCAGCAAGACCCGTGGACCGACGAAATCCCCGCGAAATATCATCCGGGCAAGGTCGTCAACGGCACGGTCACCAAGCTCACCAATTTCGGCGTCTTCGTGCAGCTCGAGCCCAACCTCGAAGGCCTGTTGCACATTTCGGAACTCTCAGACCAGAAGGTCGAAAACCCCGAACAGATCGTCAAAGTCGGCGATCAGATCGAGGTCAAGATCCTGCGGGTCGACACGGCCGACCGCAAAATCGGTCTGAGCCGCAAATTGAACGCACCGATCGAAGAGGAGGTCGTCGAAGGCGCCGCCAAAGAAGGGGATGCGACGGTTCTGCCGCGCGAAGAGCTCAAGGGCGGACGCGACGGCGGCCAGAGCGGTCCGTTGTTCAGCATGGATCAGACAGAACCGTAATTCCCGGTGTCGATCGGACAGGCGGCGAAACGCGCGTCAAACGGAGAAACCTTACGGCCCGTCAGTCATAGGCTGACGGGCCGTTATTATTGCGCCAATTGCCTGCTCTACGGAATCATTTCACGACGCAGCGCCCTTGTGATGTGATTCGTCTCGGAACCGAACCGATAAGACACATCAGGTTCACTCAACTTCCAGCCGATGGCGTCGCGTATCGCGCCGGAACCAACAGGAGCTTCGAGACCGGCGCGTGCCGGCGTCCCTCCTCACGCCCCCCCTCCGAGAAACCTCACGGGAATCCATCGCCACCATGCCCAAGCTCGACAGTCACCCCGCGTCCAAGTCCCGCCGCCGGTTGTCCAGCGCAGTCCAGAACCCCCTCGAGACGTATCTCCGAGAAATCAATGAAACGGCCCTGCTGACGGCTCTCCAGGAAAAAGAGCTCGCATACCGCATCCAGGAGGGAGAGACCGACGCCCGCGACCGGATGGTGCGCGCGAATTTGCGCCTGGTCGTCAATATCGCGCGGAGCTACACCGGCAAGGGACTGCCGCTGCAAGACCTGATCGAAGAAGGCAACCTGGGGCTGCTCCGCGCCGTGGAAGGCTTCGACCCCGGGATGAATACCCGCTTCAGCACGTATGCCAGCTACTGGATCAAGCAGTCGATCAAGCGGGCGCTGATCAACTCGGCCAAGACGATCCGCATTCCGGCGTACATGGTCGAGCTGCTGACCAAATGGCGCCGCGCCACGAACAAGCTGGTCGACCAGCTCAAGCGCACCCCCACGCACGAAGAAATCGCCGCCGAGCTGGGGATCGCCAAGAAGAAGCTGCGGATCGTGAAGAAGGCGATCGAGCTGTACAACGCCACGCCGCAGTCCGAACAGTCGGAGGCCGGCTGGTCGCTGGGGGAGATGGTTGCCGACGAGCGCAACCGCGACCCGGAAACCGAAATGGTCGAGCACGACAACCTTACGCACGTGAAGCAGATGCTCGAAACGATGGACCACCGCGAAGCCACGATCCTGCGGATGCGGTTCGGGCTCGACGATTCCGAACCCAAGACCCTCAAGGAAATCGGCGAGACGCTGGGGCTGACGCGGGAGCGCGTGCGACAGATCGAAAACGAGGCGCTCGACAAGCTGGCCGAGGGGCTGGCCGCCGACTAGTCCGGGGCAATCTCGATCGAGTCGGCCATCAGCGCCAGCTGGTCTTTCGTGAGGTCGGTCCCCAGTTTCGATTCATCGCACGCGACACTCAGGCAGACCGCGCGAATGTCATCGACATTAAGCAGTCCGTTTACTGCGGAGAACTTGAACAAGCCGATCGCCTTGCCCGATTTCGCCTGCCATTCGAACATCGCGTGCGATCCGCTTTCGTGGAAGATCAAGAGCCCCCCCAGCTCTTTGTCGGACCGCGTCTCGGCCGCCTGAATTCCCTCGTGCGGATACATTTGCCACAGTTGCACCAGCATCTGGTGCCGGGCCAGCGCGCTGCGCGACATCGTCCAGCGAAAATCATCGGTCCCGGCGCGGTACGACTCGACGAGCAGTTCGATCCGCGATCGATCGGGCGCGCCGGGAATGCTCGTAATCGTCTGCTGCTGCTTCTCGGGCAATACAGACGGCACCATGAACGACACCTCGTGCGTCGGCGACTTCAGATCCAGCGAGTTCTGGCTCTTCGAGACCGAGCACTCGGCTTCCGCGGCCATCTCGCGGGGCAGCCGGAATGACAGCGCGCCCGCGTGCACGACGAACCAGCCGGCACCGGGCCGGGCCGCCGGGATTTCCGTCACTTTGACGGCTGGAATCTTGACGTTGTTCCGCGACAGCAGGAACGACCACCAGATGTGGGGCCACCACCAGTAACCGGCGGCCGATACGGCAACAAGCAGCCCGATGGTGACTGCAATCTGCTGTTTCGTGGCACGTTTTCGCATTCTTGCTCCCGGGTTGGGCCGACTCGGATTGCCGGCTTTGGACTCATACGCAGCGGCGCTGGCGTTCGTTGGTCGAGACGCCGTGAACGCCCGTTACTTTCGTTTCTCACGCGACGGGGATGGTCCTCGTGCGGCGGGCCCTTCCCAGCGCAGCTCGCGCACGCGCTTCGATTCCAGCGTTTCGACGCGGCCTTCGTGCGCCCGCACGATAATGGCCGCCGCGCCCGGCGTGGCGTCGATCAGGGCCAGCCCCTGTTCCTGCCCGAGCACGCTCACGGCCTTGGTGTAACTGTCGGCGACGGTGCAGTTAAGCGCGATCACGGTAACGCTGCTGCGCTCGGTGAGCCCCAGCCCCGTCGACGGGTCGACAATGTGCGAGTAACGCTGGCCCGCCACCTCGACGTACTGGAACGCGTCTCCGGACGTGGTCACGGCGCCGTTCTTGAGGATCAGATAGCGGCTGGGCTCGCGGTCGGCATCGAGCGGGGCCAGGCCGACCCGCCATCCGGGCTGGCCCGGTGGAGCGTCGCTCACGCCGATGTCGCCGCTGCCGTCGACCAGAGCACTGCGAATGCCCCGCGCCGCCAGCACGGCCAGCGCCTCGTCGATGGCGTAACCGACGCCGATGCCGCCCAGATCAAGCTGCATTCCCGGGATCCCGAGTTCGACGGTGCCGGCCTGGCCGTCGAGCCGTATCTGGCGATAATCGACCAGCCGCCGGGCCGCGGCCAGCTCGTCGGGCTCGGGCAGCGTTTTCGTGCGGCGGGCTTTGCGCCAGAGTTTGACGATCGGGCCGACCGTCACGTCGAACGCGCCGTTCGATTTTTTCGATAAGTCGAGCGAGCGCGATAATACGGTGAGCAGGTCGCGGCTGACTTTCACCTTCTGGCCGGAACCGGCGGTGCGACACAATTGCATCAGCTCGCTTTCCGGTTCGTAATCGCTCATAACGCCGTTCAATTGCTTGATCCGGGCATAAGCTGCGCTGGCCGCCGCATTTGCGGAGTCCTCATCGCGAGCGTATACTACAACCCGGAAAGGCATCCCCATCTGGATTTGGCTGAACTCGAACCGTTCGAGCGGCCGATCTGCGGTCTGCCCGAGGGAGACGGCGCTCAACAGGATCCAGGCGGCACAGTGCATGTTCGATTCCGGCGGGAGAATTTCGTCTATGAGTAATGTAGGGCGGTCGCGCCGATTTGCACAAGCAGAGCTGGCTGGGCTGGCCTTGCTGATCGGGCTTGTGGCATGGTGGGCGGGCGCCGGCGCCCGCGTCGAATCGGCCGACCCCCCCGCAAAAACCCCCGCGGTGCCCAATCCCGCGGCCGAGGCCAAAACCCAGGCCGAGATGAAAAAGTACACCGAGGCGCTGGTCGGCACCGAAGTCTCGTTCGACATGGTGCCGATCCCCGGAGGCGAATTCGTGATGGGCAGCCCCGAGGGCGAAGCCGATCGCGGCCACGACGAAGGCCCCCAGCACAAAGTCAAGATCGCCCCGTTCTGGATGGGCAAGTGCGAAGTCACCTGGGACGAATACGACATCTTCAGCTACAGCCTCGACGTCAAACGCCGCTCGATCACCAATGTGGCCGCCTCCGAACGCGACAAACTCGCCGACGCCGTCACCAAGCCCACCAAACCCTATACCGACATGACGTTCGGCAAAGGTCACGACGGCCAGCCCGCGATCTGCATGACGGGGCTGGCGGCCAAGACGTACTGCGAATGGCTCAGTGCCAAGACGGGCAGGTTCTACCGTCTGCCCACCGAAGCCGAGTGGGAATACGCCTGCCGCGCCGGCACTAAGACCGCCTTTTCGTTCGGAGACGACCCGGCGAAAATCGACGAATATGCCTGGTATCTCGAAAACGCCGAAGATAAGCCGCACAAGGTCGGCAAGAAGAAGCCCAATCCGTGGGGCCTCCACGACATGCACGGCAACGTCTGCGAATGGTGCATTGATCAGTACTACGCCGATGCGTACAAGAAACACTCCGCCGAGAACCCGTTCCTGCTGGTTACGAAAGAATACCCGCAGGTGGCTCGCGGCGGCTCGTGGGAGTCGGACGCGGCCGGATGCCGCAGCGCCGCCCGCGACTTCTCGAAGCCCGAATGGAAAGTTCAGGACCCGCAGCTTCCCAAGAGCCGCTGGTTCCATACCGATGCGCTGTTTCTGGGTTTTCGCGTCGTGCGGCCGCTCGCCGGAGAAGACATCAAGCTGCCCCCCACCGAGCCGAACAAGGATCGCTGAAGTCGAATAACCGCTGTTTCCCTTAACTTGAAGAGGAGCCTCGCCATGGCACTGCCGGAATCAACTTCTGCAGCGACGAACCGTCGTGAATTTCTCAAGTCGTCTTCTCTCGCGGCGGTCGGGGCGGGAGTGCTTGGCAGCCTCAGCGCGCTGCCCGGGGCCTACGCGGCCAGCGACGATACGATCAAAGTCGGACTGATCGGCTGCGGCGGCCGCGGCAGCGAAGCGGCCGTGCAGGCCTGCTCGACGGCCGGCAGCGTCAAGCTGGTGGCGATGGGCGATGCCTTCCCCTGGCAGCTCGAAGACAGCGCCCGCAAGATCAAGGCCGCGCTCGGCGAAAAGCCCGACCGGTTCGCCGTCACCGACGACCGCAAGTTCGTCGGGCTCGACGCCTATCAGAAGGTGATCAATTCCGGAGTCGACCTCGTCGTTCTGGCGACGCCGCCGGGGTTCCGCCCCGTGCACTTCGAAGCCGCGGTGAAAGCCGGCAAGCACGTCTTCATGGAGAAGCCCGTCGCGGTCGACGCGCCCGGCGTCCGGCAGGTGCTGGCCGCGGCGGCCGAAGCCAAAAAGAAGAACTTGGGTGTGGGCGTGGGCCTGCAGCGGCATCACGAAGCCAAATACCTCGAGACGATCGACCGGCTCCGCAACGGCGAGGTCGGCGAGATTCACACGGCCCGCGCTTACTGGAACGGCGGCGGCGTATGGACCCGCGACCGCAAGGAGGGCATGTCCGAAATGGAATACCAGGTCTGGAACTGGTACTACTTCAACTGGCTTTCGGGCGACCACATCTGCGAGCAGCACATTCATAACCTCGACGTCATCAACTGGGTCAAGAACGCGTACCCCGTGCGCGCCCAGGGGTTGGGCGGCAGGCAGGTGCGCGTCGGCAAGCAGTGGGGCGAGATTTACGACCACCACGCCGTCGAATTTGAGTATGCCGACGGCAGCCGCATGTTCAGCCAGTGCCGCCACATCGAAGGCTGCTGGAGCAGCGTTTCTGAGCATGTGCAGGGCACGAAGGGGAATGCCGACATCAGCTCCGGCATCATCCGCTCAGGCGCCAAGACCGGCCGCGATTCCGAGATCTGGCGGTTCAAAGGCCGCGGCGGCAATCCCTACCAGGTCGAGCACGACGATCTGCAGGCCAGCATCCGCGCCGGCAAGCCGATCAACGAGGCGGAATTCGGCGCCCTGTCGTCGATGACGTCGATCCTCGGCCGCCTGTGCACGTATTCCGGCCAGATGATTGCGTGGGACGACGCTCTCAATTCGAACGTCAGCCTGCAGCCCAAGGAATACAACTTCAAGACCGATCCGCCGATCATGCCGAACGCCGAAGGCTGGTACGCCATCGCCGTCCCCGGCCTGTCGAAAGTCGTCTGAACCGTGATCCGCGGCGACCCTGGCAGCCCGGCGAGGAACAATCCTCGCCGGGCTGTTTTTGTTGACAGCACTGCCACATTCCGCGTGCGAAGAAGACTTTTGACCGCGGATGACGCCCGCAACGGAAGAATCTCCGGTTGCATGGTAAAACGGCCTTCCCGGAGATTACAATTCCGTCAGGATGCGGTCCGATCGGGATTCTCTCACGACAATAGCTCGCAGAACCGACCTGATCGCGGCCGCGCCTGTCTCAAGACGTCTTCAGCGTGAAGCGCCACACTTCGGGGCCGCAATTTGCGAAAGGACACCAGGTCATGAATCGCTTTCTGGGTGCGTGCTGCGTTCTGCTGGTTATCGTTGGTCTGTGTATTGCCCAGGCCCAGGAGAAACCGAAAGCAGCCGCGCCGGGCAAGACTCCAGCCGCCGCACCCGGCACCAAAGCGCCCGCGAAGGCGCCCGCGGCCGCGCCGGAGACCAAGGCGTCGACGGCCAAGACTTCTGCCGCGAAAGCGCCCGAAGTGAAGCCAGCGGCGCCGGCCCCGCGCAAACTGACGCCTGAAGAAGAGGCCTCGGTGCAGGCGGCCGAGCGGCTGGTCAAGGCGTTCCACGATCGCGATGCGAAAGCTTTCGCCGGCGCATTCACCGCCGATGGCGAATACATCGACGAACACGGGCAGATCTTCCACGGCCGCAAAGCGATCGAACAGGATTTCGCCGCCTTTTTCGAGGTGCACCCGGAACCGAAAATCGAGCTGGAGATCGCCACCGTCCGCGCCATTGCGGCAGGACTGATCGCCGTCGACGGCGACACGCACTTCACGCGTCACAAGGGCGAAGACCCCGTCCTGGGACATTGCAGCTTCATCTGCACTAAAGAAGGCAACAAGTGGCTGATCGCCAGCCTGCGTGAAATCGAATCGGTCGGCGAGACCCCGTCGCACCACGACCATGTCGCCCAGCTCGAGTGGCTGGTCGGGGATTGGATCGACGAGGGAGAAGATTCGCACGTCCATTTCTCCTGCCACTGGGATGACAGCGGAAATTACCTGATCCGCGATTTCGAAGTTCACTTCGCGGGCGAGCCGACCATGACGGGCACCCAGCGCATCGGGTACGACCCCGTCACCGGGCACCTGAAATCGTGGGTTTTCGATTCCGACGGCGGCCATTCCGAAGGATTTTTTCATCATGACGGCGAGAGCTGGCACCTGCACGCGACTGGCGTCACGGCCGAGGGGCACATGGCCTCGGGAACGAATGTCTTCACCAGTCTCGACGACCACCGCATGACCTGGGCCGCGCTCGATCGTGTTGCGAGCGGCGACCGCATTCCGGATATCGAACCCGTCACCATTGTCCGCAAACCACCGACACCAGCCCAGCGCAAATGACAGTCAGCGCCCAGACGCAGTTCGTCTGACTCGTTCGTTTGCAGTCCATTCGTCAACATTCATCGGCAGAGCTGCACGCAGCCTGCCAGAAACTTAAGGAGCCTGTCATGTACATTCCCAGAGCTGGCAGAATGCTGGTTGCAGCGTTGATCGTTGGTATCGGCTTGAGCCCGGCGTTCGCCTTTCCGCCCAGTCGCGGCGGGGGGGGCGGTGGCGGAACGACCTCAAGTGTCTCAAGCGGGATGCACACCACCAGCACCGGCACAAGTCACGTCGGCACCGGCACGAGCCACATTGGCACGGGCACGAGTCATGTCGCAACGGGCTCGACAGGAACCAAATCGGTCGGCAGCAGCGGAATTCACATTGGTTCCAGTGGAACGACCATCCGCAGTGGAGTAGGGACCGGAACGAGCCACGTGGGGACCGGAACGACGCACGTCGGCACCGGAACCACGAGCGTGGGAACCGGCACCGGAACGGCGAAAACCGTCGGCACAGGCATCGGAACCGGCACTGGAAAAACTATCGGCACCGGGACCACCCACATTGGCACCGGGACCACCCACATTGGCACCGGGACCACGCACACCGGAACCGGAACGACCGGCGCAGGAACTCGTACGCCTGGCCTGGGCTCGAACATCGGCAAGAACACGGGCATTGGCAAGACCGTCGGCACGGGCACGACCATCGGGACGGGAACTCATCTCGGCACGCACACGGGCCCCCCGGGCGCGAATCTCGGCGTCGGCAAGAATATCGGGACGGGCACGCACGTCGGCACCGGAACGAAAATCGGGACCGGCACGAATATCGGTAAGAACACCGGCATTGGTAAGAACGTCGGAACCGGGACGCATATCGGCACGGGAACTCATGTCGGAACCGGCACGCACGTCGGCACAGGAACGCATGTCGGCCTCGTCGGCAAAGGTACCCACGTCAATATCGGACCGGGATCGAATATCAATCCGGGATTCGGCAAGAACGGGTTCAAGAGCAGCACGTTCAACAAGAACATCACCAATATCAATATCGTGAACGTCAACAACACCTCGGTTCGCCTGGGGGGTATCGGGTATCGTCCCTCGTACTTCGGCTACTCGTGCTATCACGGCTGCTGGTGCGGCCATAGCTGGGGATGGGGATGGGGACTCGGCCCCAGTTGCGGTTATGGATTCGGTTGCGGATTGGGACTCGGATGGGGTCTCGGCAGCGGCTGGGGTTACTGCGGTTATCCTCTCTGCTGGGGATGCGGTTCCTGGGGACTGGGCACGATCTGCTACGACTGCGGGTACACCTGTTACTACAACCCGTATTGCGACCCCGGCATAACAACGGTCTGCTACAACTACAACAACCCGATTCCCGTTGATACGAATGTGGGGGTTGTCGACACCGTCGATCCGCTGGTGACGACCGTGCAGCCCGACCCGAACGTCGTCACTCCGGATCCCAGCGTTGTCGTCGATCCCAATCAGCCGGGGCCTGCCCCGGTTTCCGATAATCCCGACTTCGACGCGGCCCGTACCGCGTTCGCACAGGGAGACTTTACCGCGGCCCTCACCGCCATCGACACGGCGATCACCAAGGTCCCGACCGACGCCGTGCTGCACGAATTCCGGGCGCTGGTTCTGTTCGCCCTCGGAGAATATCGGCAGGCGGCAGGCGTGATCCACTCGGTCCTGGCAGTCGGCCCGGGCTGGGACTGGACGACGATGAGCGGATTCTATTCCGATCCCACAATCTACGAGACGCAGCTTCGGGCGCTTGAGGATTACACGAATGGCAATCCGAAAGCGGCCGACGGGCACTTCCTGCTGGCGTACCATTACATGGTCTGCAACCATACCGATGCGACTGCAGTCCAATTCCAGCAGGTGGTCGACTTGCAGCCCAACGACACGCTGGCCGCCGAGCTGCTGAAGATGGTCCAGGGGCCGCAGCAGCCAGTCGTGGCGACCACCACCACCACGAGTGACCCGAACGTGCCGGCTGCGCCAGTCACTCCGGAAGCGCCGGAACCGCCGGCGATCGACAAAGACCTGCTTCCCGGATCGTGGAGCGCAACACGGCCCGACGGTTCGAAGTTCGGCCTGACGCTGACCGCCGACGGCAAGTTCTCGTGGAAGTTCGCCAACCCCAAACAGAAGGGGAGCGAGTTCAGCGGAACGTACTCGATCGACGGCCCGGTGCTGATCCTGCAGCGTGAAGGCAGCGGAGCCATGATGGCCGTCGTGCAGTTCGACGGCAACAACAAGTTCAACCTCAAGATGGTCGGCGCGCCGGAGACCGACAAGGGACTCGACTTCGGCAAGTAAGTGCGGCGAACAGCCGTCACGATCAACAACCAGCCGCGAGGCCCCGCACGCAAGTGCGGGGCCTTTTTTCGTGCGCCGGCGCGGCGGGCAGTCCAGCGGGTCAGACAAGTTTTTTGAATATCTATAGAGTGAATAATGACCCGCGACATGCAATTCTGTTCCGCGCCGGTGACGCGCTCCGTATCCGCCGAGCGCACGGCGACTTGCGTCGCATCGTGGTTCAAAATGCCGACAGGGACGAGTCATCTCGCGTCCATGGTTTTCGGCAGAAAAACGATCGTAACCCGTTTCGGGAAAATCGCTTACAAAGCATTTACGACTGACGAACGCGATTTCACAAAACGGCCAGTTTGGCACGGGACTGCGCGCTTTCAGCGCGCGTTTTGTGAATAAGAGGCGCCAAACGGGTGTCCCAGCGCGCTTTTCGCAGCGCGGACCCTGGCGGGCGGACGGCGCCCTCGCGACCTGGCCGCGGGCGCAACGTTCCGTGCTTCAATTATTCGCCTGTTCCTTGCTACGGGTCAATGGGGCAGTTTTCTAATTCCGAACCGATTTTTGAAAGTATCGCATCGAACGGTTTGCGCTGAGCCGCGCCCGTCAGGAAGCGGTTGTCGACTCCGCTTCCTGACGGGCGCGGCTCCGGACAAAACACCGCGTCGTCCCACGCGGCTATGTCCATTCCAACCCGGGCCGCAGCGATGCCCGAACTCTGGCGAGTTCGGCTACGTCGTGCTATGCGGGGCATGCGCTGCTTCCGGTGGCGTCGAGCGTTCGACGTACCATTGGATGACGTAGTAGAACACCGGCGTCAGAAAGATGCCGAAGAACGTGACCCCCAGCATTCCGGAGAACACGGCTGTGCCCAGCGTGCGGCGCATTTCGGCCCCGGCGCCGTGGGCGATCATCAGCGGCACGACCCCCAGGATGAAGGCGAACGACGTCATGATGATCGGCCGCAGGCGGCTGCGGCAGGCGGCGACGGTGGCGTCGAACCGCGAATCGCCCCCTTCCCGTCGCGCCTTGGCGAACGCCACGATCAGAATGGCATTCTTGCATGCCAGCCCCACCAGCACGATGAACCCTACCTGCACGAAGATATTGATGTCCGACTTGATGATCGCCACGCCCGCCAGCGCGCTTAAGATGCACATCGGCACCACCAGGATCACCGCCAGCGGCAGCGAATAGTTCTCGTACTGGGCCGCCAGCACCAGGAAGACCAGAATCACCGCGCCGGCAAACGCATAGAACACGGCCTTCCCTTCCCGAAGCTGCAGGAACGTCAGCTCGGTCCATTCGAACGCCATGTTCCGGGACAGCTCCTGTTTCGACAGGCCTTCGATCATCTTGATCACCGTCCCCGTGCTCACACCTGGCAGCGCGGCCCCATTAAGAGTCGCCGCGGTGTGCATGTTGTAGCGAGTAATCAGCATCGGCCCGCCGATGTCTTCGATCGTGGCGAGCGTTCCCAGGGGCAGCATTTCACCAGCCGCGTTCCGCACCTTGAGCTGCCGCACGTCTTCGGCTTTGAGGCGAAACGGGGCGTCGGCCTGCAAATTGACCTGCCAGGTCCGCCCGAATTGGTTGAAGTCGTTGACGTAATATCCCCCCAGGTAAACCTGCAGCGTATTGAACACGTCCCCCAACGGAACCTGCATTGTCTTGCACTTGGTGCGGTCGATGTCGATATAGAGCTGCGGCGTGTTCGCCCGGAAACTGCTGAAGAGGCCCGCAATTCCCGGTAGCTTGCTTCCTTTTTCGGAAAGGTTCTCGGTCTGCCCCTGGATTACGTCGAGGGGCACGTTCGCCTGGCCTTTCACCATCAGCTTGAAGCCGCCGGCGTTCCCCAGGCCGTCCACCGCCGGCGCGCCGAAGACCGACACCTGCGCTTCGACAATCTCGGCGTAGAACTGCCGCTGCAGCTTCCGCGCCAGCTCGGCCCCGTTCAGCGAATGATCGCGACGGTGCTCGAACTCGTCGAGAATGACGAACATCGATCCCAGGTTCGAGCCGATGGCGTTCAGCACGAACGACTGCCCGGGAATGCCGATCGTATGGCTGACGCCCTTCGTTTCGAGCGCCATGGCCTCCACGCGCTGCAGCGCGGCAACCGTGCGTTCGAGTGAGGCCGAATCGGGCAACTGCACGTCGACGATCAGGTAGCCCTTGTCCTGCGTGGGAATGAACCCCGTGGGGATGCGGGTGAAACCGAGATACGTGAGCCCGATCAGTCCGCCGTAAACGAACAGGACGATCACACACACGCGCAACAGTCCCCCCACGACGCGGCCGTAAACGTCCGCCACGAAATCGAATCCGCGGTTAAACCATTTGAAGAACCGCGCCAGCACGCGATTGACCGGCCGGGTCAGCAGCCAGCCGGCGATTGCCCCCGGCACCCAGAGCCCCGCCCACAACAGCCAGTTCATCCAGGCCTGCGCAGCGCCCCCTTTCCACCCCACGGCGGGCAGCGCGTACTTTTCAAGAAGCGTTGCCCCCAGCCACCCCAG
>JACQFH010000501.1 GCA_016200145.1 Planctomycetia bacterium | reverse complement strand
CGTTCAGCCGATACGCGAGGATAAACGTCGCCGTCTTGACGTCGAAGTCGGCGGAGATCTGGTTGTAAAGAGCGGTCAGGTCGGATTGATTGACGTTCGTGCGCGGCGTGCCGTCGGAGCGCAGGTTGAGTTCCCGGCTGTAGACCGTCCAGAACGCAGACCAGCCCTTCTGCAGCATTCCATCGGCATTGTCGAGCGGAAGGGTCGTGGCACCATCGTTCTCGTTGGGGTCAAGGATCCCGTTGTGGTTGGTGTCTTCGCCGAACAGGAGCTGCGCCGTGACCCCCTTGACGAGCAACAGCTCATCGAGCGAATCGATCGGGCCGTTCTTGGCAGAGTAGGGAGGCGAGAGCCCCTGATAATAATCGCTTTCGGCGCCGCTCTGCATCTGGGTGCTGTCCGAATCGAACCAGTCGAGGATGCATTCGGCAATTTCCTCGGTCATCTCGGGGAACGCCATCAGAATCAATTTGGCGTCGGCCGCCTTGAGCGTTCCGGCGGCCAGCATTTTTGCAAACGTATTCAGGTTCAATTTGGCCGATTCGTCGCTGAGGCCAAAGCGGACGGAGCGTCCCGACGTGTCGAGCTCGTTCCCCGTGACCACGCTGAATCGTCCGCGGCCACGGGCCGAGGTGGCGTCTTTGAGCAACACCGCTTCGAACGTCTGGGGATCGTTGTAGTAGGACTTCGAATTGGGCAGGTAACGATTCATGAGGACTGTGGACGCCAGATCGACCCCCGAATCGGCCAGGGCCCGCGCCTGGACCTCGCGCCCGTAGGTCGCCGTGGCTTGCGCTTCGACAACCATGATTTCGGCAAACGTATACGCACCCAGCGCAAGCAGCGCGACAACGACCAGGACAATCACGAGGATTGTGCCCGCGCGGAGGGAGGCGATGCTGTTTGAAGTTCCGGGACGTGTACGATGCGATTGCATTTTCATACCTCCGGCAGCTCTCACGGGGTGATCAAAGAAGTATCAATCGGTTTTCCGAGGGGGATCGCGATCGTCAGGTTGTACATATCGGGCGTGGTGGAACGACCCGACACAGGATTCAGGTAAAGTTTGACGTCGATGGCCTTGGGCATGCCCTGCATGACGCTGCTGTCCCAGTCGGACCGCCAGCGGAATCCGTCCCAATACAGGAACTCGATCGAAGCGACTTCCGGCGCCAGCACTTGGGTGGCCGAAGCCAGCAGCGACGTGCTGGATTGCGAATCGGCCATGGCCATCGCCATGCGGTCACCTTCCATGCGCGCCAGGCCCGGGCCAGGAACCGACTGCTGCAAAGCGCCTGCCCCGGTTCCGGCCATGAAATAGGCCACCGTGGCGATGTCGCTCATTCGGGTCTGCACGTTTCCGGAAGCCGCCAGAGACGCCGCCATCTGCTCGTACCCCGGTTTGCTGACGTTCAGCAGCAAAGTCGTCGAGTTGCCGAACAGCCCCGTGCTGGAGGAAGCGTACGCATCTTCCGGCGCCGTCGTCGTGCTGGTCGATGAACTGCTGGAGCTGGTCGAGCCTCCCGATGAACTGCCGGATGTGCCCGTACTGCTGCCGGATGTGCCGGTGCTGCCAGAAGTGCTTCCGCTGCTGCCGCTCGACGTGGCTCCGCTGCTGCCCGACGACGACGAGCCTCCGCTCGATGTGCTGCTGGCGGCCTGAGGCGCAGTGTACATCGCCGAGCGCACGTCCATTTCGATCTTTCTCAGCAGCGACCGGGCCAGGAGCGCTCGTTCGACGTCGTCGTGCCCCGTGGTCGAAAAGCGGAAGTAGAGGTTGAGGCCGGCATAGATCGCACCGATCAGCAGCACCGACAGCGACAGCGCGACCAGAACTTCGAGCAGGGTGAAACCGCGTGGGGGCTGTCGACGATTCATCGGCTGCCTCCCGACGAGGTGCTGCTGCTCGTGTTGCTCGAGGGGCTGGCAGCCGCGGCGGCGGCTTTGGCCTCGTCCAGCGCCAGTTGCTTCTCGTAGCCCTGGATCGCAAGTCCCGGATCGCGAACCAGGCGCCGCAAGGTATATGACACCTTGCTCATGCTCGACTGCCCGTCGTGCGACGCGGTGATTTCGACGATGTACAGACCCTGCTGCTGCGCCGGGGCCACCGAAACGTTGTAGCTCCAGCGTGTATCGTCCTTGTACGTGCCGCTGGTCGATTGCAGCGACATGTAGCCCCCGAGAATTTCGCCCAGAGTCGTTTCGCAGCGGATGACCGCCTGCGTCTGCAGTTTGGCGGAAACGGCGCCGCGCGCGCCGGTGGAAATCAACTGCCCGATGGCGGCGATGGCGCCCATGAAGATCGCCAGGGAAATGACGACTTCGAACAGCGACAGGCCGCGACGCTCGGACAAAGTGGCAGGCACACTCCGTGTGCCGACTTCGTCACCCCTCAACGGAAATGCGATTCGGGATCTGCGTTTCATCGGCTCGTCCCGGATTGGATCTTCGAGACGCTTACGGCGCCGGTCAGGGGCCGAACGGAAACGGTCACGGTCCGCGACTTCTTGTCCACGATCTGCAAAGTTGCAGACGAGGCCGAGCCGTCGGGGTAAAACAGGATCGGCGCCGACCAGCTCACAGTGGTGAAATTCCCTTCGCCGGTCATCCCGGCGAGCCATTCAGGGGGCAGCGTCTGGGTTGTGACGCCCGTCCCGTCAAAGTGCACGTTTTCGGCAGGCAGGCTCCCGCCGACTTTCTGCGGAGCGCGGGTCCCCGGGCCCGCCTGCGCGGTATTCGCTTCCTGATCGCGCGGCAGGATGATGAATTTCCGTCCCCCCGGCTCGAAGCAGAACTGATACACGTGTCCCGTTTCGACGGCGTGCAGGCGGGCCCAGGCCAGCTTGGCCTGCACGAGCTGTCCCCCCTGCCTGAGCCGATACTCCCCCTGGATCACGGCAATCGCCGGCCAGGCGAGGCCAATGGCGACCACCATCACCCCCATGACGAGCAGGATCTCAAGCAGCGTGAATGCACCGCGCGCGCCGGCGGTGGTCGGTCGTCTGTGTTGGCGATTCGCGCGCATAAAGGATTCTGAATTTGCGAGGAAGAACCACGCTACCTCGTGTTCGTCTGCCAGTTCGTGATGTCGTCTGCCGTGTTGGATTGCTTGTCTTTGCCCATCGACCAGACGTCGGGGCGATCTCCCCCGGCCCCCTGGTGCGTTCCTGGATACTGATACTGGATGATGTTGCCCCACGGATCATTGGGTACTTTGCCCCTATCGAGATACGGCCCGCTCCAGTGCTGATCGTTCCCGGGATTGGAGAGCAGGGCGTCAATCGAGGTCGGGAAATCACCGCTGTGGTGCGCGGCGTAGATGTCGGCCGCCTTTTCGACAGCGGCGACGGCCACCTTGGCCGCGTCTCTGTTGGCGCGATCCTGTGCGCCGAGGAAGTTCGGCAGGACGAGGCCGATGATCACGGCGAGGATCGCGAGCACAATCAGGATTTCCATCAATGTAAAGCCGGAACGCCGCTCGTTCCGCACACGGGTCTTTCGAGTTGTTGTCGTCATCATCATCTTGTCTCCTGCTCTGAGTGTTACGTATCGTCTTTATTGTTCACAAGGGGTGACCTGTTCTCCTTGTCTCCCCCTCTCCATGTCTCCTAGTATTGTTTCAACTCCGGAGACAACCGACCTCCAGTCACTTACCCCATCGCTCCCGTCGCCATGAACACCGGCAACAGCAGCGCAATCATGATGAACAGGATCACCATCCCCATCACCAGCAGCATCAGCGGTTCCAGCAGCTTCACGAACAGGTCGAGTTCGCGGTAGGTGCGCTGCTCCATGTTCTCGGCGATATTCAGCAGCACCTGTTCCAGATTATTAGCTTCTTCGCCCACGGCGATCATTTCCACCACTTCCCGCGGAAAATGTCCGCTGGAACCCAGCGGTCGGGCCAGCGACTTGCCTGCCGAGATATTCTCGGCAGCGACGCTGATCGCCCCGCTGAGGACGCGATTTCCGGTGGCGTCCTTGGCGATTCGCAGCGACTGCAGAATGGGGACGCCATTCTTGAGCAGCGTGCCCAGAATGCGGCAGAAGCGGCTGATGGCCAGGCTTCGCACGATGGGCCCCAGTCCCTTAAGCCGCAATCGGACGCCGTCGATCCGCAGCCGCCCCTCTTCGGTCTTCATGTAGTTGAACAGCCAGATCCCGAGGAGGACGAAGCCGGCGACGATCCAGATGCCATATTTTTGAAGCATGTCGCTGCCCGAGAGCAGCAAGACGGTGGCCAGCGGCAATTCGCCTCGCTCGGCCAGCCGCTCGAAGATGGGAGCGAATTTCGGCACGAGAAAGATCAGGATGCCGGTGACAATGACGATGCAGGCCGCCATCAGAAACAGCGGGTAGGCCATTGCCCCCAGGACGCGATTCTTCAGATCTTCGTGATGCTCGGTGAAGATGGCGATGCGCTTCAGAGCGTCTTCGAGAAAGCCCCCTTCTTCGCCGGCCCGCACCATGCTGATCGACAGTTCGCCGAACACTTTCGGGTGCTGCCGCATCGCGTCGGCGAGCCGCGTGCCATCGGCCACCTGTTCGCGGACGACCTGCAGCACCGCCGCCACGGCCGGTTTCGACGCCTGCTGTTCGAGGATTTCGAGCGACTTCAGCAGCGGCACGCCCGACGACAAAAGGTCGGCGAGCTGCGAATAGACGATCGCCAGGTGTTTGGGAGCGACTCGCTTGCCCACGGACTGTTGCTGTCGGACTTCGGCTTCGGCCAGCGCGATCCGCGTCGGAAACAGCGATTTACCCGCCAGGGAATTGACGGCTTCCTGCTCGCTGCCGGCGGTGAGCAGCCCCGTGACTTCGCGGCCCGACAATTCGCGGGCAATGTATTGGAATTCGGGCATGGGCGAAACGGCCTAGCAGGCCGGACTAGTGGTACTCCGCCTTGGTGATCCGCGTGACTTCGTCGACCGTCGTGATTCCCTGCAAGACCTTTCGCCAGCCGTCCTGCCTGAGCGTCACCAGTCCGTTGCGCAGGCCATACGAGTGAATCTGCACCGCGCTGGCCCGCTCGATGCACAATTGCCGCACGCCTTCGTCGGCGCGCAACAGCTCGAAGATGCCTTGCCGCCCCTTGAAACCTGAATCGCGGCATTGCCGGCAACCGACCGGCCGGAACAGTTTCTCCGGCAGCGGCCGCGGAAAATCGTCGGGTACGTCTTCGTCGGTCGGCTTGAACGCGGCCTTGCAGGTCTTGCACAGGACGCGCACCAGCCGCTGCGCCAGCACGCCCTCGACGGTGCTGGCGACCAGGTACGGCTCGACTCCCATGTCGACCAGCCGTGGAAAAGCCCCCGCGGCGTCGTTGGTGTGCAGCGTGCTGAACACGACGTGCCCGGTGAGCGAAGCCTGGATGGCGCTGTTGGCGGTCTCGCCGTCTCGAATTTCCCCGATCAGGATCACGTCGGGGTCGTGCCGCAGAATGCTGCGCAGGCCCGCGGCGAACGTCAGCCCGATCTTGGAATGCACCTGGATCTGGTTGATCCCCGGTGTCTGGTATTCCACCGGGTCTTCCACGGTGATGATCTTGATCGACGGGTTCTTGATTTCGTTGAGCGCGCTGTACAGCGTTGTGGTTTTTCCGCTCCCGGTGGGGCCGGTCACCAGAATGATGCCGTGCGGCATTTCGATCAGTTCGCGGAAGGTCTTGGCCATGTCGTCGGCGAAGCCGACGTTCTTCAGGTCGAAGACCATCCGCCCCTTGTCGAGAATTCGCAGCACGACGCCTTCGCCGTGCATCATGGGGATGATCGACATGCGGACGTCGATCTCGCGCTTATGAATGCGCAGCTTGATGCGGCCGTCCTGGGGAAGCCGCTTTTCGGCGATGTTGAGCTTGGCCATGATCTTCAGACGGCTGATGATGGCCGCCTGAAAGTAATTGACCTCTTGCGACAGGGGCTGCACGCGCAGCAGCCCGTCGACGCGGAACCTCACGATCAGGCCCCCGTCCTGGGGCTCGAGGTGCACGTCGCTGGCGTTCAGGTTGAGCGCCTCGATCAACAGCTCGTTCACCAGCTTGACGACCGACGCGGCCTGGGCCATCTCGGCCAGTTCGCCGTCGGCCTCGCCCAGCCCTTCGAGCAGCTCGACGTCTTCTTCAGTCCTCTGGGCGACGAGCTCGCCGATCGTGTCGCCGCCGACGCCGAGCTGTTCTTTGATCAGGCGGGAAATGTCTTCGTGGCGTGCCAGCACCGGCTCGAGGCGGAACCCCGACAGTGAGCTGACTTCATCGAGGGCTTCCAGGTCGAACGGGTCGCTCGTGGCGACAATCACGCTGCCATTGCGCCGCGACAGGGGAAACAGGGTGTGGCGAAAGATTTCGCGGGCCGGGAAGCGGTCGAGCAGGTCTTTGTCGACCTTGACCTCGGCCAGCTCGACGTATTTCATGCCCAGCTCGCTGGCGAGGGCCTGCAAGACCTGCTCTTCGCTGGCCAGACCCATTTCCACGACCTGGTGGTCGAGCCGCTTGCCGTTGGCGTTCTGCTTCGCGAGCTGAATCTGCTCACGCGAAACGACGTTCTGCAACAGAAGAATCTCTCCGATGTCCATGAGGTCGGCTCATCCTGCGAGTGCTGCGACGCGGCCAGAAGAAGTCCGTCTCTTCTGAGAGCGCGCCGATACGTCAAATTGTCTCAGAATGAGAGTTGCGTCGTCAATCGTGGTTCCGCCGCGCGACGTGGCGCAAAAGCAGGTCGGATGGGAAGTAGTGGCAAAAGGGCGAGGGCGGGTCGGCTAATTGCCACCCCGTCCGCCGCCGCGACCACCACCGCCGCGACCGCCACCGCCGAACCCCTGTCCGCCACCGCCAAATCCTTGACCGCCACCGAACCCCTGGCCGCCAAAGCCCTGTCCCCCGAATCCGCCCTGTCCGCCGAATCCCTGACCGCCGAAACCGCGACCACCACCGCCAAAGCCCTGGCCGCCGAACCCCTGGCCTCCAAAACCCTGTCCGCCGAACCCCTGTCCTCCGAATCCGCCGGGGCCGCCGAAGCCGCCCTGGCCGAATCCGCCGAAGCCCTGGCCGCCGAAGCCTCCCTGCTGGCCGCCAAACCGGTTTCCGAAACCCTGTCCAAACGGCTGTTGCTGCTGGCCGCGTTGGCCGGGGCCAGCATTATTCGCGAGGCCCGTGCCGGTCGTCGTCGTGCGGACGCCTTCAACCAGTGCCGTCAACGTCTGCTGCACAACGGCCGAATTCGTCTTCGACATCGAATAGACCTTTACGGTGGGCTTCGATTCGTGGACCGTATCGTCGATCCACTTCACGGTGGATTCAACCTTCTGGAACATTGTGTCGTTGGCGAAGACCCACAGTGTGTTTGTCCGCGTGTCGGGCGCGATGTTAAGCTGCACTCGCGCCTGCCGCTGGTTCTGTTGATTGTTGCCGCCCCCCCCCAGCGGATTGAATCCGCCGAACTGGTTCCCTCCCCCGAACCCGCCAACCCCCCCACCGAATCCGCCCCGATTCTGCTGCATCGGGAAGCCCATCTCTTCGCGGAACAGGTCGAACAGATGATCGGCGACTTCCATCACGCGGGCGTGCTTGAGCTGGATCCGGTTCGGCTTGCGATCGGCCAGCGATTCTGAGTTGTCGAGAAACTTGATCGCTTCCAGCGCCTGGGCGACCGAATCTTCGGGGCCGGTGATGTACAGCGAATTCGAGCGGACTTCCGGAATGATCTTGAGGGTCCCCGACTTGCTCAAGTTGTTGTTCAGGCTCGGGTCGGGGGTGTTGCGCTGGTTGAACAGGTTGAACAGCCCGCCGCCGGTGGTTGGCTGCTGGGTCTTGGTGACGTTGCCTTCGGGAAACAGGGTGCCCAGCATGGTCACAAACAACAGGGCGACCGCCACCGTACGCCGGCGGGTCATGATCGCACCCGTCACCGCGAGGGCGAGCGCGGCCCAGCCAAAGAACGCCCGCGGCGGCCGCGGGACGGGCGAAATCAGCTGTAGCGCCAGCTCGCGGAGCGTCGGCGTCGGTGACGGCACGGTCTCGGCCAGCGTCAGGCGGCCGGCTCGGCGCCCGGACACATTCGAGTGCACGATGG
>JACQFH010000500.1 GCA_016200145.1 Planctomycetia bacterium | reverse complement strand
GGGCCTGGGGATCGAACTCGACGAGCCACGAGTTGACGGCGTTGGCATGCGTGCCGACGTACAACCGGCCGTTCAGCCCCTCGATGATCGAGAAATACCCCTCCCCCTCGCTGGCCGTTTCCTTGGGGACGACGTACGCCGTGGCCTTCAGCCATTTTCGCGGAGGTTCCGCCGCCGCAGGATCGGCCAGGCCGGCAACGAGCAGCATCGCCGCCAGGCTGAATCCGCTGAGAGGCCAACTTCGGGAAACATTGAGCCGGCAATTGGTGATCTGCATGGCGACGACTCCTGTTGAAATCTGGAATGCCCGTTCGTGCCCCGGACCGTCGATCCATCATACACCTTCGGTCTGCGATTCTCGCGGCCTACGATTTGTAGGGTGGACTTCAGTCCACACACAGCATTTTGACGCGGGGACTGAAGTCCCCTCCTACGGTAGCCCGACGCGTAAGCGAGGGACAAACGGCGCGAATGCCTCGCTTACGCGTCGGGCTACCAATTTCGCGTTCCCACGCAGAGTGTGCCTGCTACTTTGCGGGAGGCTCGCGCGAGCGTTCCAGTGCCAGCACGGCAACCGCGTGGGCGCAGGCGGCATCGGCGAGGGCCGGGGAGAGGGATTCGGCAAGGCGCACGATGGGAGTCGAACAGGTGAGCGGGTGTTCGGAGAGGAGGCGTTTGGCCAGGAATTCCCCGGAGCCGGAGAGGATGACGGTCTGCAGTGCGCGCGGGTCGCGAGCGACGACGGCGTCGAGCGCGGCCGAGAGTTGACGCCGCTGGGCGTCGAGAAAATGCCGGGCGATCGAGCGGGCTTCGGGGATGTCGATTTCTTCGCGGTCGCAGCACACCATGTGGGCGATGCGGTCGTGGGCGCAAGGGATTGTCGCCGGCCGGCCGTCGGCGGTCTGCCGGTCGGATTCGTCTTCGGGGGCGAGGCCCAGGACGAGGCACGCGTCGAGCGTTGTGGCGAACAGCTCGGCGGCGACGCCGCACGGGTGGCCGCAAACGGGCACGCTCGAAGTCAGGGCGCACAGCGGAGTCCGCCTCGCGCCGGTATAGACCAGCTCGTGATGCGTGAGCCGTTCGAGATCGGTCGCACCTCGGGCCGCGGGTCGGCCGTCCTCGAGTGGTATGAGGTCGGTCGTCGTCGAGCCGAGGTCGACGAGCAGCGCCTTTCCGAGGGGTGCGAGCCGGCCGGCCCACGTCGCCAGCGCATGCCAGTTGGCGGCGGCGACGGCCCGCGGCGAGCGCAGCGCGTCTGCCGGTGCTGCAAAGCGGCCCGTCGTTTGCCAGAAGATGATGTCCGCAGCTCCCACCGCGTCACAAGCCGCCGCGATGATGGCCGCGACTCCTTCGCGCTTGGTGGCAAAGCAATCAGCCAGCTCGGCCGTCATTGTGACGGCGATCACGTCGGCGGGTCGGAAGCGGGCGATCAGTGTTCGCAGGCGCGCGGTTAAATCCTGCGGCGCGCGCCAGATTTCGAACGGTTCGCTATGTGCCTGGCCCGCCGAGGTCGCGGCTTTGAGGTTGGCGCCGCCGATGTCGAGACCGAGAGCGAGCATGGTGGAGTTCAGTGATGCTGACTCTGCCCGAGAAACGCATCCGCGGTGCGGATTTCTTCATCGTCGTCGTTGTCATTGAGTTCGGCCAGCCGCCGCGCGTTGCGCCGGCTTGAGGAGTCGAGGTACAGGATTCCGGCCTGCACGTCGCGGCGCATTTGCACGGGGTCGTGATTCGAGTGCTTCAGCAGCGTCGACAGGCGCGAATAGACGCAGCCGGCGACGAACAGCTCCATCGCCGTGTCTCCCAGCCGCGCGAGCACGTATTGCTGGTTCACCAAGTCTTCCCGATAGCGGACGAGCGCGAACTGGCACCGGCGGGCGAATTGGGCGATCTGCTTCGAGAGGCGCGAGACGGCCGGTTGCAGACGGGTGTGCGCGACGGGAATCGACGGCTTGGGACGCCGCAGCAATCCGACCTTCGTCCAGTGCTTCGAGACTTCGAGCATTTCCATTCCCAGGTGCCGCAGCCCTACCCCCGAAATGAAACATCTCAGCACGTCGTTGGCCCCTTCGCCGATCTGGTTGATCCGCGCGTCGCGCATCATCCGTTCGAAGGGCTGGCTGCTGAAATACCCGGCGCCGCCGTAAATCTGCAGCGTGTCGTTGACGATCGTCCACAGGGCGTCGCTGGCGAAGACCTTGAGCATGGCCGTTTCGAGCATGTAGTCTTCGGCCCCGCGGTCGATCAGCGCGGCCGTATGATACGTGGCGCTCTCCATGGCGAACGTGTTCGCCGCCGCCTGGGCAATCTTCTGCTTGACCAGGTGGAACTCGCCCAGCGTCCGGCCGAACTGCTTGCGGACGCCGGCATACTCGGCCGCCTTCTGCACGCAGAATTTGGCGGCCCCGGTGCAGCTCGCGCCAAACGTCGTGCGGCCGAAATCGAGCACCGTCAGCGCCAGGCGCAGCCCCTTGCCGTACGCGCCCAGGATATTCTCTTTCGGCACGAACATATCGTGGAAGGCGAGACGCGCGGTGGCCGTTCCGCGAATACCGCACTTGGGCATGCGGGCCTCGACGACTTCGAACCCCGGCATGTCGGGAGTCACGAGAAATGCGGTGACCTTTCCGTCGGGATCGTGCGGATCGTGGGTCCGCGCCATGACGGTGAGCACCTGCGCGATGCCGCCGTTGGTGATGTATCGTTTCTCTCCATTGAGGATGAAGCCCTTGCCGTCGGGCGAGGCGTGGGCCGTGGTGCGCACGTTGGCCGCATCGGAACCGGCCTCGGGTTCGGTGAGGGCGAACGCGGCGATCTGCTCGCCGCTGGCAAGCGGGCGCATCCATTTCCGTCGCTGCTCGTCGGTACCGAACAGTTGCAGGGCCCGCAGGCCGATGGAATGGTGCGCGTTGACGAACACAGCCGTCGCGGCGCAATGCCCGCCGATGACTTCCATGATGCGGCAGTAATTCTGTTGAGACAGCCCGCGCCCGCCGAATTCCGGTGAGATCGTGGCCCCCAGCACGCCGGCCGCGCCCAGGCCGCGGATCGTTGCGAGGGGAATGTCGGCGTCGCGGTCGATTTTGGCCGGGTCGATGTGTGTCGTGACGAATTTCGTGGCTTCGGCGAGCGCGGCGTCGCCGGCCTGCCGTTCGCTGTCGGCCAGCGAGGGATAGGGGAAGATCGCCTCGCGGAGAAATCGCCCGAAGAAAAGCTCGCGGGCGAAGCCGACAGCCTGCGGACCGGAAAACAACAGCTCTTCCGCCTGCTTGAGCTGCTTCTGCTGCAATTCGTCGAGCTGGTGGGCCACGTGACGATCCCTCCCTGAGTTGGTTCGATCTGCGATTCCCGGCGTCGGGTGAGTTTACACGACGGGGGACCATCTGTCGCGGATGGCGTGCCCCGGCCGCTTTTGCGGCGGCCGGGGCACTAGAGAGCAAGTTGGGCATGGCCCATGCCGCTGTCACTCGTGACCTTGATTTGGTTTACGGCTCGCGGAGACGTTAGCGCGCTGTGAAGTGCCCCGGCCGCCGAAAAAGCGGCCGGGGCACGCCGTGAGATTTCTCCCCGCTCCCTGCGGGACGAGAGTGGCACACGATGCGCGGCACGCGGCGATCGTGGGCCACATCCTGAATGCGTAGGCCCCCATGCCCCCTCAAGCCTCAAGCCTCAAGCCTCAGGTCTCAAGCCTCACGTCAGTACCGCTTTTCGATGGCGATGCCGGTGGCCTGATTGCGGGCGTCGTAGTAGGGCGAGATCGACAGGTCGGCTTGGCGGTCGAGATGCGCGGCCGAGACGGTCTTGCCGATCACCACTCCCAGCACGGCGCCGAACAGCACGTCCGAGAGATCGTGCTCGCGCTGATCGATGCGGCTCCAGCCGACGAGCCCGGCGAGCACGTAAGCCGGCAGGCCTGCTTTCCAGCCGTAATATTCTTCGATACAGGCGGCGATGCAGAATGTGCTCGCGGAATGGTACGACGGAAAGCCGTAATGCCCGTTCTGGAACGCGTCGGTGGGGCGTTGAGTATTCGTGATGCCTTTGATCGTCACCGTCGCCGCCGCCGTCAGTCCGTAAGCCGACAGGGTCGACAGCGAAAACTCGTGCAGCGTTTCGTCCTGCGTCCAGAGGCTGGCGGCGTAGGCTCCCGCCAGCACGGGAACCTGGTAAGAGAATTCACCGAACTGTCGCAGAACCTCGCTTCCTTCGCCCCAGCGCGAAGGATGCTCGGCCGTTTCGTTACGGACTTTCAGGTCGACATCGTCGCGAAGCGCAACAACCCCGCCGGCGGCCGCCCCCAGAATGATGGCATTCGGCCACGTGAACAGGGACTTCGTGTCTGCCCACAACACTCCGGGGACCGACTTCATGTCGGACCAAAGTCGGAACGGCTCTGCTTCTTCGAGCGTGAAGTATTCGCCTGAGCCGTCAACAGCCGGTGGATCGCGTTCAAGCCAGTCAGGTCTCTCCGGATCGCCGCGCGAAGGGGACGCGGTGTCGGGGCTTTCGTCAAACGTCAGCGGAGATCGATCGCGTCGCGCCAGAGGAGCCAGATCGCGACCGCGCGCCGGCGGATCGAGGAATTCGAATCTCCCGCCGGGATGACGCGTCGCTTCGTCCAGCGACCGTTCCGGTTCGTCGAGCTCCGGCGAATCGCCGGGTTCATCGATGTCGACGTATTCCATTTCGTCGGCCGGGCTCGCCCCGCGCACGACCGGCCATCCAGTGCGCGGCAGGTCGTGACAGCCGGCGAGCGCCAATGTAATGAGACCGAGCGAGATGACGGCCAGATGAGAGTATCGTGTCCCCCTTCCCCCTGGCGCGAGAGGGGTTAGAGGTGAGTGGGATTTCGCGTTGGCGATTAGGGCTGTGCGCAGAATGGCCTCGTCGCGATGAATTGCGATAACTGCCGAATTTGTAATGTTTTAGGGAAAAACTGTCGGCGTGAGAGGAGGTTTGCGCCGGTGGCCTTACGATTGGCCTTCTGAATACCGATCGCCAGAGACCAAGTCAACGCCTGTTTTTGGCCTAAATCATTCGCTCGCCGGGACTTCATGCCGGTTGAATCAGGGGGCGAATCGAGTCGACCTGAGCGATTTCCCTCTGTTTAGGTCAATTCTGACGGCAATCTGGGTCGATATTGATGATTATGCCGAAAATAAGGATTATGCCGCGCCTTTCGGGACCCGCCCGAACGGAGCTGCGGCGCATTCGACGTCGGCAAAAGTGATCGGCAACGATTCCATCGCCGCAGCAGCAAGGAACGACAGGATGTCATCAGCGACAACTGGCAAGGCTCCCTCAATAAAGATCCCCATTGAGAAGACGGGGTCGCCCGCAGAGGTTTTGATTTCGCCGTGGGTGGGTGGTCTGGTGTTGGCGGCCGGCTTTTACGTGGCCATCTCGCAATTGCCCCCCTCGGCCGCGATCGTCGCGCGGTATTTCAACGGGAGCTGGGCGGCGTGTGCGGCAACCGGCCTGTTCTTCATCGGCTGCGCCCTGCTTCTGCGAAAGTACGTTGAACTGATCCTCGATCGGCGGGCGCTCAGGTTGATCGTGGTCGACGCCGATTCTCTGGACGGAATCGACTCGCCTCGCGAGCGGGCCGCCGAGCTGGTGGCGTCGACGGCTCTGGTGCCGGCGAGCATACTGCGGACGAAGGTGGTGGGCCGGATCCACGAGGTGTGCCATTATGTTGCCGGCTGCCGTTCGAATACGAGCCTCGAAGACCATCTGCGGTATCGGGCCGACTTGGCGCTCGAGACGCTCGCGCACAGTTTTGCGGCGGTCAAGACGCTTTTGTGGGGCATTCCCGCAGTAGGGCTGCTGGGCCTGGTGCTGGGATTCATCACGACGATTCACGCAGTGAACCCGCAAGACCTGGATGCTTCGATGCCGGCCATCGTGGGCGGGTTCGAAGCCGCCTTTGCGCCGCTGGCCGTGTCGCTGGGGCTGTCGCTCGTGCTTTTGTTCGGAAAGCTGGCCGTCGAGCGGGCCGAGACCAGGGTGCTCTCGCAAATCGAGCAGTTCGGAATCCTGCAGGTGGCGCCGTGTTTCAATTTCGCGCAGTCGTCGTTCCAGTCGGCCCCGCTGGCCGCCGCGGAAGCCGAAGCTGCCGAGAACCTGATCTCGCAGACAACGGCCCTGGTCACGCGGCAGACGGCGCTGTGGCACGAGGCGCTCGAAGACCTGCGATTGAAGTGGGTGGAATCGGCCCAGGCGCAGCAGGCCCAGTTTGCCGCCGCGCTCGCGCAGGGCATGGCGGCCACGCTCACGGGTCACGAGCAGCAGCTCGACGAAGCCCGCGACGAGTTCCTGACCGGGTTCCGCGCTGTTGGGCTCGAGCTGGCGCGGGTCACCGCCGGATTGCAGCAGATGGGCGAAGAGCACCAGGAACTGTTCCACGGCCAGGTGACGGGAATCTGGCGGTCGATGCTCGAATCGATGTCGGCCGACCGCAAGGACCACGAAACGCAGATGGAGCGGCTGATCACGTTGTTCGAAAAGTCGGCCCGCTGCTGGCACGAAGAGCTGGTGCGCGCCACCGACGCGGTGACCGCGCAGATTCAGGAATTGCAGCAGAAGGGCGAGGTGCTGCAGGGGATCGCCGAGCAGGAGCGCGAGCTGGTGCGTCTGCAGGACGCGCTGGCTCATAATCTGCAGTCGGTTCGCGCCGTCGAGGCGTTTGAAGAATCTATCCACAGCCTGAATGCGGCCGTGCACATGTTGACGATCCGCGCCAAGGCCCACGCGGCCTGACACCGGGAAACTTGCAGCATGCATCGTCGTCACACGTCTGCCTCGTCGATGTCGCTGTTCCCGTTTCTCGACACGCTCGTCTGCACGATGGGCGCGCTGATCCTGATGCTGCTGGCGATGACGCCGCGGATCAAAGAGCGGGCGCTGGCCCGGCAGGCGGCTCAGGCACCGGTCGCGGCCGTTCCCGTGGCGGCGGAACCCGAAGCAGAACCCGAGCCCGAGGCGCCTGCTGCTGCGGTCGCGGCGCCGCCGCAGGTTGATTTCACCGCCGAGCGGCAGCGCCGCCCTCGCGCCTCGCCGGTTCTTCATGCACGTCTCCGCCGGCCCTCTCG
>JACQFH010000495.1 GCA_016200145.1 Planctomycetia bacterium | reverse complement strand
GGCGAGTGCCTTCGGCGACCCGTGTTGCTGGCAGACACTCCTCGTCAATGAAGGCGGCGGTGTGGCAGTGCGGCAGCGGCGGTGGGACTGGTTCTGCACACACCAGACCATCGATTGATTTTCGTAAGTGTGTGAAGGAGTGGCTGCAATGCCAGAGGGTAAGATCAAGAAGTTGGTTCAGGAGAAGGGTTTCGGGTTCATTTCGGCGCAGGAGGGAGAGGACGTCTTCTTCCATCACAGCGCGGTTGCAGACCGGCAGTTCGAAAACCTGACGGTCGGACAGGCGGTCGAGTTCCAGATCGACTCGACCCCCAACCCGAAGGGCAAAGGCCCCCGTGCCTCGAGCGTGACTCCGGTCTGACGTTCGCCCCCTCGCCGGCCGCTTGCCCGCGGCAGCGAATTATCGTCAAACCAACAAAAGGGCGGCTCCCCCGAGCCGCCCTTTTGTATTGCGCCCCCGGCGCCCTTCCCGCTGGTCAGGGATGCCACCCCTCATGCTTTAGAATCTTCACGTTCGTCGGCCGTTGGCTCAGGCACAGCGGGCTCCAGCCGCACCACCAGATGCAGGATCACCAGACACAACAGCGCCGCGCCGGTGGCCAGCACGAAACGGTCGCAGCCGGCGGCCACGCCCACCGCGGCAATCACCCAGATCGAGGCCGCCGTCGTCAGTCCGTGCACGCGCTGCCGCCGGCCGGTCACGAAAATCGTCCCCGCGCCCAGGAACCCGATTCCCGCGGCGATCGCCTGCACGGGCGTCAGCACGGCAACCTGCACCTGCATGATCGCCGGCACATCTTTGGGAGTATGCCTCCTCGCCCAGTCGACTGCCAGGTCCGACGTGGACATGAACAGAGCCGAGCCGACGGCCACCAGCATGTGCGTGCGCAGTCCCGCGCGCTTGCCCGTGGCGGCGCGCTCGTAGCCGACGATGCCGCCCAGGATCGCCGCCACCAGCAATCGCAGCAGAATGTGAAATTCGAGCTCCACGTTCGCCTCCTGAAATTCCCGCGGAAATCCGGGAAATTTGTTGACAATCCGCGCGGGCTTTCGATATAAACTACGCTACGTCAGAGTGTTCCGAATGTCCATGCACTCGCATCCGCTCTAATACATTCGGTCATTCGCCGGAACGGAGGCCTTCACCGACGGAAGCCGACGCTTCGGCATTTGCTCAGTTCTCTGTGGTCGGCGGGTTCACAGGATGTGAAACCAAATGCTGTGCCGAGGTCAGACTACCGGCGTCACCGTTTTTGCTCCCGCGAAGCTGAACCTGTTTCTCAAAGTGCTGGGGAAGCGGGCTGACGGCTATCACGAGCTGGAAACGCTGATGGTGTCGGTGGGCCTGTACGACACGCTGGTGTTCAGCGATGCTCCTGCCGGCCATCTGTCGCTCGTCTGCCGCGACGGTCGCGTACCCGCGGCCCGCGCGGGTCCACGCGAAATGCCTGGCGACGGGGAAGACAACTTGGTGCTGCGCGCGGCCAGGCTGCTTCGCGAAACGACCGGCACTGCCCACGGCGCGCGGATCGAGCTCGTCAAGCGGATTCCGCTGTCGGCGGGCCTGGCCGGAGGCTCGAGCGACGCGGCCGCGACGCTGTGGGGCCTCAACCGGCTCTGGAATCTGGGTCTTGATGCGTCGGAATTGATGCGGCTGGCTTCCCGCCTGGGAAGCGATATTCCTTTCTTCCTGTGCTCTGCGTCGGCGGCCATCTGCCGTGGACGAGGTGAAATCGTCGAGCCGCTGCCACTCGCGGCTCGCTACTGGTTCGTAGTGGCCCGTCCGGCGACAGGACTGGCGACAGCCGAAGTTTACCGCGGCTGCCGTCCGTCGACGATTGGCTGGACTGCCGCAGCGCTGGCCAGTGCCCTCGCGGGCGGACGGCTGCCCGAAGCGGCGGGGCTCTTTCATAACGCTCTCCAGGAGCCGGCTGAACGGCTGAATGCGGACGTGACGCGCCTCAAGCGGGCGTTCGCCAGGCAACCGTTCGCCGGCCATCAGATGTCGGGCAGCGGCACCAGCTATTTCGGCTTGTGCCGTTCGCGCCGCCAGGCCGCGCAGTACGCGGCCCGCCTCAGGGCAACCCGTCTCGGAGACGTGTTTGTCGTTTCGAACCGGCCATAGCACAGGATTCGCATTAAAAGGAGTTCGGCCGTGGACATCACCGAAGTACGCATCAAGCTCATGGAGGATCCGCAGGAGCGCTTGCAGGCATTCTGCTCGATCACGTTCGACCACTGCTTTGTCATCCGGGACCTGAAAATCATCGAAGGGGCCAAGGGTTCGTTTGTGGCCATGCCCAGCCGCAAACTCACCGACCGCTGCCCCCGCTGCAACACCAAGAACCAGCTTCGGGCGCTGTACTGCAACCAGTGCGGGGTGCACCTGCTGGACGACCGCGCGGGCAAAGACGCCGACGGCCGCGCCAAGCTCTACGCCGACATCGCCCACCCCATCAATTCGCGCTGCCGCGAGCTGATTCAGAGGAAAGTGATGGACGCCTTCCACGACGAGCAGGTCAAAGCCCGCCAGCCGGGGTACGTGTGCACCTACGACGATTACGGCGAAGACAATTTCGCAGACCTGTCTGAGCTGGAACCCGCGCAGGCAACCTTCGTATCGAGCTCGGGGGCCGTGCATCGCATCGAACCGGCGCATGCGCTGGGGGCGGCAGGCGATTCGGTGAACGCTCCGCACATCGCCCCGGCGCCCGAGCGCCGCGAGCCGCACTCTGTCGCCGCCGGCCATGGAAGCGACGGCGACGAAGGCTTTGGCGCAGGGATCGGCTGAGCGCCGGGGTGCGCCTCTCGCGCCTTCGGATGCAGTGTTTGGTATTTGGTGTTTGAATTTCCTAAAACACTAAACACCAAATACTAAACACGTTTTTGATTGCCTGCATCCGGCGCTTTGGCCCGACGCCGTATTCCGCACTCGAAACTACGTGGCGCGCGACTCCATCGACATCAGGGCACTTGCCCGTTCACGGACCGAGCCGGTCTCGCAGATCTTGATCCCGAACTTTTCGCCGATCTTGACGGCCTCTCCCCGGCAGTAAAGCTGGTTATTCACGTACAGCTCGAGCAGGTCTTCGCACGGCTTTTCGAAGGTGATGATCGCGCCGGGCCCGATCCCCAGGAGTTGCCCCAGCTCGATCTTCTTTTCCGCCAGTTTGACGATCACCGGAACGGGGAGTCGCCTCAGTCGCCCGTACGCAGTGGGCGTGCTGGTCGTCGACGCGGCCGAAGCGGCCTCTGCATCGGGGGCCGCTCCAGGTTCGTCGGGCGCCGTGACGTGGTCGAAAGTTGCGCTGGCGTCTGACTGCGAAACGTCTGCGGCCGGCACCAGGGCGACGGGCCAGATCAGCCAGATGCAGGCACGAGGAGCATCGCCGGCTGTTTCCACCACGAGCGGCAGACACATCGTCGTTTCGGTCGCGACAGATTCGGCGATGAAGTCTCGCAGGCAGACCGACGTCCTCGCGACAAAGTTGTCTCCCGGCAGTTCTTCAGGAAGACAATGGAACGACCACTCCTGCGCCAGGGTATCGATTCGTGCCGCCTGGCTCGAATCGGGGTGCCGGTACCAGTCGGGAAGCGGCAACGACGCCGAGATCGCGCACAACATGGCCCTCGAACCGACTTCGAAACCCACAACAAGGCCCGGACCGTTCAGGTCGGCAACGTCCCCCAGCTCAGCATAAGACTGGATTTCTCCCGCGGAAATCTGCAGGTGTGTCCCAAAGCACTGGTTCAGCGACAGGCCGATCGCCGGCAGGTTGTCCCGGCAGGCCTGGGCGACCTGCTCGATGTTGGCTGCGGTGAGCTCAGGCATGTGGCATCAGCGGCGGCAGAGGCAACGAGCGGCGAATCGGCCGGCGCGCGAACCTGCCGGCCCGCCGCGCTCTCTCCATTATTCACAGTATCGACGTGGAGCCCGCCAGAACTTTCGGAAAATCCGGCAAATCCCATGCAGGTCGGTCAGTTTGCCGCTGGAAGTCCTGCGTTGTTTAACCCGGAGCCGGGCACCGCCGCGAATAGCGGTGGTCCGACGGCGTTTCCGGGCACCAATCGCTACGCGCCGTCGCCGCTGGCTCCTGGTTAAACGACTCGCCGCCGCAACCCCTGTTGCCCTGCACCTCCTTCCCTCCTAGAATTGACGAGTAGCACGATGCCAGCCGCAGTCTCCCGGAGGTCGCAATCGAATTTGGGTGAGCCGAAACGCGTAGATTTGAGTGTCCGGCAGAAGCGGGCGATTCTCGTCGCCGTTGTCTTGCCGGGAGCCCAGCGGGAACTCGACGACCCCCTCGACGAATTGCGGGGGCTGGCAAAGACGGCCGGCGTCAAGATCGTCGGCACACTGGTGCAGAACCGGCAGTGGCCCGACGCGGCGACGTATCTCGGTAAGGGCAAGGTCGAAGAGCTGAAGCTGCTCGCCGCGGCGCAGAACGTCGACACCGTCATCTTCGACAACAACCTGACGCCCGGCCAGACCCGCAACCTCGAGAAAGAACTCGAAAAAGAAATCGTCGATCGCAGCGAGCTGATTCTGGCAATTTTCGCCACGCACGCCCGGTCGCACGAATCGAAGTTGCAGGTCGAGCTGGCCCAGCTTTTGTACATGCGGCCTCGCCTGAAACGGCTGTGGACCCACCTCGAACGCACCGAAGGGGCCGTCGGCAGCCGTGGTCCCGGCGAACAGCAGCTTGAAACCGACCGCCGGCTCATCGACGCCCGCGTGACCGAGCTGCGAGTGCGCCTGAAAGAAGTGGAAAAACGCCGCGAGCGGCAGGTTTCGCAGCGGCACGAACACCTCACCGTGTCGCTCGTCGGCTACACCAACGCCGGCAAGAGCACGCTGATGAACGCGCTGACGGGGGCCGACGTCTACGTCGCCGACCAGTTGTTCGCGACGCTCGATACGCGCACCCGCACCTGGAACATTCCGCATCTGGGGCGCGTGCTGCTGTCGGACACGGTCGGTTTCATCCGCGACCTGCCACACAACCTCGTGGCGTCGTTCCGTTCGACGCTTGAAGAGGCCCGCCACGCGGATCTCTTGCTGCACGTCGTCGACGCCAGCAGCCCCTCGGCCGAGCAGCAGATCGTCACGGTGAACGAGGTCCTCAAAGAGATCGGGATCGACGCGGCCCGTGCCGTGCTGGTGCTGAACAAGGTCGACGCGGTTCAGGATCGCTCGCTCGTCGACGTGCTCTGGGCCAGCCATGACCCGGCCGTTTCCGTGAGCGCCCAGGCCAAAACCGGGCTCGACCAGCTCACCCGCATCGCCGCCGAACGCCTGGGCGAGGGCTACGTCGACGCCACCCTGGAAACCAGCGTCGGCAATGGCCGGCTCTTGTCGTACCTGGCGGCCCACGCCGAAGTCATCCGGCAGGACTACGTCGATTCGCGAGTCACGCTGCAGTGCCGGATTCCGCGCCGCTTTCTAAATTCGCTCCCGGGGGACGACACGCACGTGCACCTCACAAACGGGAATGGCGCTGCACTTTCCTGATTCGCATTGTTTAACCGCGCCCCGAGCACCGCCGCCGGAGAGGTGCCGGGGGCAATCTGTGACGCGCGGTCGAGACCCCTGCCGGTTCATCCGGCAGGTGAATGAGTTTGCCCAGCTAGACCGCGAATATCGCAGTACGGCAAGACCCCTGCCGGCTTGACCGGCAGGTGAATCAGTTTCTTCAGCTATTGTCTACTACACGTGTTCGAAATCGAAACGCCGCCCATAGCCGACGAAACTCATTCACCTGCCACACGAGGTGGCAGGGGTCTTGC
>JACQFH010000494.1 GCA_016200145.1 Planctomycetia bacterium | reverse complement strand
TCATGATTCTGCCGATCATCTCGTCCATCTCCCGCGAGGTCTTCCGTCAGGTACCCCGTGACCAGGTCGAGGCTGCGCTCGCGATCGGCGCGACCCGGTGGGAGATGATCCGCACCGCGGTGCTGCCCTTCGGCCGGTCCGGTGTCGCGAAAACGAGACAGCATGAGAGACGCGCGAGGGGCACGAGGCGGAATTCTCACGAACTCCCGGCGGCACGTTTCGCGCGAGAATTCTCGCGAACCGTCGTGTCCGGCGGAATTCGGAATCCTGAGCCGCGGAATTCGCACGAATTCCGCGGCGACATCGAATTTCCTTTCGGTCGACGCCGGAAAACGAATGCCGTCGGGATTTGTTGCGCTTGCGGCTCTTTCGGGCGCCGGCCCCCAGGCTTAAGATAGAGGCTTGTCGTTTGAAGTTCGTACCCTGCTAGGACGGCACGTTCCATGTCGACCATCACCGTGTCGCCGGCTCCACCGGAAAAGATCGAGCCTCCCCGTGCCATCGGGCCCGAGCACTTCGTCAACCGCGAGTTGAGCTGGCTGGAGTTCAATGCACGCGTTCTGGAGGAAGCGGAGGATGACACGAATCCGCTGTTGGAGCGGCTGAAGTTCCTGTCGATCTTCAGCAGCAACCTCGACGAATTCATGATGGTCCGCGTTTCCGGCGTGCGGTCGCAGATGCAGGGCCTGGCTGACCCCGAAGACCGCTTACCCGAGCAGCTTTCGATTCACGAGCAGTTTCAACAGGTGCATGCGAGAACTCACGCACTCGTGTCGCGGCAATACGCGTGCCTGAAAGACCACGTGCTGCCGAAGCTTGCCGAGGCGGGAATCCGCCTGGTCAGTCCGAGTGAGCTTTCGGGCGAGCAGAAGGCTTTCATCGACGAGTATTTTCAGCAGACAGTCTTTCCCGTGCTGACGCCGATGGCGATCGATCCCAGCCATCCGACCCCGCACCTGCGCAGCCGCGGCCTGTACCTGGCCGCGATCATCGAACAGAAGGCGTACCGCCCCGGCGCTCCGAAAAAACTGCTGGCGGTCGTGCAGCTTCCGACGGTCCTGCCTCGCCTCATTCGCGTTCCGGGAGAGGCCGACCAGTTCATCCTGCTGGAGCAAGTGGTTGCTTCCCGCCTGGGCCAGCTTTTTGGTGGATCGGAGATCTTGTGCTGGACGTCGATGCGAATCACGCGCGACGCCGACCTCGACATCGACGGCGATCAGGTGCTGCACGACCTGTCGGAGGCGGTGGAAGAGGGGCTCAAAGCTCTGCGTCACCGCGAGGTCGTGCGATTGGAAATCGCCGCGGGTACAAACGAAAAACTGCTTGACCAGATCCGACGGCCATTGGGAATTCTCGCTCCGGAGTTGTACGAAATCGACGGCCCGCTCGACCTGACGGCCTTCACCGACTGGTACGCGAACCTCGATCGCTATCCGCAATTGCGGGACGAGCCGTTCACCCCCCGACGGCCTCCGGGACTGGAAGAAGGGGCCGACGTCTTCCGCACGATTCGGAAACGAGACGTTCTCATCCATCATCCGTACGAATCCTTCCAGTGCGTGGTCGATTTTCTGCACGCGGCCGCGGAAGATCCGGACGTGCTGGCCATCAAGCAGACACTGTACCGGGCCGGCAGCGAAAGCCCGGTCATCCGGGCGCTGATCAACGCGGCCGAAAAGGGAAAAAACGTCACCGCAGTCGTGGAACTTCTGGCCCGGTTCGACGAACAGTCGAACGTGAAATGGGCGAGACAGATGGAACGGGCCGGCGTGCACGTGGTGTACGGGTTCGTTAACCTCAAGACGCATTGCAAGGTGACGCTCGTCGTACGCCGCGAAGGCGAAAAGCTGCGCCGCTACGTGCACGTGGGCACGGGCAACTACAATTCGGCCACCGCCCGGATCTACACCGATTTCGGGTTGTTCACCCGCCGCCGTAAATTCGGAGAAGACGCGACGGCCCTGTTCAATTTTCTGACGAGCTACTCGTATGGGCACACCTGGCAGCGGTTCACCGTGTCGCCGCAAGACCTGCAGCGACGAATCCTCGAGTTGATTGCCCGCGAAACTGAGCGTGCTCGGAGCGGGGCAGGGGGGCGGATCATCGCCAAACTGAATGCACTGGTCGATCCCGAAGTGATCGAAGCGCTGTACCGCGCCTCGCAGGCGGGAGTTCCGATCGACCTCTTGATTCGCGGTTCGTGCTGCCTGCGCCCGGGCATTCCGGGCATCTCCGAGACGATTCGCGTGCTGAGCATCCTGGACCGGTTCCTGGAACACAGTCGGGTGTACGTCTTCGGGCAGGGAGACGACGCCGACGTGCTGCTGGCCAGCGCCTACTGGATGCCGCGTAACTTCCGCCGCCGCGTGGAACTGATGTTTCCGCTGATCGAACCGATGCTTAAGCGACGGATGCTGCACCGCATCCTGCCGACACTGCTGGCCGACAACGTGAAGGCCCGTGAGATGCAGGCCGACGGCACGTATCACCGGGTCGAGCGTGAACCTGCGGCGCCGCTGCTGCGGGCGCAGCTCAAGTTTCTGACAGACGCCCAGACGGTCGATTTTGAGAACGAGGTGCCGGACTAGGGCGAATTGCGGTTTTCGTTTTCCTGTTCGAGAGAAAGATCACGATGCTCAATTTCGCTCGCGGGTTCGACGTCGCGGTCGCGATTTTCGCCGTCACGGCCTGCTGCGGCGCCGTGGTGCACGCGGCAGACAAGCTGCCCCTGCTCATCATCGACGGCCAGAACAATCACGCCTGGCAGGCCATGACGCCCCCGATGAAGGCTGAACTGGAAAAGACGGGCCGATTCACCGTCAACGTGGCCACGACACCTCCGGCGAATTCGCCAAAGGAAGACTGGCAGAAATTCCGGCCCGATTTTTCCCGGTACGCCGTGGTCCTCAGTAATTACAACGGAGAGCCCTGGCCCGACGAAGTGCAGACTTCCCTGGCGAAGTTCGTGGGGAACGGAGGAGGGCTGGTCATCATCCACGCCGCGAACAACGCATTCCCGCAGTGGGGCGAATGGAACAAGATGATCGGTCTCGGATGGCGCGACAGCAATTTCGGCGACCGTGTGACGCTCGACGATGCAGGCCGCCCGGTGCGAACGGTCAAAGGCGAGGGCCCGGGAGCCGGACACGGCGCCCAGCACGAGTTTGTGATCGACGTTCACGAGACCGAGCACCCCGTGATGATGGGGATGCCCGAGCACTGGATGCACGCCAACGACGAACTGTACCACGGACAGCGCGGGCCGGCGGCCGATATGCACATTCTGGCCAGCGCCCTGGCCTCGAAAGACAAGGGGGGAACCGGCGCCCGCGAACCGATGATCTGGTGGATTCCGCACGGCAAGGGACGAGTCTTCACAACCGTGATGGGGCACGTCGGGGGAAACGACACGCGCGCCATAAGGTGCGTGGGCTTCATCACAGTGATGAACCGCGGTTGCGAATGGGCGGCCACCGGCAAAGTCACTCTTCCGGTTCCCACGAACTTTCCCGGGCCCGACGCGACAAGTCTCGTCCCGGACGCGAAGTAACTCCGCCTGGCAGAGACGACTACTGGGGGGCCGCCTTCTCTGTGTCCTCCTGGACGGGCTTCTCTGTGTCCTTCTGGATTGGCTTCTCTGTGTCCTTCTGGATGGCCTTCACCTCGACAATAAAGTGCAGCGTCGATTTCGCGTCGATCATCGGGTACCTTGCCGGCGCACCGTACGCCAGGTAGTGGGGAACAAAGAGCTCGATCATGCCTCCCTCGCCGACGAATTGCAGGCCTTCAATCCAGCCTTTGAAGTGCGAGCTCAGGGTGCCGAGCATGGGCTCGTCGCGTTCGTAGGAGCTGGCGAACTGTCTGCCGTCTTCAAGCGTTCAGTGAAAATGAAGCGTGAGATAGTCGCTGGGTACCGGTTTGCGACCGTCTGACTTCCGCAGGATGCGATAATATAAGCCTGAAGAAGTCGGAGTGAGTTCCTGCGGGGCATCCGGATCAATCGGGCCGGCTCCCTTCGGGAGCACCGGGAAGGGCGCCGGCCTGGGCTTCAGGCCTTCCAGATGAGGAATCGGTTCTTCGTGCTCGGAATTTCCCGGCATGATCGTCGTTTTTTCGGGAGCATCCTGGAGGCCTTCACATCCGGTCATTCCGATGAGGAGCGTCATCGCGAGGACGACCACCGCGGCCACCGTGTTTCGATTCATCAGCCTCGTTCTCCGTCCAGTCGTGAGAGATCGGAAGAAGGAAGAAGTAAGTTCAGCACGACGCCACGTGGCGCCTAGCGGACTTCCTTCAGCTCGATCAGAAAATGCAGCGTTGCCTTTGGCGGAATTTTTGGAGGCCTGCCTGCAGCGCCGTAGGCCAGTGGCCAGGGGATCTCGAGTTCAATCATGCCACCCTCGCCAATGAGTTGCAGTCCTTCAGTCCAGCCCGGGACGACCTCATTCAGTGCGAATGGCGTGGGCTTGTTGCGTTCGTACGAGCTGTCGAACTGCGTGCCGTCGTCGAGGGTTCCGCGGTAATGCGCTACGACACGGTCGGTCGCTTCGGGTTTGCGCCCGTCGGATTTCCGCAGAATGCGGTAAAATAATCCGGAAGCCGTCGGAGTGAGCTCTTCGGGCGCGTCGGCATCGATGGCGCCGGCTCCCGCAGGAAGGTCGGGTAACGGGGCTTTCTTGGGCTTTAAATCCTTCGGCGGCGGATCAGATTCGATCGGCGCGGGGGCGGTGACGATCGGGTCCTGCTTTCCCGGATGATCCTTAAGGCCCTCACATCCAGGCAATCCGGCCAGCAGTAAAATTCCCATGGCGCCTGACAGGCACACTCGTCTGCCGTTCATCAATGAATTCCCCACTATGGTCTGTAAGAATTGGAATAACCACACGTTCCTTCTGAGAATAAGTGACGCTCCAGCCGGTTGCAACTCTTGATCTGCCGACGCCGCGCTCGCCGCGAAATTCTCAGCGGGCAGAACCGCGATTCGATGTCCGCATTGCGCGCCAGGCCAGCATCATCAGAACCGCCTCTCCCGACAGTGTGCCCCACGCCGCGCCGTTCATCCCCAGCCACGGAATCAGGCAAAGCTTGGCGGCGACATGCACCAGGGTCGCGATCACGACGAGCCCCAGGTCTTGACGCTGCCGTCCCATCGCGACGAGTGACGTGCGGAAATGTCCGGCAATCAGGTGCACGGGCAATGCCAGAAACAGAATCTGTACCGCCTGCGTTGCGGCTGAAAAAGGCGGTCCAAAGAGAAGTTGCAGAATCTTCCCGGCCAGCAGCAGCGCTACCGGCGTCAGCAGTGCCGCCGCCAGCAGCGAATTCTTGAATGCCGTTGAGGTCGCCGTAACGAACCCGCGACGTTCACGCACCCAATGGGCCGAGAATTGCGGCAGCAAGACCGACAGGTACAGAGTGATGACCGCCAGCCCCAGCGAGTACAGCTTGAAACCTGTGCCGTACAGCCCGACTTCGGCGTCGGCGACGAACAGACCCAGGAGGAGCACGTCGGAGCCGATCGTGAGCGTGCGCAAATAATTCGCGCCCCCGATGGGGAGCGCGTCGCGAAGAAATCGGAGAGCTGCGGACCACGGCAGCCCGCGCGACTTCGGACCGCAGGTACCGATCAACCACAACCACAAGGCGACAGCCGTGAGCCCCTCTGAAGCAGCAAGCAAAAGTGGCACAGCGGCGGGAGGCCACCCGGCCAGGGCCGTCAGTTCTACTCCTCCGAAGTAACCCAGGTGAGTTGCCAGTGCAGCCAGCGCGACGACGTGCATCTGCTGCCGCGCCTGCGCCACCCAGCCCAGCGTCATCGCACCCGTGCCAATCGACAGTCCATACAGAACAGTCAATTGGAATACACCGTGGTATCCCGGCACAATTACCGCCAGGCCGGCGACGGCGCCCCACGCGACCATTCCCAGGAAGAGGCGCAACGCAACGACGGTGACGGCCATCGTGAATGGAGCCACCGTCCCCGCGGCAATCGCCCGCGTTCCCGCCGTGTCGAGCCCGCTCGACCCAATTGCAATTCCCTGGACAGCCAGCGACTGCGAAAGATTCAGTTGCCCGATGACTTCGGGCGGGAAGTGCCGCACGAGGACGATGTCGGCAGCAAACCGCAGACCGCGACAGGCAACGTCCGAAAGCAACAGCAGCACATACCGGCCGAATAATGTGCCGGCGCCCGCATCCGGCGGGACCTGGTCCGGCAAACTGGATTCCGGGGACGAGAACGGGGACGACAATGGGAATTCCGGGCGGGCCAGGGGCTTCGCGGCGTTTCGGTGCTGCTCCTCTGCGATCAGCCCCAGGACCAACGCGGGTTGGTTGCAGATGACCGAGGAACAGCGTGATCCGTGTTTTATCCGTGTTTCATCCGTGGCTCAACGTCCAGTGGCGGTGAAGTTTGCGGTCAATGAGGAAAATCGGTCAGGCTATGCAGGCAGCGAGTGTTTTCACACTGCCCCAGGGCCGTGAGAAACCGTCTTGACGGATGTCCGTCGCAGGGGTAATGTCCCGCTCCCTTCTTTCTCCCCCCGTGACTGCCGCCGCCAACTCCTCGTACGAATATTCCCGGGATGTGAAATGCGCAGATTACGCACATCCGCAGCCTGTCTCGTCTTGCTCGCCGGAATGGTCTGGTTTGTGACGGCCTTGCCAGTATTGAACGTCGCCCGCGGCGAAGAGGTTGGGCCGCTCGACGAGTCGCCGTCTGTGCTCGATGGTGTGCTGGTCATGCGGAACGGCGCAGTGATTGCCGGTACGATTGTGCAGACGGGCGAGTATTACGAGGTCCGGGGACAGTACGGGAACGCGCAATATCCGGCCAGCCTCGTGCGGATGCGTTGCGCCAGCCTGGAAGACGCCTATGCCAGGCTGCACGATCAGACGGTTGCGCACCAGAGTGCAAATTCGCACGTCCGCCTGGCGAAATGGTGCCTGACCAACCGGCTCGAAGAAGAGGCCCTTAACGAGTTGAGCGATGCGCTGGCGCTCGAGCCCGATCGAGACGACATTCAGCGGATGATCCGCAACCTGACGGAGAACGCGAAACAAGTCCGCAATCAGCCGGCTGCTGAGCGCGATGAACCCGACCGCGACGGCAAACCCGGTGCGACTGAAGCCGACGAATCCGCAGGTCTGGGGGGGCTGGCGCTTCCCCAGGCATTGCAATTCACTCGCAGGATCCAGCCGCTGCTCGTCAATTCGTGCGCAACGTCTGGCTGCCACGCGCGCGATGCAAAAAGCGGTTTTCGACTTCAGCATGTGTTGCCTGGCAGGCAATCGAATCGGCATGCCAGCGAGGTCAACCTTGCCACAATCCTTGCGCAGATCGACTTCAAACAACCTGCCGGTAGCCGTCTGCTGACCGTGCCTCGCAAGGGACACGGCCGGCAGGGCCGGCCGGTCTTTGTCGGGCATCGCGGCGAAGACCAGTGGCGGGAACTCGAATCCTGGGTGCAGGCGGTCGCTCGCGACAGTGCCCAGAAGGCCTCGCTGGCAGCTCGCGGGAAGGTCGTCGGCGGCACGACATCCACAACCGACGCAGGAGCTGTTGCCGCCCGGGCCAGGTCGCGGGACCCGTTCACGGGGCAGACGCCGGCTGCCGCCACGACTCTTCCCGGCGAACGGCGCGAGCGAACGATATCGGGCAGCGACCGGGGCGACCCTTTTGACCCGACCGCATTCAATCGGCAGTCGTCGGAACGCCGCTGACCGTTGAGACCGGCCTTCAGCAGCAGAAGTGTTCGATCAGGCGGGCGTAGAGTGCCGTTCCGCGCTCGAGCTCGGCAAGGTCGATCCATTCGTCGTGTGTGTGGGCCTGCGCGATATCGCCAGGCCCCAACACGAGCATGTTCCGCAGGTCGCCAAACATGGCGCCGTCGGTTCCGTACGCGACTGTGCGCGGCGCCGTTTTGCCTGCCAGCTTCAATACGGTTTGTACGAACTCAGAACCGGGATCCACGTACAGCGGTTTGCCGCTGTGGCCGCGACGAAACTCGAGGCCGAATTTCTCGGCGACGAGGCGCGCCCGGTCGATCAGCACATCGCCGTACTGGCCCGGCATGGGGCGGAAATAAACGGTGCAGATGCTCTGCGGCGCGGTGATGTTAATCGCTGGAGTGTGGTCGTTAATCCCGATATTCCAGCTTACGCCCGGAGGGTCGAATTCGCCGTTTTGCCAGGCCGGATCACGTTCCAGTTCGTCGTGAATCGCCTTCATCTCAGAAAGGAAAGGGATCATCGCTAGGTTCGCGTTCAAACCCTTGTTAGTACTGGAATGTGCCGCCCGGCCGTGCGAAATGACCGAGAAACCGTACGTCCCTTTGTGAGCATACACAACCTCCAGGCAGGTGGGCTCACCGATGATGCCGTGGCTGTTGCCATCAACCATTTCACGGAAAAACTTCGACCTGGCAGCCACTTCGCGGGCGCCGTAATATCCGATTTCCTCATCAGCCGTGCAGGTGACATAAATCGGGCGTTTGAGCCGCCCCGCAGGGATTTGCGATGCCGCTGCCCAGAAACAGGCGATCGAGCCTTTCATGTCGCAACTGCCGCGACCATACAGCCGTCCTCCCTGGACGGTCGGCTGAAACGGCCCATATTCGCTGCTGAACCACGGGTCGGCGGGGACGACGTCTGTATGCCCGAAATAGGCAACGCCTCCCGTGCCCGGTCCCTTTCGTCCGACGACGCATGCTTTGCGCACGCCAAGGGAGTCGTCGTATTCGAGCCGTTCGGTTTCGAATCCGAGCTGTCGCAGGGTCGCTTCGGCGAAATCGGTGACTGACACATTCGATTTGCGGCTGACCGAATCGAAGCTGACCAGGCGACTGGCGTACTCAAGTGCGTCCATACAAATGGTCCTCTTGCTCAAAGGATGTCGCGATCATTTCTCAAACGGCGCGCGCCGGTCGCAGTGCTACGTTAATCGAACGGATCAACCGAGTCCAATGCGACGCGTGTCGGATCAAAAGCAGCCGCGCCCATTCTTCCCAGAATCCCCACATCGCGTGCTTCAATAGCCGCTACGAATGTCAATTGCCATACAATCGCTACAAACTTCGCGGCCGGAAGTGGTTTTCTCCAAGTCGGTCAATAATCTGCGACGATACTCCTGTTACAACGTGCATTATCCGTACAGACCGTCCATTCGACGGGGGGCCGGACGAATGAGTCCAGAATCCAGTCAAGTTTCGCAGAGGACCGGGAACATGACACGAGCCCGCTGCTACGCGCTCGCCTTGTTGGTTGGCGTGTGCTGTATGGGACCCGCGCAGGCGTTCGCGCAATACGGGCCTGCGCCCCGACCGGGATACGGCCCGGGTGGGCCTGATTGTCCGATCGAATCGTCGGACCCGATGACGGCCGCGCCGTGGTATGGAACGGGCGACGACGGCGTCGAACCGTCGATCAATCGGTTCGGCCCGCAGGCGCGCATCAATAGTTGGTTTTTGCGGGCCGAGTATCTGCACTGGAACATCGACTCGCCGGGAAATGTCATGCTGGGGGCGCCGGTTCAGGACGTCAGCGATCCCACACAGCCGTTCGAGATTTTTGCAGTGAACAACACGACTCCGATCGCGTTTGGGGCGGTTCCAACGACCAAGGACATTCGGCTGAACGACACCAGCGGCATTCAGGTGACCGGCGGCGTCGAGTTGATCGACGGTGGCCGGATCGAAATCAGCGCATTCATGCTGGGCCGCAAGCAAAGCGGAATTACCCTGCCCCTGGGAGCACAGGTGGACACGGCCCTGCTGCCTGGCGGGTCGGGAATTGCCGGCGCCGGGCCGTTTGTTCCGCTCGTGGCCGTCACCAGCACGCTCACCAACGGACAGATTGGGGACAACCTGCTTCTCTACAACGTTTCGTACAAAGCCGTGATGACGTCCCAGCTCTGGGGAGGCGAAATCAATTATCTGGCAGATCAAGACGCCACCGAAATCTGGCAGTTTCTGCCGCTCGGAGGCTTTCGTTACCTGAACCTGACCGAACGGTTCACGCAGTACGGACTCTTCGACGATCAGTTTGTCACAAGTCCACCGATCAATACGCAGATCGAATCGCTGGCCATCAACAATCTATGGGGTGGACAGATCGGTTTTCGCGGTCAATTCGTCTCGAAATATCTGGAATTCGGCGCAACTCCCAAGGTGTTGTTCCTGGGCGACAGCGCCGTCTCGTCGGTCTATGCCGCACGACTCCGCAGCAGTGCGGATCCGACGGTGTCATCCACCGACATGACGACAAAATTCACGTTCGGCGGCGATCTCAATGGATTCGTCAACATCAACCTGAGCCCCAGCTTCTCGATCCGTGGCGGCTACACGATATTGTGGATCAATCAGGTCACGAGGCCCCACCGGGACATCGTTTACGACGACCATGGCCCGGCAGCTCCGGCGGGAATCGGCCAGCAGTTCGTATTTCACGACATCTTCATCCACGGCTTTAACTTCGGCTGCGAGTTCCGGTTCTAGCCGGTGGGTTCAAAAGCAAGCAGCCCGGCTGCATGTGGCTGCCGGGCTGCTGTGTCATTGAATCGGGATCAGGAACGATCGCTGCGGGC
>JACQFH010000038.1 GCA_016200145.1 Planctomycetia bacterium | reverse complement strand
CGCAACATTCGCAGAGCCGCGCCCGTCAGGAAGCAGTATTCGGCAACCGCTTCCTGACGGGCGCGGCTCTGCGCGAATTTCTCTCGTCGTTACCTGCGATTACATCCGAATGCCGGATTTGCAAACGAGGTCCCGCCCGGCAGGCGGGACCGACATGGGTCGACCCGCGGTGCTCCGTCGTGTACCGTGACATCCACTCCAACCGACGAGACCAACTGCATGATCCGTCCGCTGGCCTCGGGCCACGTTTATCGCAATCCCAAGCCCCATCTGGCGGCGATTCATGCGTGGCATCCGTCGCTGGTGAGGCTCTCGGGGGGCAATCTGCTGGCGACGTTCGACCTGGCACAGGCCGTCGAGAGCCTCGATTATCACACCTGCCAGTCGCGCTCGACTGACGGCGGACAGACCTGGACCGCACCGGTTCCGCTGTTTCAAGACACTTCCCCGCGCCGTTCGACGCATTCAGTGCGGATCAGCGCGATGCGAGACGGCCTGCTGGTGGGCATCGGCGGGCGGTTCTATCGCGACGACCCAAACGAGGGTCTGGTGAACCGGGCCAACCTTGGCTACGTGCCGATGGATCTGTTTCTGCTCCGCAGCTCGGACGAAGGGCGGACGTGGAAAGGCCCGCAGTCGCTCGCGCCGCCGCTGGTGGGGCCGGCGTTCGAAATGTGTCATCGCGTAGTGGAGCTCGCCGACGGGCGCTGGCTGTTCCCGACGTCGACGTGGCGCGGGTGGAACGGCGAGGCGCCGCATGGCATGCAGGCCGTGGCGCTCGTGTCGCACGACCGGGGGCGCTCATGGCCCGACTACGTGCGCGTCGTCGACCAGACGGCGCGGGGCGTCATCTCGTGGGAACAGGGCCTCGCGCAGCTTCCCGACGGTCGGCTTGTCGCAATCGTCTGGTCATTCGATGAGACGAGCGGCCAGAGTCTGCCGAACCGGTTTGCCGTGTCGCGCGACGGCAAGGCGTTTTCGTCGCCGCGCGAAAACGGCATGCAAGGGGAGACGGCCAAGCTGCTGGCGCTTGCCGACGGGAGGCTGTTGTGCCTCTACCGCCGACTCGATAAGCCCGGCCTGTGGGCGCAACTCGCGAAAATCGAAGGCGAGACTTGGATTCCCCTCGAGGAAGCTCCCCTGTGGCAGGGAGCTGCGTCGGGCATGAGCGGGGCGCGCAGCTCGAGCGATGAACTGAGCGGCCTCAAATTCGGCTACCCGAGCATGATCGAACGGGACGACGGACTGGTGCTGGCCGTGTTCTGGTGCGTCGAAGACTGCCAGCACGTCATTCGCTGCCAGACGCTGCAGGTGGGATGAAGAAGAAATGCGGAGTGCGGAATTCGGAATAGGAAATGGAGCGTTGAGCACGCGGCAGCGCGTATTCCACATTCCAAACTCCGCATTCCGCATTCACTTTCCTCGCAGTTGGGCGTCGACTATGGTACCTGAGCTTCCATTCACTCCACGAAGGTCCCACACATGAGAAAGAGCGTCGTCAAACAGAAACTCCGCGACAGGCAGCCGGCAATCGGCATCGCGTTGCACTTCACCGATCCGTCGGTCTACGAAATGGCCAGCCTGGCCGGGTTCGATTACATCTGGATGGACCTCGAACACCACGCCTACAGCGTCGAGACGGCGAATAACCTGATGCGCGCGGCGCGGATTGGCACCTCCGACATCATGGCCCGCCCGGCCAAGGGCGAATTCATGCGGATCGGCCGGCTGCTCGAATCCAGGGCGCACGGCATCCTCTACCCGCGCTGCGACAATGCCGACGAAGCCCGCGAGCTCGTCCGCTGGAGCAAATTCGGCCCGCTGGGGACGCGCGGCTTCGACGGGGCCAACCCCGACATGCCCTATTGCTCGATGGACATGGCCGAGTATGTGCGCATGGCCAATGACGAGACGTGGATCGTCGTGCAGATCGAAGACCCGAAGGCGCTCGAGCACGCCGACGAGATCGCCGCGGTCGAGGGAGTGGACGTGATCATGCTCGGCCCCGCCGATTTTTCGATCCTGGGCGGATTCCCGGGGCAGTTCACCCATCCCCGGATCGACGAGGCGCTCAAGACGATCGAGCGGGCGGCGAACAAGCACGGCAAGGCGTGGGGGACTGTCGCCGGTACGCCGCAGCGCGTTCAGGAACTGCTCAATCGGGGT
>JACQFH010000487.1 GCA_016200145.1 Planctomycetia bacterium | reverse complement strand
AGCTCGACGTGAACGCCCCCGGCGTAGCCGATTTCTGCCAGCGCCCGCAGCACTTGTTCGAAGTCAATCTCGCCTTCGCCGAATCGCAGGTGCTCGTGCACCCCTTTGCGCATGTTTTCGATGTGCACATTGAACAGCCGCGCTCCCCATTGCCGCAGGTAGTCCTCGATGGGCCCGCTCTCGACACAGTGCACGTGCCCGATGTCGATCGTCAGGCCGAAGAGCGGCGAATCGACCTGCCGGAGGAGTTCTTCGAATTGCGCGAATGATTCGATGAACATGCCCGGCTCGGGTTCGAAGCCCAGCTTCATGCGGCGGGCGACGGCGTGGTCGACCACTTCGGCACAGCCGTCAGCCAGCCGCGCCATTGCTGCCTGCGGCAAGATCGGCTCGCGGAGCACACCCGACCAGAACGACATGGCATCGGAACCCAGATCGCAGGCGATGTCGATCGCCCGCTTCAGGAAGTCGATCCGCAGTGCCCGCTCGTCCGCAGACGGCGACATCAGCGTCGGCTCGTGCTTGTGCCGAGAGTTCAGCAGGAACCGGGCCCCGGTCTCGATCACCGAACTGAGTTTCAGGCGTGCCAGACACGACGCCATTCGCGCGACTTCGTGCGACAATCCTTCGGAGTATGGATCGAGGCAGTGGTGGTCGAGCGTGATCGCCACCGATTCGTAACCGATGTCGGCGAGCAGCTCGAGGCCTTCCGTCCAGCGGTGAAACGCCAGGCCGTTGGTGTTGTAGCCGAGTCGCATGGCTGGCGAATCCAAATACGAAAATGCCCCGGCCGCTCGCAGCGGCCGGGGCATTGCGGTTGTCGATCGACGATCGGCGGCGCCGCGCAGCAACGACTAATCCGGCAGCGGCTTGACCTTGATGTTCTTATAGTGCGCCTCGCTCTTGGGGTCGTGCGCCTGGATGGCGAAACTGCCCTGCGCCAGCTTATTGGTAATTCCGGTAACCCCTTCCGGTTCGACGTATTGGAACAGCTTCTTGTCGTTGATGCTCACCGTCACTTCGCGCCCCTTCACAACGATGTGGTACGTGTACCACTCGTCGTCTTTCACCGGGGTGCTGTAGAGCTTGAGCAGGTTGTACAGGCTGCCCGACTTCACCGGGTCTCCCTGCGTCTGGTTGACCTGCACTTCGAAGCCAGCTTTGGGAAAGCTCTCTTCGTATTTCGTGTGGAAGTACAGTCCCGAATTGCTGCCGGGCTTCGTGAGGCAGTCGACCTTGTACTCGAAGTTCTTGAATTCCCGTTCGGTGAACAAGTGCGAACGTTTCGGCGGCGTGATGATCTCGCCGTCGACGACTTTCCATTCGACGCCTTCGCTGGCCTTCCAGCCGGTCAGGTCTTTGCCGTTGAACAGGCTGATCCAGCCGTCGGCATCGGGCTTGTCGTCGGCACGCAACCCGTGCGTGCCGGGGCCTGCCAGCAGAACCGCCAGCAGAGTGATTGAACATCTCGCTTTGGACATAAGCTGCAGCTCCTGGTGAATTCGGTTTCTGAAATGAGACGACTTGCAGTCGGAACGATCCCGCGTCACGTCCCCACCGACGAATCTCCGCCACGCGGGCCGACGCGCACCTGCACCTGCAGCGCGCCCAGCATTCTCATGAGCAGCGCCTCTTTCGTCTTGATGCGCATGACGTTTTCGAGCACGATCGCCCGCGGCTCGCTGCTGGGGTGCAGAATCAGCCGGCCCGACCGCATCAGGAAGTACTCGAACACGTCGTTGATTTCCATGTCGATTTTCAGGTTCGGTGACGAATACCGCTCGAGGTTGCTGAGCACCCCGTGATGGTGCAACAGCTCATTGGGCGTGACTTCCCAGTAGTCGAACTGAACGTTGATCAGCACCGCCAGGTAGATCAGGGCCAGGGCGCTCGAGATCGACAGGAAAAAGGTGGCATTGGCCTGCGGTGTGTAGGTCCGCAAGATCTTGTTGATGAACGGCAGCAGTTCGTCGTTGAACTTGAAGAACAAGAGCAGCGCCATGATCACCGCCACCATGAAGAAGAACAGCGTCAGCGACGTCGTCCGCGGAAAATCGAACGCGAACACGACCAGGTTCACCGTGAACAGCACCATGAACAGGGCCGAGACGACGTGCGTGCGGGGGTCATCTTCGTGGGCGATCCAGACGAAAATCCCCGCCAGAAAGGCGGCAATCATCGTCGGATACATGAATACGATCTTGGGATACGAAACCAGGTAAATGCTTTTGGGTTGATCGGGCTCGAGTTCTTTTCCCGGCGGCGGACTGCCGGGGATCGCTGGCGGCGTAAGTCCCTGTGACATGAATCATGTTCTCCACGGAATGAGAAGCCGGAAATCTCCGGCCGCCGCTACTATACAGCGGCTTCAGCCGGTTTCGCCAGCGAATGCCGTCCCCCGGTCGCCGCGACCGGCCGGAGCACTTTGGGGGTCACTTTCGCGCTGCCGGACTCAACTTCGCACATCACCGGCGTTTCGGCGCAAACCTTCGGTGGACAACGAAACCGGCGCCTCTGTGGATCATTGGCGCGGCCGTTTTTCGCCGGGGGTTGCCCTTCTATTCGCCACGCCGGGCAATTTAGAATGAGAAAAAGCGATACCGCAGCCGTGAGCGACTCGATGCGCGAATTCTCGGAACCCATTGCCGACGAAAACGACACCCGCCGCTGGACCGATCGGATCTGGTGGGGGGCCATGCTGCCCCTGGCCTGGCTGATTTACGAGCTGACGGCACAGCCTTCGTTCGCCATCGTGGTGGCCTGCGCCAAGTTTGGCTGGAACGATTTCCTGACGGCCCACTGGCTGCTGCGCTCCGACGCCGATCGCGGCCGCGGTAAGACCTGCTTCTGGATGTACGTCGCCAGCGGCTTGTGGAAGATCACCGTGGCAGCGTTCGTCGTCACCGGCTGCATCCTGATTCTGGCCGTCGTCCTTGCCGGAAACGGCAAGATCGCCGCACCGGCCGGGCTCATCGACGTCGGCCTGACGGCCGTGATCGGCATCACGCTTCTGGCGATCGTGCCGCTGGTGGGCGTGCTGCACGCGCGGATGTACGGGATCAAAGTCTGGATCGACTCGTCGGTCCACGAATTCCGCCGGCAGAATGTCTGGCCCCCGCGGCCGACCGGATTCAATGCGACGATGGGGCTGCTCTTCCCCTCGCTGCTCGTGCCGGTCGTCGTGACGGCCCTGCTTACGTTCCGTCTGGGGGTGTGGTCGGTGCTGGCGTGCGTGTTCGGGGAAGGTTTGTACATCTGGATGCTGTTTCGCAGCGTCGCGGCGTACGAGCCGGCGGACTGCTGGGAACCTGAATCTGAATTGGCGCTGTCCGACAACAACTTTCAATCCGACGACCTCGCCGGCTGACGTGCGTGCCGCAGGGCCAAAGCATCCAGATCTTGGCGCAAGAGCGGCTTCACCTCGGAATCCTGCTGGCATTCCGCACATTTTTCGAGTTTTCCGGCAATTCGTATCTCTCGCCCGCCGGCAAGATGAGTTCTTCGTAAGCTTCGCGCCAAAAAATTTCGTGTGCGTACAATTCCACCGGCGTCCGAGGTACGGCGCGATGGATCGGTGAAATCTGATGAGGGGAGCGAGTCAATGAAGAGTCGTTTCTGGGGAGTGGGAGTGGCGGCATTGGCGGCCGCCTTGATGAGTGTTCCGAATGTCACCTTCGCTCGAGGCGGCGGTGGAGGTCACGGTGGTGGCGGCCATGGCGGCGGGGGCCACTTTGGCGGTGGCGGGGGACGTTTTGGAGGCGGCGGACACTACGGCGGCGGGTTCGGCGGACGCTCGTTCGGCTTTGCCCGGGGTGGATTTGGCGGTGGGATGGGCGGATTTCGCAGTGCCGGTTTCGGCGGATACCGAAGCGGATTCGCCGGCCCGGCAGTTGCTCTCCGCAGTTCGTACGCTGGCCGGTTCGGCGGCTGGGGTGGATACGGCCTCGGCGGATTCGGCCGGGGTGGATACGGATGGGGCGGCCGCGGATTCTATGGTAGACGATTCGGCTATGGATACGGCTATCCCGGCTACGGCTTCGGCCTCGGTTTGGGTTCGTCACTGCTGTATGGACTGGGTGGATACGGCGGCTATGGCTACGGCGGATATGGTGGCTATGGCGGGTACGGGGGATACAGCGGGTACGGTCTGGCCGGCTACGGGGGATCTGGCGGATATGGCTGTGGCGGTTACGGCTGCGGTTACGGTGGCTGTGCAAACGGTGCCTGCGGCTATGGCTATGGGACCGGCTACGGAAGCTACCCAGCCACCGGATATCCCATGTACGTGAACGGATCGGCGTGTGCCAACGGCGCTTGCGGAGCGCGACCGGCGTACAACACGGCGTTCAACTATTGATTGCGTGGCGGCCGGCACCAGCGGCGAGGTCCACCGCCGCTGGATTCGCAAATCGGGTTAGCCCCGTACGCGTATCAACCTGCACCGGAAAAACGAATGTGAGCCCGGCACGCGATTCGTCCGGGAAAAGTCCGCCTGCGGGCCGTTTTCCACCCGCCCGCAACCCCGGCGCTATCGACAATAACAGTGTGCCTGCTGATTGCCGCCGGAACGAGTTTCGGCGGCCTTGATTGAGAGTGAGAACATGATCGTTCGTCTGGCCGCGCCTGCCGCGGCGCTTCTGGCCCTCGTCTCGACGGGTCGGTCTGCGTGGAGTTCGGAAATTTCCTGGCGTAAAGACCTGGTCGCGGCATCGCGCGAGTCGGCAGCGAACAGCAAGCCTCTGCTGCTGATGGTCAAAGCCCGCTGGTGCGGCCCATGTCACAAAATGCTGCAGCAGTCGTTTCCCGATCCCGCCGTGACGGCCCGCGTCAATGCCGGCTTCATCCCCCTGCTCGTGGATGCCGACGAGCAGTCTTCGCTCATCCAAAAACTGAACATCAACGCGTTCCCGACAATGCTGGTGCTCGATTCGAACCAGCGCGTCGTGGAACGCGTCACCGGATTCCAGACGGCCGCGCAATTGAAAGCGCGGCTGGCGGCGTACCGGCCGGCGGAACACCGAATCGCGCAGCGGCCCGTCTCGCCGGCGCCCCGGCCTGGAACAGCTTCGCACGGTCCTGCACTCGCGCAAGTTGCGGGCGCCCCCGCGCCTGTAGCCACGCGCCCGCCGGCCCCGCGACGACCGTCGTTCCACGACCGGGCGTGGGCGAAGATTCGCGGCGACGTGCCGGCCGGTCCATCCGTCAGCCCCGCGCCCGGCCTCTATGACCAACCCCCGCGCGACACCTACACCGCCGCCCTCGAATTCAGCCGCGGCGAGTAGGTCAGGCGTTGGAGTTCAGGGTTTGTCCTGACCCTGCGGCACGACTTTTCGCGCGTCGGCGGGAACCGGCGCCTCTTTGGCCGTCAGCACCGGCAGATCGGCCGGCAGCTTTTTCAGGTGGATGTTGCGGTACTGAATCGTCATCGGCGGCCCGACGTGTACCTGCATGCCGAGCACTCCTTTCAGCTTGTTGAATGCCCTGAGTTTGAACTCTCCGACGACCCACGGCTGCCCCTGCGGGTCGATGATCACGCGCTCGCCGGTGTGGGCGAGAATCCGGCGGCCGCGCTCTTCATAGAGCATGCCGTCGTAGTCGGCGCGCCCAGCGACCACGTCGCACTGGTAACCGGCTACGACCGATTCGCCCAGATCGGGGCGCTCGGTGCTCCGATACTGCAAACCGCTGTTGCCGCCGGGCGACACCTTCACCTGCACACGCAGCTCGAAGTTCTCGACCTGCCCTCCGCGCCACACGATGAAGCGGTTGTATTTCAGCGTTCCATCGGCCGTGCCGGTGAGACAGCCGTCCTGCACTTTCCAGTACTGCGCGCCCCCTTCCCATCCCGTCAGGTCGCGGCCGTTGAAGATCGACTCGAATCCTTCGGGGGGCTTCGATTGATCGGATGCTTTCGCTTCCGGCTTCTGGAACGCCATGACCGGATCGAGCGCACCCGACAGACCAGCGCCCGCGACACACAGCAACCAGATTGTCCGCATCCGCCGTTTCATGAGTCTTCTCCTGTTGAGCGCACCGCCTGCAAGACGATTTCAGTCTACCGTCAGCCGATGTACGGGTGAATCCCAGGCAATTGTCGTTCTCGGCAACCGCGAACGCGCCGAACAAAGCGGCCGTTGCCGCGGCCATCGCCGCAATTGAACCGTATCCGAAAGGGCGCTGAGCGACCCGATCCTCATGGTCCTGGAGCGGGTTGACGAGCCGCACGGCGGTCCAGATCGCCAGACACGGCAGGAGCGTGCACGGAGAGTCGGGCAGCGGATGGTCAACGTATCGGTAAACCTCTGACACTTGCCGCTTTGGGCGCCTAACCACAGAGAATCCCGGTTCAACCTCAAAACCGGGGCACGCCGAGAGCCGAGAGAACACCGACAGCCAGCCGTCGGAATCGAACGAGCAAAACTGGCGTGTCTGCTGACATATACCGGGTTCGAAGTTTCAGTGGGGCGCTGACGGAAGTTCGATTCGCCCTTTCAGTTAATGTACCGCATCGAGGTTTCCGGGCGAAATCCTGGAATGGCGCCTGACTGAAGTCTCCCCGATTTCCCCCGAAATCGTCAACCCGCTACATTAACGTGATGCGGGAAGCGCTTTCCTTTCATGGAAACCATTCGCGGAAAAACGACGATGCTGCCGAACGCTGGTTGGCGACTTCGAAATCCGTGCCGGACGATCACCTTGTGTCTGGCAGGACTGCTCGTGATGTCATTCGCCGGATGCACGGGCAACGAGGCCGGCTCGAACGCGGGGGCCCCGTCGACCTTCTCAAAATCAACGGCTGGCGCAGCGGCGGCTGGCCGGAACCCCGACGGCAAGACGCTGGCCTCGGCTCACGATAAGGGAGACGTCAAGCTCTGGGACTTGCCGGAGGCGACCCTGCGCGTCGCGCTGCCCGGGCATGAGTCGCGCTCGCGCTTGTTCTCGCTGGCCTTCTCGCCCGATGGCACGACTCTTGTTTCCGCCGATGTCGCGGGGACTATCAAGCTCTGGGACGTTGCGGGCAGAAAAGAGGTCGCGTCCCTGGCAGAAGCGGGATTTTCAGTCTATTCGGTGGCCTTCTCTCCCGACGGCCAGCGCCTGGCAGCCGGCGGAGGCCGTTACGACCACGAGGCGAAGAAATGGGAATCGGCTGGAGTCACGATCTGGGACATGCCGACGCGCAAAATCGTTTTGTCCATCAACGGACATGCCACAGCGGTCCGGGCCGTTCAATTTGGGGGTGACGGGAAATGGCTGGCGTCCGCAGGCGGTTCGGGCATTGGCCTCGGCACGGATCAGCCCGGGGAATTGAGAATCTGGGATCCTGTCGACGGCACACAGCGATTTCATTTCAACAATGATTCCGGGTTCAATTGCCTGGCGCTGTCGCACGACGGGAAATACCTGGCCGCCGGCTGCGACGATCCCCGGGCACGCATCTGGGACGTCTCCGGTCTCGCGCTCAGGAAGCGCCTCGAACCATGACCATGGTGCTGCTAATTCTGGCCGTCGCCTGCGGCGCGTTTTGCGTCTGGCTGACCGTGCGGATCGTCAATCGACGGGAGCAGTGGACAGCATGGACCGTCGTTGCAATCGCAGTGCTGGTGTATGTGGCGGGACTGGTGGTCCTGATGGATAGAAAGTTGCCCGCTCCGCTGTCGAACTGGATTGATTGACACGCACGTAGTGCACGTGCCTGCCGTGGAAGTCAACCGCCGCCGATGCCTCGAAGCCGTTCCCATTTTTCGAACCGTCGAACAATCGACACGAATCCCAAAGTCAACCATGCGACGCCTGCTGCGCCGAGCACTGCCGGAACGACAATTTCTGCCTGTTGCGGTTGCGCTGGAAGCAGCATCGCTGCGTACGTGATGAGGTGGCCCAGGTCAGCCAGTTGAACCGCTCAAGCCAGGGAATGTTCTGCTGCCGTCCGATTCCGAAATTGATGGGGAATGCAATGCCGACAATGGCCCAGAGCATCATCGACGGCATCCAGCCGGGTGCGGCTGCGAGCCCGTGCGCATAGTCGCGCCACCGCAGTGGCGACACCGGCGCCAGGAGAGTGCATGTCGCCGAAATCAAATCCTTTAGTCGGGCCATGACATCTGCCACCTTCTCACCGGGAACGGCTGTTCCTTTCGGTCTTTACGATCTTCAAGTCCGGGCGTGCCTGCTGGATCTCGGCGAGCGCGGCTTCGGAGATTCCCGCATCCACCACGATCAGGTCCTGCAGTTTCGCGAAGGAACGCAGCGCGGTCCGGCTGGAATCGGTGATTGACGTACGGTTCAGCACGAGTCGCTTCAGCTCTTTCAAGACCGTGAGCTGCTTCACGCCCGCATCGGTAATCCGCGTCCCGCGCAGGTCGACGGATTCCAGTGACGGGAAGTTCTTCAGGCAGCGGGCATCCTCGTCATTGAACGCCGTTCCGGTGAGATCGACCTCGACCACGACGGCCGATTGATCGGGCCCGCGCCGGCAAACGCTGATCTCACCCCCGGCGCGGCGGATCACCCCGAGCGCCTCGTATCTCGCGGATTGATCGGGCGTCAGTGTGTGGTTCAGAACTTTGGCGAATAGAGAATCTTCGGAGAACGGGCCATTGCTTAATTCGTCCCGCAGTTCGCTCGCTCGTGGCTCCCACGCGGCCTGCCAATCGACGTCAGGATTCGCCGCATCCGAGTTCTTGATCCCCTGGCGCAATTCCTCGACGCGACGGAAGAGCCGCTGGATGTCGCGGCGGCCTGCCAGGCTCAATTTGCGCTTTTGAAGGTCGGACAACCTGCAGACGGCGTCGACGACGTCAAACTTCTGTTCCAGAAGCGCCAGCACTCGATTGCTAGCCGGCGAATCTGGCGCGACGCCTGTGATTCCAAACACCATGTTGTCAACAATTTGATCGGCGATCGCAGCGTTCTGCCCCCCGATCTCCGGGACAAGCTGCTCAACGTCTGCTTCGTCCTCGATGCCGCCGTCCTCCTCGACCACGATCTCGTCGTCATCCGACAAGTCGATCGCCGCCGCTTGTGCACAAAGTCGCCCGAAAGGCAACATGGCAATCGCGACGGAGGCAATCAGGGCGAGGAATAAAAAGAATAAAAAGGGGACAGGTCCATTTATTAAATGGACCTGTCCCCTTTTTATCGGATCGAACGAACAAAGCCAACGTGCCCCGCAGGCGTACAGACTGTTCTTGCCGGCAACCATGCCAGCAGTCTATTTCCGGAGAATGAGACAGTAAACCCCCGTCAGGCCACTCTTGCGTCACTTGGTCGCCACGCCGCGATACATGAAGCCGTGCGTGCGGGGAAACTTCCCCAGGTCGAACTCGTCGGCCTGCACCAACGTGAACGGCTGGGTTCGGACAATCGCCGTGATGTTTCGATCCAGGTGACAACCGCCGGCGAGGCGCATTTCCAGGCCGTTGAGCCGGCGCTGCCATTTCTGAATGCCGGGCAGTGGACTCATGCCGTGCTCCAGAAAGTGATAGCGGCCGCCCGGCTTGAGCACCCGATGCACCTCGGCGACCGCCTGATTCACGTCGTCGATGCTGCACAGCGTCCACGAGCTGACGACGCAATCAAACGTGCCGTCTGCGAACGGCAGCCGTTCGCACTCGCCCAGCCGCTGATCGACTTCGATTCCCGATTGCTCGATGCGCCGCCGGGCCTTGCGGTTCATGCCCGGATTGGGATCGATCGCAACGATCCGTCGCACCTGCGCCGGATAGCACGACAGGTTGAGCCCGGTGCCGAAGCCGATCTCGAGAATTTCGCCCTCGACCTGCGCCAGCATTTCCCGGCGATACGGGACGAGAAACGATTGCCGCAAGATCAGATCACAGACAGCCGGAAAAATGACACGCGAGTAGAACTGCACGTGGCATCGATCCGTCAGAACTCGATCTGGTACTTATCGGTCATGCTGCGGCGGATTTCCGCCGTGAGGTTGTCGACCTGTTCCATGTTGGTGACGTGCTGCTGCATGCCCTGGGCGTGTGCCTGCCGTTCGAGGGACGAGTTGTACTCCGAGTTATCGTTGAAGGAAAAGCCGCCGCCGTAGCCGTACCACGTGGACGACGTCGCAGCCACGGCCTTCTGGCCGCCGGCGGCGACGTTGGCCGTGCGAATCGCCGCACCCGCCCCGCGGATCAACTGGGCGATGTTGGCGCCGTAATCGAGCAGGTCTTTATCGACGTGCAGCAGTGGCAGTTGGTCGATCTTCCGCGACAGCTTGTCGTTGAACACGCCCCGCTGGGCGACGCTCAGGCCCTTCGTATCGCGACACTCAGAGAGGATCCGCTGCACCGACGTGAAATACCGCTTCGAGGCCTGCGCCTGGGTCGTGCCAGCAGAAGTGGTGCTCTCGGCGGTGCTCGCTCCGCCGTGGTAGGCCGCGTCGTCAGTCGATGGAGATCCCGTGAGAAACGCCAGTAGATTGATGACGCTGCTGGCATCGAGCGGGCCGTCCAGCACGTACGATTTTCCATGCACGCCCCCCTTCCACTCGCGCAGCTCGGGAAGCAGCAGGCCGCGCCGCGAGAACGCCTCGACCACGAGATCTTTGCCGGCCTTGTTCAGCGGACCCGCCGCCGAGCCGAAATCGAACCGCAACTCTCCCATAAACTGATCCTCGACCGAAACGGTGAACGTGACTCCATGCAGATCGCCGATGAGCTGCGAAAGCGCGTCGAGCTCGGCTTTGGCGTTAGCGAGGCTCGGCAGCGAGCCCAGTTTGGTCTTGGCCGACACGGGCGAGATGCTGTCGACCATGTCGACCGCCAGCACGAGGGCCGCGCCGTCGAGCGTGCGGTCGACGGTTTTCTTCAGATAGTCGGGCAGCGGCTGGGCCGGCTTTGTCAGTCCGCGCATCCAGCGCGCCGCGCCGGGGCGGTCGGCCGGTTTGTAAACCGCCAGCCGGTCGGCCCCGTGCGGAATGATGTAACGGCCGCGCGGCGACCAGACGACGGTTTTGCCCGCGACCTGATCGAGATATCCCCCTTCGTGGTCGGCGATGGCTTTGGCGGTCGGGACCTTGCCCTTTTCGAACGTAGCGGTCGTCGACTGCCAGACCGGTTCGAGTGAATCGAAATCGACGAACGCCGCAATCGCGGCGCGGCGGGTGTGCTCGGGGATCTCGGCCAGGATGTTGGCGGCGGCCTCTTTCTGCGCGCCGTCTTTCGCGTTCTTGAGCTTCGCGGCCCCCAGCCGCAGCGCGTCGGAATTGACGAGCACAACCATGTTCGCGCCCGCCGGCGGATGTGTGAGCAGCGCGGCCCATTCAGCGCCCGGGAGGGAGCTTGCCGATGCAAACAGAGCCAGAATGAGTGTCGAAGCGGTCAAGACTGTTCGCGGACTGCTCATGAGATGTGCCTTTCAAAGATGTGCGACACTGGTGTGCGACACGGTGCAGACGGAGGAAAAGCTAATGCGCAGGCACACGCGCGGGGTCAGCCCGGGAACAGGGAATCGCGTGCAAACGCATCGGGAAGTGTTTGTTCAGCGCGTCATTATGGGATGCCGCGCAGCGAGATACAATCCACCCGCCTCGACGATGGTCATTTCTCGACAGCCAGCGTCGGGCGATTCTCGACGGCGATATGACGAGTGATCGAGCTCGACGTCGCGGAAAGACCCGGACTTTCGCAGCGGGCCGGTTCGGTGGATTGATTCACTTCCGGCGTTTTTCAAGCCGTGCCAGAGCAGACAGTGCGCGTCCGTGGTACGGCTCGAGCTCGAGACAACTTCGGTAAGCGGCGGCTGCCAGCGTCCGGTCTCCCAGCAGCCGCTCGCTCTCGCCGCAAAAATACCACAGGTCCGGCAGGCTTGCGTCGAGCGCGATTGCTTCCCGAAAGATCGCCTTCGCCTTTGCCGCTTGATTTACCTGCAGGTAGTCAACCCCCATCCGCTGGCCGGCCAGTGCCAGATCATGCTGATATTCGGATTCATTGTTTCGCTGGTGGGCAAGACGTGCCAGCTTGCGATAAACGTCAGCCGTGGGGAGCATGCGGACTGCGTGGATCCATGCCGTCTGCGCATCGTCGGAACGTCCTTCGGCGAAGGCAATGTCGCCGCGCATTTCCCAGGCGATTGGCGTCGGAAAATCCAGTTCGTCGAACTGCCGCTCCACGAGGGGCTTCGCGACTTCCAGATTCCCCACAGACACCTGTGCCGCGGCTGCATCCTGCTGCAGGTAGGGAAACGACGACTCCGATTGCAAATCAGCGTCGAGCAGGCGAAGAAACCGGTCTGCCGCCTCTGCGGCGGCTCCCGAGTTCCACAGTTCACGGGCCCGCAGGATTTCGCGTGCCAACCCCATGCGCTTTCGGATCTGGTCGAGATCGATGTGCGTGTCATTGAGTGCCAGGGTCTCCACAGCACGTTCAAGCTCGTCGCGGGCATCCGCGGCGTCCTGGTCACGGCCATTCTCGAGCGCCGCCTGGGCCCTCAACTGCCAGACGTGCAAGTCACGAGGATGGCTTTCGGCAAGGCGCTGGATTAACGGAGTTGCCTCGGAAGCCCGCCCGTGACGCACGAGCAGCCTGGCCCGTTGAAAGACGCTTGGAAAGTGGAGTTCACCCGCCTTCAGGAAGGCGAGTTCGGCCTCGGCTGGCTGTTCCCGGCGCAAGTGATTGCGGCCAATATGGTACCAGCATTCCTGGTCCATTCTCGAATTCCCTGTCGCGACAGCCCGCAGGAATTCGCTGTTCGCCTCGGGAATTTTTCCCAGTCGTTCGAGACAGAACCCGTACGCAAAGGCAATTTCCGCGTTGCGGGGATCGGCGCGGGCGGCGCGCGCCAGGCACGCTTCCGCTTTTCCGAAAAACCCGTACGCCAGATAGACCTCGCCCAGCGTGCGCCACTTGTCGGTTCCGTCAAACCGGAATCGATCCGGCAGAGCCAGAATCTCGCGGCCAGTGAGTGCGTCATGATACGCCGCGACGAGCGGAGGATCGGGGCGCGTCGCTCCCAACCGCATGCTGATCAGAATCACAGCAGCGACGAGTTCGATTCCGATCGCCACCGCCAGCAGTTTGCGCAGCCGAATCATGGGAGGGGGCTCCGTCCGGTCTGGTACCAGGCACTGAGCCGCCCCTGACGGTCGAATGGTCCCATGAGGTGCAACCCCCCCGTGACGATATCGGCGCGACCGTCGCCGTCGAGGTCCCCCACGGCGACGGTGACACGATGGGTTGGCTGCGAATCGATCTGCCAGCAGTGGAATTGCTGTCTGCCATCGTTTTCGAGCCAGACCACGCTGGCGTTTGTCCGGTCGTCCCAGTTGTTGAACATCGAGACGAGCACGACGTCGCGATCACCGTCGCCGTCGAGATCTCCGACCGCCGCTGCGTACG
>JACQFH010000486.1 GCA_016200145.1 Planctomycetia bacterium | reverse complement strand
CGCGCTACGAAGCTTCGGATTACAGCCTGATGGTGGAAGAGCTGAGGCGCAGGTTCCGCAAGCGCTCGCTCGTCGTGCTGCTCACGCACGCTCTTGACGAGCTGCACCTGGCGGCGATCAGCCGGCACGTCCGCGAGCTGCGATCGCCGCACCTGGTGCTGGCGTCGTTCCTGCGGAACGTCCCGCTGTTCGAACGCGTGCAGGGCGTTCCCACAACCGACGTCGACGCGTTTCAGATCGCCGCCGCGGCCGAAATGGTGCACGCACAAACCCGGCAGATCGCCGAGCTCAGCCACACGGGCCTCTTGATCCTCGACACGCTCCCCGAACAACTCACCGGCGACCTGATCAGCCGCTACCTCGACATCAAAGCCCGGCATTTGCTGTAACACGCCTCCCCCCCTTAGTAAGGGGGGGACGGGGGGGTCTCGTAACGCATCGAATACGCGCCCGCACGAAAGTGAAAAAGGGTCGGCAAAGAAAATCCCAATTCCGAAATCCCCTTCATTCCGCACTCCGAATTCCGAATTCCGCATTTCCCCGTATCTTGCGACAAGCCGTTTCTCCCCTATAATACAGCCACGAATCGGGGCGGTAGCTCAGTTGGGAGAGCGCTGCGTTCGCAATGCAGAGGTCGGGGGTTCAACTCCCCTCCGCTCCACTTTTCGCGTCAAACGCGCTATCGCGTCGCAGGGCCTGAAGTCGTTCAGGCCCTGCTCCTTGATGGTCGGGGGTTCAACTCCCCTCCGCTCCACATTTTTTGCGGCTGAGCCGCAAAAAATAGAGAGTTGAGACGAGAAAGTAGAGAGTAGAACAAACAGCTTCGGCTCCGCCCGCCCTCGGGCTCAACTCGGTCTACTCTCAACTTTCCACTTTCTGAACCGTTGCAGGCCCTGTGACCTCCAACCATGGGGGGCACGCCTCCCAATCGCGGGGGGGTACCCCCTTACCCCCCACGAATGGAAATCTCCGCGGTTTCTTCCAGTCGTGGGGGGCCGTCCCCAATCGTGGGGGGCTCAGACGTGGTTTGATCAAGAGTTTGAGAATCTGCGGCGACTGCACTGCCGAGAGCATTGCCTTCCGCAGTGGATTTGCCGCCGGATTCCGAGGGCAGCCGCCAGGTCGTTCCGGTCTGATAACCGGACCTCTCGGATTTCACGCGCAACTCGACCTGCACGTTTCGCAGCATCGTCGGCGAGATGCCCAGCGCGAGCGCCTGCTGCCTGATCTCCTGCCCGAGCCGCGGGCCCTCTTCGAGCTGGCTCTTCAGCCACGCCGAGGCGATGGCGAATTTGATCCCGGCGTTCCGTTCGTCGGCGAAGTCGGCCGCCGTCATCTCGATGGCCTGCGGGTTCCATTCGATTCGCCCCGCGCCGGCCCCCTGGCCCCGGCTGAACGTCAGGGCCGGGCCCTGCCCTTCAACCTGGCAGTGAATGGGAAACAGCAGATGCTGCCAGTCCGCCCGCGCCGACGGCACGACGCCCCACGCCGCGCCCGCCGCCGCGGCGAGAATTCCGTTATCGATCGCCGGCACGGCGCGGCGGCCCGCCGCCGTGGGGCGCAGGCGCGTGACTGCCAGAACCGCCATGCCAAAGTCCCAGGCCAGCTCGTCGAGAGACCGGGCCACCTGCGCAATCGTATTGCCGTTCTCCTGACATTCGAGGAACGCTTCGAGCGGATCGAAAACGAGGAGCTGCACGTCGTTCAGTTGAGCGACGACGCGGCGCAGGAGGGAAATGTCCTGCGGCAACTGCAGCCGGTGCCAGCGTGATGGAGACACGCCGCCCGGAATGGCCCGAGGGAAATTGAAGACGCCGTCGAGACATAAGATCCGTTCCATGTCGGCCCCCGCCCGCTGTAACCCGGGAACCCAGCGGCTGGCCCGTTCCTGGTGAGGCCCGCAGTAAATGACCTTCGGGAAGATCTCCCTCTGCGGACTTCGGGTGCGATCGGCTGCTTCCGGGACGGCTGGTTCGACATCGGGCCAGGGCGCGCCGCGGGACAGGCGCGCGGCAAGATCGTGCGCGACGAGCGAAGCGATTCGCGTCTCGTCGCCGGCCAGCAGAGTCAGGCGCCCGAGCGGAATTCTGCCCGGCCAGAGCCAGGGCGTCGGGGCTTCGGAGACATCGCAACCCCGGTCGATAATCAAGACGTCGTCTCCCGCAGGCCCGGTCCAGGGCGCCGTCCAGTCGGTCGGCGCCCCTTTGCACTCGAGCACCTGGCGAAGCACGTGCCCGCAGGCGAACGGCAGCCCAAGCGTCTCTGCGGGCCCGAGCCGTGGCCGCCCGGCCAGTTCACCCGATTCCGGTCGTGCCGTGCCGTCCCGCCAGACCTTGACCGGCGCCTTGCGCTTCCCCTTCACTCGCGGCCCTGAGAGTTTACGGTCCGACGCAGCGCCTCCCGCCGCTGGTTGCTGATTGACATTGGGCTGCATGGTGCGCTCCTCGGGAATAGCATGAATGGATGGCCCGCCGCGAGCAGGCGCCCGCGAAATCAGTGTTTATCCTCCCTCTTCTTACTATTATTAATAACTTATAATAAACTGTCAATACAGACTGGGTAGAAATATAAGGAACAACAAAAATAGTTCTAACCGCCAGCCGCAACGGCAGTTCCGCCGCAACTTTGCCAGAAAAATAGAAAAGAGCCAGGCAGGTCAGGCTTTCCAGCCTGACGGCGCTGAGAAATTGTTTAACCCGGAGCCAACGGCGACGGCGGGTCGCGGGTCGTTGCCGGAAACGCCGTCGGACACCGCTATTCGCGTCGGTGCCCGGCTCCGGGTTAAACGATTCGACTTGACGCTTGCTATCGGGCTGGAAGCGTCGCTACGAAACTTCCCGCCTCTCTCGCGCAGCGCTATCCCCGCGAACTCTTCTTCGCCTTGAGTCGCAACGGCCGCCCCGCCTGGTAGCTCTTAAGCCGGGCCTTCATCTCCGTCTTTTCCTTCGGGGAAGCGAGTTCGATCGCCAGGCGCTGCATCTCGATGGCTGCCATGAAGTCGCCCGTTTCGGCGTGGGCCGCGCCGAGTGTGTCGATCAACGAGGCATCTTTCCATCTGGCCGACTCGCAGAGTTTCGTCGCCAGTTCGACCGCCTGCTTGCCGTCGCGGAACTTGTCATTCGGGCAGGTGGCCAGGAGCCAGGCCAGCGAGTTGCGTGCGGCGATATGCTTCGGCTCAAGACGAATCGATTCGGTAAAGTCGGCGATGGCCCGCTCGTATTCCTCGATCTCATTCCTCACACCTCCCCGAAGGCTGTAGGCCGGGGCGTAATTCGGATTAATGCGGATTTCTTCGTCCAGATCGACGAGTGCCTTGTCGTGTTCCCCCATCGCGAGCCATGCGAAACCTCGCTCCCAGTGCGCCGTCGCGTACTCCGGATCGATGCCGATCGCCTCGCTCAAATCGGCAATCGCTTTGTCATACTCCCGCTGCCGGGACCATTCGCGGCCCCGGTGGAACCAGGGGAGGTGATCGGCCGGATCGAGCTTGACGGCATCATTAAAGTCGGCGAGCGCCTCCTCAGATTCACCCTTCCCGGACCTGACAATGCCGCGGTGAACGCGCGCGGCAACCAGAAATGGATCCAGGCGGATCGCTTCGGTGAAATCGTTGATAGCCGGTTCGAATTTGCCGTTCCAATACCAGATATTTCCGCGAATGTCATGCAGTCGAGCAGTGGGTTTGCTGCGAATCTTATAACTGAAATGCTCCAGCGCGTTTCCGCGCGAGACGAGGTCAATTCGATTGACCCACCCCTCGATGTCCGTTTTCTCCTTGCGCTTTTTTGGAACCGTAACCAGGCACCAGTCGCTGCTGACTTTTCTGATCCTCAGCAGGTCCCCGATTTCCGCGGTTCCGACGACGTTGTTGTCGACGAAAACTTTGGCCTGGTCAGTCCCGACGATCAACGTGTCGCCGACTTGCTGGGCGAATCCCGCAACCGCCGAGAAAATCAACACCCCCGTCCCCATCGTTCCCATCAGCATGGCCCGCATACGGTTTCTCCCGGTCTCCTGCTGCGATCGAGCCCTTAAATTAGACCACCAGAATTCGAGTCCCGCAATCACGCCCGATCGCGGATCTGCCGCGTTCCTGATTTGTCCCCTCTCCGCCGTCGCCGACGCCCCCGCACATCCGCTACTACGCTACGTTCCACCACGGCGAACTCGGCCCATGGCCCGTGTTCGACCGCGGACGATGGTCGCAAGTTGCGGGAGGCATCGCACTTGTCGGATCGGTATAGTGATTTGATTGTCTCTTGGGTTAAGCGCGCAATAGAAACTTGGACGGCACCAGCGCGGACCAGTTAGGATCGTTTCGACAGGCGACACCAGCGTCCTCGGATCACAACTGACGGGCACAAATGGATCTCCGCGAAGGCCTCTACGAAAAAGTGATTTCGAAAGCCGTCGAAGGCCAAATCGTCGACGCAAGATCACGCAACCTGGAGGTTGAAACGCGCTCGCTCGATGCAGGCGACAGTGAGACCTATCTGACGCAGTATCTGGCGACCTGCATTCGCGGCGCCTTGCAGTCATTTCCTGCAAATGCCCGCATTGAAAAGCAAATCGAGCTGTCGAATGAGCTCATCGATCTGTTGGGTCGCCACGCACCGGCGGTACTTGGCCCGGAAGAGTCCAAGCTGTTGCGTGCAGATCTTTTGCTGTCGGTATTGAAGGCACCACTCGAACGACCGGATACGCCCCTGTCGTCAAGCTGCTTGATGACTGGAACGCGCCAGGACCCAAGCCTGGTTTCGCAACTTCGCAAGGAATTCCTGACCGCCGATCGCGTCGACATTTTGTGCTCCTTCATCAAATGGAGCGGGACTCGAATCCTTGAGGACGCGCTTAAGGACTTGGGTCGGCGTGGCCGACCTCTCCGAGTTATCACGACCTCGTACATGGGCGCTACGGATTTGAAGGCTGTCGAATACTTTCGGGAGCTTCCTGAAGCGTCGCTTCGAGTCTCGTACGACACGCGTCGAACTCGCCTCCATGCCAAAGCCTACATTTTTCACCGCGAGAGCGGGTTCGGGGTCGCATACATCGGCTCGTCGAATATCTCACAGGCAGCACTTACGGACGGGCTCGAATGGAACGTCAAGATCAGTGAGCACGAATCACCGCACCTTTGGGCGAAGGTTTGCGCAACCTTCGACACGTACTGGAATGATGCAGAGTTTGTTCCCTATTCCGAGTCGTCGCGAGAGCAATTGCGGCAGGCTCTGTCACAGGAGCGCGCCGGAGCCGGGGACGATTCTGCCCCCGCTTTCTTCTTCGACGTGAAACCATACACGTACCAGGAAGAAATCCTTCAGAAGCTTGCCGCGGAGCGCGAGCTCCACGGGCGGCATCGCAATTTGATTGTTGCCGCGACGGGAACAGGGAAGACCGTCATCGCGGCATTTGACTACGCCCGCTGTCGCCGGGCGGCCGAGATATCGACGCCGCAGAAGGCATTTCGGCTCCTTTTCGTGGCCCACCGCGAGGAAATCCTGACGCAAAGTCGGCGGTGCTTTCAGGCAGTGCTCCGCGACTACAATTTCGGCGAGCTGCTCGTAGGTGCTCATGAGCCACAACATCTCGATTTTCTGTTCGTTTCCATTCAGAGTTTCAATTCACGCGCGCTCGCAGAAGCGATCACTCCCGACCATTTTGATTTCATTGTCGTCGACGAATTCCATCACGCCGCGGCGCCGAGTTACCAGACGCTACTGGAATGGGCGCGACCGCAGGTTTTGTTGGGGCTGACTGCCACGCCCGAGAGGCACGATGATCTCGACATCCTCGGGCATTTCGACCGGCACATCGCCGCCGAGATCCGACTGCCCGACGCCATCAATCGAAAACTTCTTTGCCCGTTCCAGTACTTTGGCGTGACCGACGAAGTTGACTATCGCGGTCTCCGCTGGCAGCGAGGCGGCTACGCGATCGAGGACTTGGACAAGATTCTCACCGGCAACGATGTTCGAGCGCGGCTGGTCATTGAAAAGGTTCGCGAAATCATCCTCGATGTCGACCAGACACGCGGACTTGGTTTTTGTGTCAGCATTCGGCATGCCGAGTACATGGCCCGGGTTTTCTCTGACTCCGGCATTCCGTCGATTGCTTTGTCTGCAAATTCGCCGGCGGATGTTCGCAGTTCAGCCAAACAACGGTTGGTCGCCCGCACAGTCAAATTCATCTTTGTAGTCGATCTGTACAACGAAGGCGTCGATATCCCCGAGGTCGACACAGTGTTGCTGCTGCGGCCCACCGAAAGCCTCACGGTCTTCCTGCAGCAACTCGGACGCGGTTTGCGCCTGCACGACGAGAAAGACTGCTTGACGATTCTGGATTTTATCGGCCAGGCCCATGTGAGCTACAGCTTTGAATCCCGATTTCGGGCGTTGCTGGCCGATCCGACCCGGCGCGTCGCCGACGAAATCAAAAACGGTTTCGCTCATCTGCCGGCTGGCTGTGTGCTGCAACTGGAACGGCTCGCCGCCGAGTACGTGCTGGAGAACATTCGCAACGCGCTAAGCCACAACCGAAATCGGTTGATTCAGCGAATTCGGAGCTTCGAATCCGACAGCGGGTTGAAACCCAGTTTGCAGAATTTCGTCGCGTTTCACCGTATCGACCTCGACGTGATTTATGCGAGAGACTGCTGGTCGCGACTCTGCGTCGAGGCCGGATTGCGGGACGACTTTGCAGAATCGGATACGGACGCCCTGGCTAAAGGCCTTCGTCGGCTGCAACACGTGAACGGCGAACGACAGCTCAGGACTTTGCTCAGAATCCTACGCTGCTTGAATTCTGCACGCTGGTTTACGAGTGCACGCGACGGTATTCTCAGAACATTCCGATCACGGCTTTCAGGTTTGCAATTGTCACACGCGCACCGGCAACTCCGTCTGCCAGGTGTAGCTTAAATTGGCTTAATTTGCATGGTGCATCAATGGCGCTCATCTCATCGATTCAGCCATCCGAAAAGGATCGACAAGCTGTGCATCGTTCAACGCGCTGCGAATCGTCGTCGTTCGCTGCGGGAGGTCAGCGGTTCATCCAGCTCGACACTTTTGGGACGGACGATCGGGAGTTCCCTGAAAAGGTAAGTCAGTCGGTCCAATTTGATAAGCGGGGTGCGGCAGCCCTTTTGAAGCTGATCCGTGAGAATTTCCCGGACCTTCGGTAGCCGCCCCCGGACCGTGCGATGTAATCAAGCGTGAGCCGCTGATTTAGTGGTAGGGCATCGCGTAGGTCCACTTGGTCGGCTTGACGGTCTTTCGGTCTTTTGAGACACCACATTCCTTGCAGCCGACCCGGCAAGTGAACGCAGTCGTTCGCGTCACTGGAGCACTGCCGTGAACTACGAGTTTCACCTGGAGGACTGGCTGCCGCGATTCCCACTTCAAGAGCGGTACGGCCACTATTCCGGCGGCGATATTACGAGCCCCTGCGACATCTGCAATATCGAGTGGTTGCGCCGCGGAATGGTCGATCAGTTCGATTGGGGGCAACGCGTTCCTGTCGATGTTTTCGTCATGTCCCAGGGCGAGCCGGAGAATCGATTCGCGACCAAGATCGGTGGCCTTCCTTACCGTCCGCGGAAATTGCCATGGCCCTGTGCTCCCTGCGGCCACCCATTGGCGTTGATAGCGCAGTTCAACTTCACCAATTCCGTCGACATCGTCGGGAAACTGCCCGGCGATATTCTTCTGGTTTTTGGGGATGATTCGCATGGGCCGATTGGTCCGCTGCACATGGAATGGCAGTCGCTCGGCATCCAGGATTTGATCCAACCAGCCGACATGCCTTCAGACTGCATGACAATCGCTCCTTGTTTCGGAAACCGATGCCGAATGATCAGCTATCCAGATGCGGTGCGAACAACCGATTCTAAGTACCCCCAGTGTGACAGCAAAGATGTATGGTCTCCGTATTGGATTCCGCAGCTTCAGGCATCGCAAATAGGTCGAGCACCATTCTTTATCCAAGAGGGTGATGACTCGCTGCCTGGGAAATCTCTTTGCACGATTGCCTCGGTACAACCTGACATGCACCAGCCGTACCCGTGGGTCAATGTTCCAGAACCAAAATGTCCCGAGGGGAAGTGGGATTACGGTGGAGACGAACTCATGATTGGCGATCTGGGCTGCATCTACATCTTCATTGAGGAAGATGGGACGCTTTACTCGGGTGAATCGTGCTATTGAGCCAATGGCCGGCGGCGCTGCGAACCAGCCGTTGCACATGACGCAGCAGTGCGGGCCGGAGCATGAGATGCTTCAGAAAATGGAGGGGACCTACGACGAAGCCACGAAAACGCTGACGCTGGCCGGGGAATCCCGCACCTTCGCCGGCAAGCTGGAACAGGTCAAAACGGTGAGTCGCCCACACAGTTCTACTCTCTACTTTCTCCAATCAACTCTCTCGCGCAGCGAACCCTAGCCCCGGCCCTCTCCCGGTGGGAGAGGGAGAGCCGCGACTCAGTCCTCACGCCTCAGGTCTCAAGCCTCAGGCCTCGCCAGCAGCGCCTCGAGGTGGTCGAGATTGGTGCCGGTGGTGATGAATTCAGGATCGGGAGCACATTGCGGATGCGGCAGGATGCCGCATCTACTTTGCCGTCACGGTGATCGTGACCGGCAGACTGGGCATCGAGACGAGGGTGTTGGGCTTCTGGGCCGCTTTGGCGTCTTTGTTGTAGGGGACCTGCGCCTGGCCCAGCACTGAGAGGGTGTAATCGCCGGGGCGCGTTCCGGCCTGAACGTCGATCGCCAGAGAGGCGTCCGTCTGCCCGGCGTTGATGTTGAACGAGCTGAAATTGAAGTTGCCGGGAAACCCGAGGGGAATGATCGTGATCTTCTCGGTGAACTCGGGCCAGAGCCGGCTGGCGACCAGCTTCAATTCGGCCTTTTTCCCCGCTTCGACCGTCATCTTTTCGGGGACGATCTTGAGACTGTAGGGGGCCCTGTCGCGGACGCCGACCACCAGCTCGCGCATCGGAACCGACGCACCGAGGTTCGTCTCGGTCCAGACGCGCGTCGTGGGACGGACCTCGCGCCGCAGCGTCTTGCCGTCCTGCGTTCCTGAGGCGAACAATTTGATCGGCACGTCGGTTTCCGCCGCGTCGGCATCGGCCCACAGCACGAACAGGCCGCGCGTGTTGTTGTTGACGACGGTCGGCGTCGCGTGAATGCCGGCGGGCAGGCCCTCGGCGGTGATTGTGATGGGCGAGTTGAAGCCATCCTGCTGGTGAATGACGACGTCCACGAATGCCGCGCCGCCGCGCCACAGGGTTGTGCCCGCGGGGCCGGGGTTCTCGCTGTGAATCGCGGCGACGTGAAAATCCGGTATGGGCTTGCGGATCGCGAGCACATATTGAAAGCGCGGTCCGCCGCGCCCGTAGCGGTCCTGGACGAGAACGCGGTACGTGCGCTTGGCCTCGAGGTTCGCCGTCCCGTACGGGTCGCGAAGGTGCGCGTCGAACGCGTTGATGCGATGGCCGTAATCGTCAAGTTCCACGACGTTGTTGTCCTTGTCGTCGATCACGACCAGATACGGATCCGCCTGTCCGCTGATCCGCTCGGAATAGACTTCGAAGACGTATTGACCGTTTTCGTGCACGTCAAACGCGTACCAGTCGGCGTCGCGCGCTTCGTCGAACCGCCCGCTCACGATGGCCGGCAGGGCAATCGGCTGCGGTTTCGTCTTGTCGTTGTTCGGCTCGGCTTCGAGCGTCACCGGTCCGCCGGCCGCGATGATCGGGACAGGATGCAGGGCCCCCGCGCCGCACGGGACGCGCACCTGCAGGCCGTCCAGCGTGCAGGTCGCCCCGGTGGGCAGCACGCTGTGATCGGTCGGGTGTTCGAGGAATACGTACCGCCCGGCGCCGGCCAGGTCTGCCGGCATCGTCAAGGGAAACCGGAATTCTTCGAGCGGCAGGTCTCCCGGTTTGGCCGGTGCGAATTTTCCCGTCTTGAAATTGCGCCCCAGCGCGACCAGCTCGACGGCTTTGCCCGGTTCGACGGCGCGCGGAAAGACGTTTTCGACGTGGGGCCGGTTCGTCACGATGAGCCGGTACGGAAAACCGCCGCGATACGACAGATCGTGGACGACAACGAAGTACTCGCCGTCGTCGGGGGCGATGAAGTCGATGAACGGATCGCGGCCGTGGTAGTCGCCGCTGTTGGCGAGGATCTGCCCGGCGGACGAACTGAGGATGAGGGTTCCATCCATCGCCGATTCCAGCTTCTGCGCCTGGCAGTCGATGAGGATGCGGTCTCCCTTTCGGGCGGGAAAACGGAAGACGTCCTGGCCGTTCCCGTCGGAAGTCCCGTGCACCGCCGAGTTGACGGCGATTGTCTGCGCATTGCCGGCGACGTTGTTGGGCTCGGTCTCGGCGACGTCGACGAGATCGCGGCTGACGGCGAACAAGCGCGGATTGCTAGCGCCGAACCGCCCGATCATTCGGACATCGTACGTCCCCTCGGCCACGTCGCCGGCGACGGAAAGTTTGAAGCGATTGGGCTTCACCAGCTCGGCCTTGAGCCCCGGATGGTCGAACCGCAGCGCCGACACGTCTTCGGTGTCGCGCCCGAGAATCTCGACTTCCACCGACGTCCCCGCCTGGGCCCCCAGCGGATTGATGCGGTCGAACCGGATGGACGGCAACTCGGCGCGGAGGATCGAACCAGGCCCGCAGGCGAGGACGATGGCGACGGCAAAGAGAGTCAGCTTTTGCACAAAAAATTCCGGTGCGATCAACAGGTAGTGTGGGCTGTGCCCACCTGCACCCCGAATGGGGTGCCAGCAATTAGCCGGGGGTTGAGCGAAGCGACACCCCCGGATCGGATTCGTAATCGTGCCTGCACCCCGCGAGGGGTGCCAGAGGGCCTGCAAATCGGAGTGGGTCGCAGCCGTAAATTCGCCATTTATCAATCTCGGAACGCGAGCCCTGTCTCAACGACTCTGCGACCCCTTCAGGGTCGTGATGATTTTCGCTTTTCGTTCCGGGGGTGTCGTCCGCCTCAGGCGGACTCAACCCCCGGCTAATCGCTTCGACCCTTGCCAGGGTCGTTTGTTCCGACATGAAAAGCATCAGCCCCAACCGGGGCGTAATTCTATAGCCCAGGGCGCAGCCCTGGGAAATGTTCGTGAAAAATCAAGAGCCCCAACGTGGTGAGATTCGAGAGGATGCAGGAATGCCAGAATTTCGCCCCTTTAGGGCTCGCCGGTTTCTTGGCTTGATACCCAGGGCTGCGCCCTGGGCTTTAGGATTTCGCCCCGTTGGGGCTGACGCGCGACTTCGTCGCGGATTGCACGAGAGCAGAGCAAGTCGCACATGAACGCGAGATTTCTTGGTTCTACTCTCTACTTTCTCCTCTCTCCTGCTCTATTCGCCGGAGGCGAATTCACAACAGCTCTTCGATCGGGTGGCCTTCGCTGAGGATCGGGAGCGGGCGGTTGGCCTGGTCGTAGAAGACGTGCGTGTGGTCGATCCCCAGGACGTGATACATCGTCGACAGCACGCAGCCCGGAGAATACGGCTTCGTCGCCGGGTACTCGGCCTTCGAATCGGTCGTGCCGATCATCTGCCCCATTTTGAGGCCTCCGCCGGCGTACACAATCGACATGGCCCCCGGCCAGTGGTCGCGGCCGGCCTGCGGATTGATCCGCGGCGTGCGGCCGAATTCGCCGAACGTCATGACCAGCACTTTCTTGTCGAGCCCGCGCGCATGGAGATCGCTGACCAGAGCGGCCAGGGCCCGGTCGTATTTCGGCAGGAGATTGTTCTTGAGCTGCGCAAAGTTGTCGCCGTGCGTATCCCAGCCGCCGCCGGCCTGGATCGTCACGAACGTCACGCCCGCCTCGATCAGGCGGCGCGCGAGCAGGCAGCTCTGGCCCAGGTCGTGGCGGCCGTACTTGTCCCGCAGACGCGGGTCCTCGCGGTGGATGTCGAATGCCCGCAGCGCCGCGTCGCTGGTGATCATCTCCATCGCGTCGCGGTAGAACTTGTCGATCCCGACGATATCCCCCTTCGAGTCGATGTCGCGGCGGATCGTATCGACCCCCTTGAGCAGCTCGCGGCGGCGCT
>JACQFH010000037.1 GCA_016200145.1 Planctomycetia bacterium | reverse complement strand
CTGCCCCATTGACCCGATTCCGTGGTCGGTCGAATAATTCCTGAAGCAGTGTGCAGAACGCTGAGCCGCGAATCGTTGCGGCACTGCGTTCAGACACACGCCCGTTCAGCCGCGGAGCTTGCTCCGCGCGTGTCCCGGATCGAGACCGGCCGCCGCGCCCCGCGCACCAGAATTTGCGCAGGAATGCCATTTTGGCGCCGATTATTCACGATCAGGGCCCTCAAATGACCCCAAACCGCCCCTGAAAGCGCGCATTCCCAGCGCATTCGCGTGTCAAAGTGGCCGTTTTGTGAAAGTCGCTTTTTTGCAGATGAATAATCCGCAACTGCTTGCCATGAAAATTGTTGCGCCCGTTTTTTTGGAAAAAAACGCGCGGGAGCGTCAGTCGGGGCGTCGCCACGTTTCGCGTTCCGGCTCGCCGCAAGTCACCGTGCGCCCGGCAGATACGGAGCGCGCCGCCGGGGGAAGCATTTTCAGATTTCATGGGTCATTATTCACTCTATAAATATTCAGAAGCTCTGTCTGACCCCCGGAATTACCAGGTCCGGTCGCCCGGAATATGTGGTGCATTACCCGGTTTCCAAGCTTCATTCGCCGTCCAGTTGGGACCTGCCGCGCCGTGGCGTTTCAACGGGCAAGCACTTATGATTCCGATGGCTTGAGGCGACCTGACGACGAACGGGCATCACCCACTCGCGATTTTCCAATGTACACGACCTGCCACGACTCCTCGAAATCCTCCAGCCCGGCGGCCCACGCGTCGGCCGCCGAGCTGGAGGATTTCGAGGAGTCGTGGCAGGTCGTGTACATTGGAAAATCGCGAGTGGGTTATGCCCGTTCGTCGTCAGGACGCCTCAAGCGCGACGGGCGCGAGGTGGTCATGACCGACAGCGAAATGAACATGACAATCGCCCGCTTCAAGCAATCGGTGAAAACGAAGGCCATCACGCATTCCGAAGAGACGCCCGAGGGGGAACTCCTGGCGTTTCGCTTTGAAATGCAGAACCCTCCCGCCGCCCCCTTGCGCAGCAGCGGCCGTGTCGAAGGGGACAAGCTGTTTCTGACAACCGAAACGAACGGCAAGCCGACGACGAAGGAAATGAAGTGGGACCGGTCGGTCAAGTCGCCGGCCTACCAGGATCGGCTGTTGCGTGAAAACCCGCTGAAGCCCGGCGACAAACGAGTCCTCGAGACATTCGACCCCCAGTTCGGAAAACGCAGCACCGTCACGCTGACGGCCGGCGCCATCGAAGATGTGCCGCTCTTGGGCGGCAAATCCAGGAAATTGCTGGCGGTCGCGATTTCGCAGAGCGTGGCGCCGCTGATTACGGCGACCGAGTTCCTCGACGAAAAGGGAGTCGCGCTGAAGTCGATCGTCAGCTTTGCGAACATGGCCACTTACACAGTCACGAAAGACGAAGCCCTCAAGGCGCTGACGGGGGAAGAAGTCGACATGGCGTTCGCGACGCTGGTGAAGGCCGGCAAAATCGACAGGTCCGCCGAAACGCGCCGCGCCGTGTACCGCGTCAGCATTACCGGCGAAGACCCGGCCAAAGCGCTCAGCACGGGGCCGACGCAGCAGGTGGAGAGGGTCAGCGACTACGCGGTCGATCTCACCGTCACGGCCATTGCGCCCCCCGAGGAAGCCCCCGCCGGCGCGCCCCAGAATCCCGGGCGCGAGTTCCTCGCGCCCAACGAGTACATTCAGAGCGACGACAATCGGGTGCGCAAGCACGCGGCTGACGCCGTCAAGGACGAGAGCGAACCCTGGAAACAGTCGCAGCTCATGGAGAAGTGGGTTGCCGAGAACCTGAAGCAGAAGAATTTCTCGACGCTGCTGGCCTCGGCCGCCGAAGTCGCCAAGGACCTCTCCGGAGACTGTACCGAGCACGCCGTGCTGCTGGCTGCGATGTGCCGGGCCCGCGGCATTCCGTCGCGCGTCGCCGTGGGGCTCGTGTACGTCCCCAGCCTGGCGAGCTTCGGCGGGCACATGTGGACCGAAGTCTACGTGCGCGGGAAGTGGGTCCCGCTGGATGCCACGCTGGGGCGCGGAGGCATCGCCGCCGACCACATAAAGTTCGGCGATTCGAGCTTTTCCTCCGACGGAGACGTGTCCCCCATCATGTCGTTTTTGCCGCTGGTGGCCGCGCTCAGCAAAATGAAAATCGAAGTCCGGGACGTGAAATACGAGTAGTTCTGTCAAATCACCGACCGCGATTGTCTTCCATTGCTCGCGCGATTCCTTCGGCATTCTCGCCGCCGATTTCGCGAAGCCTGCACATCACCTTTTCGCGGCGATCGGGGGGGTGGTTCTGGTTCAGCTTCCACTTGCCTTCGATCCGCTCGATCTCGATCCGAAAACCCACGATCTGCGACAGCATGCGGTCGATAAACGTATTCCGGTCGCCCACCGCCCACGGGTGCGGCAGCGCTTGTTCGTATTCTGTTACCATCGTTCCGACAATCGCCAGCAGGCGATCGGCGTCTTCAATCACCTGCACGCGGCCGTAAACGTGGACGGCGATGTAGTTCCACGTCGGGACGACGTTCTCAGCCTCGTACCAAGACGGCGAAACGTAGGCGTGCGGCCCCGAGAAAATCGCCAGTGCCGTCTGCCCGGCCGCCTCGGTCCACTGCGGGTTGGCGCGGGCGACGTGGCCCACGAGCGTCCCCTGCGGGCCCGCCGATCGATCGAGCAGAAACGGCAGGTGCGTCGCGTACGGAGCTCCGCCAACGTCTGTCACAAACAGGGCGAAGGAGTGCCGTTCCATGAAGTCGTAGAGCGTCGGCAGATCGGTCTGGGCAAACGCGGCGGGTACATACATGGGACAACGATCCTTGAAAGGTTCCTATTCCGCACTTGTCCTCCCCGTTACCGGCGTTTTCCCGAACTCTGGCGAGTTCGGATACAGCGGGCAAGACAAATCTGGACAACCTCGCCCTGGAATTGTATTGAAAAACATACGCCGCGGTCGCGTGACAATGCACGAATGATTGACCTTTTTGTGAGACGCCCCGTATGACACATCTGCCCACAATAATGTTCAGCCTGCTGGCGACAGCGGTCGCCCTGACGGGTCGTCTCGGAGCGGCTGAAAACGTATTTCAGAAACAAAGCCGCGGCGGCCGCTTCCTGGCCATTACCGGGGAATTTGAAAAGCAATACACGGCCTATTTCAAATCGCTGGAAAGCGCGAAAACCGACGCTGAACGGGCCACGGCCGAAAAGAAAAAACCCTCGGACCTGGATTTCGGCAAGCAGATCCTGGCGCTGGTCAAAGAAGCGCCGGCCGACGGCACGTCGTTCGACGCACTGGTCTGGATCGTCGAAAACCTCGACGCGCCCGATGCGCTCGCCGTGCTCGACGAGGCCCTCGCGCTGTTCGAAAAACACCACGTCAAATCGCCGCGGCTGAAAACGGCGTTTCCCGTCCTCGCGGCGTGTCCATCGGAACGGGCCGAATCGCTGCTGGAGCGGCTGGGTGAAAAAGGGGAAACCCGCGAAATCCGCGGTCTCGGGTTGTATCATCTGGCGCGGAGACGCGCGAAGCGACTCGGCGGAACCGACGACGCCAAACGGCAAGGGGCGATCGAATCGCTGCTCGAGCGCGTCCGCAAAGAGTACGGCGACATTCAGCCCGACGACGAAGAGAAGACCCTCAAACAGCTCGCCGCGGGCGCAATCTTCGAGATTCAGAATTTGCGCCCCGGGAAAATGATTCCCGAGCTGGCCGGCGACGACGTGGCGGGCAAGCCCCTCAAGCTCAGCGGTTTTCGGGGCAAAGTCGTGTTGCTCGTCTTCTGGGGAACCTGGTGCCAACCTTGCATGGCCAAAGTCCCGTTCGAGCGGATGCTGATGGAAAAATTTTCCGGCCGGCCGTTCACCGTCGTCGGCGTCAATTGTGGAGATCAGAAGAAAAAGGCGGCCGCCGTGATGAAAGAGCAGAAAATGACCTGGCCCTCATTCTCCGACGGCGACGACGGGCCCATCGTTTCCCGCTGGAACATTTCCGATTTTCCAACGGTCATTCTGATCGACGCGCAAGGCAAGATCCTGCAGCGCGACCCTGCCGACGACGCCGAGCTCGAACGAGCCGTTGCCGAAGCCGTCGCCAAAGCCGCTGACAAGTGATCGCTCGACCTCGTCGCGCCGGCCTGAAAAGGCGATCCGGACGCGAATGGCACCATTCCCGCAAGCAAGGACGAGTTGACGCACTGCCTCGCTTGCGCTGCGGTTAGTATCAGGGATACCCGGCGGCCATCTGGAACAGGGCATTGAGGGCGTTGAAGTCGAATCGGCTCCAGGCGCTGCCGTTCGACCAGGTGATCTTGCCGTTCTGGCGCGTGCCGGTGGCCCCCTGCAGAGCGCCGTCGAGCCCGATCAGCGTCGTCTGGTTGAGGAACTTCACGTGCGACTGGTTCCCGTTGGCATCGGTAAACGTCATGACGAACGGCACACTCGTTGCCTTCGTCCACACGGCGCCGTCGTCCCACACGACCAGATTCGAGCCGAATGTCGCTTTGTCGCCCGGGTAGGCATCGGCCGCGGCCTGCGTGGCGCTCAGCCATTGGCCCACCGCCAGCCGACCCTGGCCGTCAACGAATGCAATGTCTGACGTTGAATTCGTGATCGCGTGTACGGGAACGCCGACCTGATTCGTGTAATCGGTCACCGTCACGGGTGCCGACGTGGTGCTCACCGGCGTCCAGACGACGCCGCTCGACCAGACGATGATGCTGCCGTTGAGCGTTGCCACGTCGCCCGGATAATCATTCGACGCAGCCTGCGTCGGGCTTGTCCAGGCGCCCGCCGCCATGTGCCCCAGGCTGTCGATGAACAGCAGAGAAGAAGTTCCTGTGAGCACCAGGTGCACGGGCAATCCGGCGCCGTTGACGTAGTCATTCACGACGACGCGCGCCGACCTGGCCGTGATCGTGGCGGCCCCGGCCCCATCGACAACGCCGTTCAGCACGACGTTCTCGTTCCAGACCGTGCCGTCTTGCCAGATCAAGGCGCCCGCGGACGTCGTCACCGTCTGATTCCAACCGGTGGCGAAGAGCTGCGTGGCGTTGATCCAGTACCCGGGAGACGTGCCACCAAATTTATTGACGAAGACCACCGACGTTGTACCGTTCTGGATCACGCGGGTGGCCGCCCCCGACGGATTCGTGTAATCGGTGGCGAGGTCGAGCTTCTTCCAGACCTGGCCGCTACCGGCGAACACGATCTGGCCGTCGCCGAACGTCGCGCCCCCGGCCTGCCCCGTCACATTCATCTGAGTGGGGTTCGTGATGGTCGCAGCGAAGGAACTGGCGCCGTTGGCGAAGGTCAGGGACGTGCCGTTCTGCGTGATCGAGCCCAGCGCCACAGTGCTGCTGCCGGGAGTGGTCACGGCGTACTGGCCCCCCAGCGAAATTCTCAGCCATGTCGTTCCGTTCGACCATGTGATGCGTCCCTGGTCAGACGTCGTCGTGTCGATTTGCCCGACGACGGTGCCTGACCCGTCGAGATTTGTGGAGGTGATCTGGTCGAGCGCCGTGTATTGCGCCGAAGCTGTCGCGCCGCCGACGTTGACCAGCGACAGGTTACCGCCGGTCTGGGTGATGCTGCCCAGTCCCAGCGTTGCGCCCGACGAGCTGACGACAGTCCACGCCCCCGACAGACTGAATTGCGTCCCCAGCGCAGAGACATTGATTTTGACGGTCACTGCCGACGCCGAATTCGACGTTCCGTCGAACGCCGTCACCGAGAAAGCGCTCACGGCGCTTCCCGTCAGCCCTGCCGGGCCTGTCCAGATCAGCGTGTCACCTGCACCAAACAGTGTGCCGCTCGTCGGGCTGGCGACGACCGCCGTCGTTGTGAAATTGTGCACGATCGACAGCGTGCCATTCTGCAGGCTGTTCACCCGGAACTGCACCGGCTGCCCGTTCGATGTGGCGGCGTTCGACGCGCCCAGCAGCGTCGCGTAGGTGATTCCGAACGGCGTTTGCGGGTAAGCCGTCCCCAGCGTCGCGATCGACGTCAGCGTCGGCCCGGGAGGCAACCCGACCAGGTCGCGGACCACGAGGTTCGCATAGGGACTGCCCCGCCCGGTGACGAGATCGTAACCGGCGGTGGCCGAATAGGCCGGAGAGCCGGTGCTGCCGCCGGTTGTGATGTCGCGGAAGTTGCTCGATGACATCGAATACAGCATCGGCAGCGTCTGGCTGACGCCGTCGAGCGCGCCTTTGCCAGACAGTGCACGCCCCTGGTTCGCGATGGCGATCAGGGCCGACCACTGCGGTGCCGCGTCACTCGTCCCACCCCATTGCCCCCAGGGCGTGGCCGTGCCGTTGTTGTAGGAATCGTAAACCCCGAACCCCGTGCTGGGATCCGAGTCGTACGCCACGTCGGGATCGGCGCGATACGTCGTGCTCTGGGTGACGACGCCTTTCTGGTACGAAGGCTGGCTTTCATAGCGACTGACGCCTCCGCCGCTGCCGCTCCAGCCTGACTCGCTGGTCCAGTTGCCGCTGGAATCGAGCCGCAGCGTGGTTCCTCCCACGCTCAAAACGTTCGGCGAGGCCGAAGGATATGACGTCGGCGCTCCGTCGTCACCCGAAGCCGTGACGAACGTGACTCCCCCATGCCCGTTGGGTGTTGTAAACGTCCTGTCGTCGAACCGCTCGCTGGAGTACTCCGAGCTCCCCCAGCTCATCGACACGACGCTCACGCCCGGATAATTCCGGGCCGTGTTGACGGCCGTATACATGTCGGAGTAGCTGCTGGTGGTGGATTCGACGAGCACAATGTTGGCCTTCGGCGCGATGGCGTGCGCCCATTCTACGTCGAGCGCGATCTCGGTGATCCAGCCGGCGTCCGGGGCGGGCAGATTGGTCGTGCTGCCATTCTGATTGATCTTGATGAAGCTCGGCGGATCGGGAAGACCGTACGCCAGGTCGAACTGGTGCAGGTCGTTCGCGATATTTGGATCGTCATACGCATTGACGATCGCGATCGTCGTTCCCGCGCCGTCGCCCGGAATGCCGCCAAAGGTGATCTGGTCGAACCCGTAGGCATGCCGGATCTGCGCCGGCGTGTAACCTCGGGGACCTGCCGTCCCCTGCGGATTGAACCCCTCCTGGCCGCCGTCGTGGCGGACCAGGCTGCCGACGGTGAACGCCCCCGTCGTGCCGGTCGAGAGCACGACTCGCACCTCAAGCGATTCGATTTCCGCTGCGACGATGGAAATCGTGGCGATGCGTTTCTGCGTTCGCCGCTTTGATGCAGGTGCCTTGGCGCGCGATGCCGCGGCGCGAATCCAGCTCCGGATTCTCATCAAAAAATCCCCCCCCGCCGAAATCGCCCGCTGGGACGATTGTAAGGCCAATCCAGGAAATTATCGACTCGACCGGACGAAAGTTGCTCAAAAAATCTGGACAGCGCCCCGTTTTCCCGGGTAGGGCGGAAATCTTCGAAGCAAACGACTCGTGGAATGAACGGACGTATACAAGCAAATCCGGGCCGGGTGACCTGCAAAACTGCGTCGGCGACAAAGCTTCTGATTCAAGTCTACGTCATAATGTTCGATGTTGGGCGTTTCCTGCCCCCGCTTTACCTGGGGTATGATGGGCGCATGGACGAGCTTTGGACCGGTTTGTTGGAGTCTCACGTGTAGTCAAATCCCACGGACCCACAAGCGCCGCGTCGATCAGTTCGATCGCCCCCTGACGTAAATGTTCGCGATGCCACGGAACGCGCACGTCGTCGTCAGTTTCCTCCAGTGGTATTCATGCCTCGGTGCTGACGGTCTTTGGGTCTGGTGGTATGGAATCGCAGCGTTCGACGCTCGAGAGAGATTTGCAATTGAACGCGGCACCATGCCTGATGCGATCTGGATGCTCCAGCGCAAGTGACCAATTGCGGCTGCACCCCACCGACCTGTCGCGTCCTCTCCGGTGGGCGGTTATAATCAGACTCCGTGTGAACCCGGTTCTCGACAATCCAGCATCGCCTCGATTGCCTGCGTCCCTCCGCATGATCCGCACATTGACCTTCGCTGTCCTGTGCTGTGCCGTTGCAGCGTCCGCCGGCGCCGGTGATAAGGCTGAGACGACGACCGTCAACAGACACTGGGCCTATCGGCCCGTGCGGCGACCTTCAGTTCCAACTGTTCGCGAATCGGCGCTCGTGCGGAACCCGGTCGATGCGTTCGTGCTGTCGCCGCTCGAAGAGGCGGGGCTCTCGTTCTCTCCCCCCGCGACCAAGACTGAGCTCATTCGCCGCGCCACCTTCGATCTTCTGGGGCTGCCGCCGACTCCCGAAGAGGTGGCCGCGTTCCTGGCTGATGCTTCCGCCGACGCCTACGAGCGGCTGATCGATCGACTGCTGGCCAGCCCGCATTATGGCGAGCACTGGGGCCGGTACTGGCTCGACGTCGTGCGCTATGCCGAAACGGCTGGCTACAATGCGGACCCGCTGCGCCCCCTTTCGTGGAAGTATCGCGATTACGTGATTCGCGCCTTCAACGCCGACACGCCCTACGACCGTTTTGTCCTGGAGCAGATTGCCGGCGACGAGCTCTTTCCCGATGACGCCAGCGCCGTCCTGGCCACAGGGTACACGCTGCTCTGGCCCGACGAAAGCAATGCCTCGAACATCCTCCTGGCGCGGCAGGACGCGCTCAACGACCTGACGGCCAACATCGGATCGGTGTTCCTGGCCGCGTCGATCGGCTGCGCCCAGTGCCACGATCACAAGTTCGACCCGCTGCCGCAGGTCGACTTCTACCGCTTGCAGGCCTTTTTCTCCGGAATCGTTCGCAACGACCGCTCGCCGGTCGGGAAACCCGCCGCACTGGCCGCGTACCGCGAACAACTGGCCGGCTGGCGCGCCGCCACGGCGGCGCTGCGCGACGAATTGCACCAACTCGAATACGACGCGCGGGTCAAAGCCGCCGGCGACCGCCGCATGAAGTTTCCCGCCGTCGTGCTTGCCGCCGTCGACACCGATCCCGAAAACCGTACCACCTACCAGCGGCAGATTGCGTTCTGGTCGGAACGGCAGATGGAGATCAAAGAGGAGGTTGTCTCCTCTCACCTCACCGACGAGCAGAAGCGGCGTCGGTCTGAGCTCCGCCGGCAATTGAAAGAATGGGATCGCCAGAAACCGCAGCCGCCTGCCGAAGAAACCGGCATGATCGTCAGCGAGCTGGCGGCTGTGCCACCGCCGACGCATCGCCTCGCCGCCGGGTCGTACGACAAGCCGCTCGAAGAAGTCGCTCCGGGGTTTCTCTCGGTTCTGTTTCCGACGGGGGGCAGCGACGCCCGAGTTGATGCGCCGCACAGCCAAACGTCGGGCCGCCGCACGGCCCTTGCCCGCTGGCTGGCTGATCCGTCGAACCCCCTCACCCCGCGCGTGATCGTCAACCGCGTCTGGCAGGGACATTTCGGACGCGGCCTGGTCGAGAACGCCAACGATTTCGGCTCGCAGACCGCGCCGCCGTCGCACCCCGAGCTGCTCGACTGGCTCGCGTCGAATTTCGTCGCCACGGCCGCCGGCGACGATCCCAGGAATTCGCCTGCCGACTATCCCCTCGGGTGGCGCATCAAGTCGTTGCACCGGCTGCTGCTGCTGTCGACCGCCTACCGCCAGGCGACCGATCGCGAAGGGCCAGGCATCGCGCCTCCGCGCGGGCGCGAGGTCGACCCCGGCAACCGGTTGTACTGGCACTTCGATCGCCATCGACTCACCGCCGAGAGCATCCGCGACTCGTTCCTGGCCGTCGCCGGCCGGCTCGAAACGTCGATCCACGGTCCCAGCGTCTTTCCGGAGCTGCCTCCCGATTTCAGTAAGCGCGAGGCGTGGAAGGCGACGACGATCCCCGCCGAGCGCGTGCGCCGATCGGTGTACATCCACGCCAAACGGAACCTGCCCTATCCCATGCTGGAAGCGTTCGACCTCCCCGACATGCATGAAAGCTGCGCCCGACGCTCGCAGACGACCGTCGCGCCGCAGGCCCTGATGCTGCTCAACAGCGAGCTCGTGCTGGAGTTTGCCCAGACATTCGCAGGGAGGCTGCTGTCAGACAACCCCCGCGGCGAATTGCCCCGGCTGATTCGCTCAGGCTATGAAGCGGCGTTCGGCCGCAGCGCCACCGACGACGAAGTTGCCGCCGCCGAGGGCTTCATTCTGCGGCAGCAGTCGCTGATCGCGCTGGAACGGAATCCCGCCCGGCCGCTGCTCCTGCCGCGGAACTTCCCGAAGTTCCTCGACCCGCCCCTGGCCGCCGCAATCACCGACTTCTGCCACGCGCTCTTGAACGCCAACGAGTTCATCTACGTGGATTGACTCGGGTCGCGGTTAAACGATGTTGCCTACTTCGCGGGCCAGAGCGCCGCGAAGATCGCCGCCGTGATGGCCGCGTATGCCAGCGATTCGACCACGTGCCCCACGATCCGGTTGCGAAACCAGATCGCGTGCTGCACGATCGCCGCGAGGAATGTCATCAGCGCCGCCGTCGACACGAACCGGAATACGCCCATGAACTCGGCCCCTGGCGAGATCGAGATCGACGCCAGGTATCCCAATAACGTCGAGACAATGAGGAAGTAGGCGAACGTGAGCCCCAGGTTCTGACCCATGTTGACCTTGGGCAGAATCGTCATCACGCCTCGCGGCCCGGCCTCGTACTTCTTTTTGTAGTCTTCGCTCTGCATGTCGGCGTTTGATTTGCAGCCGGGAAACATGTAGCTCCCCTCGGCCAGATGGCACTGCCCCGCCGCCGCCAGAAACTCGTCTTCGCGATCGATCTTCTTCCAGTCCCCCTTATGCAGTTGCAACACCATCCACGACAGGAAGCTGGCAAAAAACAGGGCCACCGCCGAGAGAACGATCGGCAGCACAAGCGAACCAAGAGAAACGAGCATGAGACGTCTCCGGGAGTGGAACAGGCCGAATGAGTACGACCGGAACTTTCGATCCGCAAGATGCTAACGCGCCCTCCCGCCCGGCGAAAGCGAATCGCCCCTTCATTGATGGAACCCCTCCGTAAAGCAGGTTTCCAACTTGCTCCGCGGCCAGCGGCAAGGCTCCGACGCCGGGCGATGCTCAGTTAGGAATGAGCACCGCATCATGAGCAGCCGACAACAAAGGAAATGATTGCTTCTAACTATGCCAGTTCGGCCCGTCGCTTGCACTTGTCTATTAGGCCGTATATACGAATTGTATATGCCCGCCGTGAGTGCCGTAATCGGGGCGCATAGTAGATTGTTATTCGTGTCCGCAACCACGGAGGCATTATATTATGGCGTCCGTCAAATTGGCGCTGAGAGACTTCGGAGTCACCGATGTCATTGTCACCCTCAAGAATGTTGCGCCCGGAGACAGCGTTGCGTTGACTGCCAGTCATGCCGCTGTCAGCGACGTCGTCAAGCATTTTCGTTCGTCGATGGAAAGTCACCGCGGCGCCGTCGCAATGTCGCTCGGACGACGGCGCCGGCCGCAGAGACCGTACCGTGTCTATCCAAACCTGGGCGTGGTGCTCGGCACGGTGGATGAGCGGGGCTACAAGGCGCTGCTCAAACATCCGGACGTGAAAGCGGTCAACGGCACGCCACAAATCAGTCTCATCAAGCCGAACAAGGTTGCCGCGGCCAAGGCGACAAAGGATGTGAGTTGGGGCATTAAGCGGCTTCGCGCAAATGAATTGTGGGCCAAAGACATTACAGGTAAAGGAGTACTTGTCGGGCATCTCGATACCGGCGTCGATGCCAGGCATCCGGCGCTCAAGGGCGCAGTCGCATCATTCGTGGAGATCGACCTGGACGGAAATCGAAAGCCTGGTGCGAAACCACACGACAGCGACGAGCACGGAACGCACACTGCCGGCACAATTGTGGGACGAGAAGTCAAAGGAAGCGAATTCGGAATCGCTCCCGGAGCCAGGCTGGCCAGCACCATGGTGATCGAGGGTGGCGACGTCGTGGCCCGCATTCTCGAAGGATTGGATTGGGTGATCGGGCAAAAGGTGAAGGTGCTCAGCATGTCGCTCGGACTGCGCGGATACCATGAAGATTTCGTCGCGCTGATGCAGGCCGTGCGAAACCGCGGCGTGCTGCCGGTCATTGCCGTTGGGAATGAAGGTCCCGGAACGAGTCGTTCACCGGGCAACTACGAAATTGTCTTGTCGGTCGGCGCCTGCGACAACAACGATGAAGTGGCCGGTTTTTCTTCGAGCCAGTCCTTGCTGCGTCCTGTCAAGCGGCGAGTTCCTGACTTCGTCGCGCCGGGTGTGGGCATCCTTTCGTCCATTCCGAACGGAGGCTTTGCTAAAATGGACGGCTCCTCGATGGCGACGCCCCACATCGCCGGCCTGGCAGCCCTGCTGTGGGAGGCCAAGCCGAGCGCCACCGTCGACGAGATCGAGAACGCCATCCTCAAGTCGTGCACTTTGCCGAAGACGATGACCGTCGCTCGCGCCAATCGCGGAGTGCCCGATGCGGTTAAGGCTCTGGCGATATTGCAAGGCAAGTCGGCGACGGCCGGCAAAACAACGGCGCCGGCGGTGAAGAAACAGGCTGTGCGGAAGAATTCGACCGCCAGGAAGCGGTCGACGAAGACGAAGCGAATGTCATCATGACGCCGAACGACTGCGTCGTCGCCAGGCGCGGAAAGGTCCTCATGGTCAGGAAACGCAACGCGTCGAAGAAGTCAGCCGGCGAAACCAGACGCAGCCAGGGCCGGAAGAAAGCCTCGGCGAACAATCCGGTGAAAGCCAAGTTTACGCTCCGATCGCCTGCGGGCAGGGCCCCGCGAAGTCCGGAAACGATCCGCAAGGTGGTTCGCAGGATCGTCGAGAAAGCCGAGTCGGAAAGTGGCGCGAAGTCGCAAGACGTAAAGATCTATCCGAATATCGATTCGTTTTCGGTGTCGGGATCGCCGGAACTGGTCGAGTCGCTCGAGAAACACGAAGAGGTCGCCTGCCGGCTGCCGGAGGTGTCGTCGGAGGACATGCTGATCCGTCCTGTCCGAAAGCGCGTCGTTCAATTGAAGTCGAAAGGCACCCGGCGATCGCAGAAGTGACTGGTCGAGCCTCAACTTGCATCCCACGTCAATGAGCATTCACGTAACCAAACGCCCTCGCATTTCGAGCAAAGAATTCGCAGCCGCCGCGAAATTCTGCCGCGGGATCGAAGATTCGCTGCAGCTCACCGTCGGACGCTTTGATCCCTCGCGGATGCCAACGCTTTCGTTCAAAACTTTTCCAATGTCCAGCGCCACCTGCGCGGTGAGCCCCGACAGCTCGTACCTGTTCCTGAAGCAGGCCATCGACCAGGCCACAAAAACTCTTCTGATTTACATTTACGATCTGAGTGCGCCGTACCTGATTGCCCTTCTGGCAGCCGCCAACAAGCGCAAGGTGAAGATCCGTGCAATGTACGACGGCAATTCCGGAGGCCCCGCCGAATTGGCCGCGCTGAAGACGGTCGCTTCGGCGAAGAACGTGAAGGCCGCCCCGTCGAGAGACGACCGCGCCGTCTTCACGGTTTGCCATCAGAAGTTTCTTGTCATCGACGACTCGATTGTCGTCGTCGAGAGCGCGAACTGGGCGAAGAGCTCAGTGCCTGAAATCGACACGGCCGGCAAATTCAAAAAGGGAAATCGCGAGTGGTTCATCCGCTTCGACGACAAGGACATCGCCCAGTGGTTTACCACGCTGTTCGACGCCGACTTCAATATTCCCGCCAGTGCCGGCGCCGCCGCGAGCAGCGCCGATCTCGAGTTCGACGACATGCTCGTCGCGGCGGCGGTCCAACCGCCGGGCAAGTTGTTTGGCATGAAGAACGTCGCTGCGCCGGGCGGCTCGGTTACGCCCATCGTCTCGCCCGACAATTACCTGAAAGAAGTGAAAGCTCTGCTGCAATCGGCTGAAAAAAGCGTTCTGCTGCAGCAGCAGTACATTCTCGCGGGCAAGGGGATCCGCGACCTGCTCGAAATCATTGCCGATCGAAAATCAAAATTCAAAAAGCTCGATTTGCGGATCATCACCAGCGCGACGTTTGCCTCGGGCTGGGAAGGCACGAAAAAGACGCTCAAGGCGGCCGGGATGCTCGATTCACTCAAGGCTCTGAATCCAAAGCCGTTCACGCATTGCCATAACAAGGGCGTGATTGTCGACGACGAGGCGGTCGTCGTGAGTTCGACCAACTGGAGCGAAAATTCGGTCTTGCGCGCGCGTGAGGCGGGAGTGCTCGTGCGGTCGGTCAATATCTCGGGTTACTATCGCGACGTTTTCGATCTCGACTGGAAAGAAGGCGTGCCGGCCGACGAAATCGACGCGTCGGCCTCCGTGATCAGCGCGGGAGACATCTTATGAAGTCGGCGGCGATGTTGTCGAACGCGAATGAGTTCACGACAGTGTGCCAGTCGATCGCGGCAGACGTCGTACAGATTTCGGAAACTTGTGAGGCATAAATCATGGCCAAGCGACGGCATCAACGAACGACCGCCGCCGGACGCGGCCGTCGTCATAAGACGTCGACGCAAAGGCGCGCCGCGGCCGTGAGCCGCGAGCCTGCCGACAATCGGATCGTCGTCTACATTCACAGCGTCGGTCCCAAACCTTCGGCCGAATCGTTGAAGGGGGAGTGGGATCTCGCGCTGTTCGGCAAAAACATGGGCGAAGAAACCCGCATGGCCTATTGGGCCGATATCCTGCACAATCCACAGGTGTCGCTGGCCGAATCGATCCACCAGGCGAGCGCCCGGAGCACCGTGGATTCGGCGAAAGCCGTGCTCCGTCGGGCGGGGGTCGATCCGAACGATTCCGACGCGCGCGAATATTTCGAGCGATTGTTCGAATCGCTGGGGGGGGGGGCTTTCCGATGCCCGACGCGCGGGCCTTCCAGAAGAAGTTACTGCCGCTCCCGCAATTTCTGCGGGACCCGATTGCCCGCGCTTTCATGCGGTTCTTCGTGGCCGACTCGGCCGCCTATTTTTTCGATCCGACGGTGCGACAACGAATCAAGCAACGCTTGATCGACCAGCTTCCTTCGGGCGGCGAGCCGTTTATTCTCGTGTCGCACAGTCAGGGAACGGTCGCGGCATTCGAGGTACTCACCGAGCTCGAGCTGAACAAACGGGCCGAAGCCCTCTTGTTCGTGACTCTTGGTTCACCTCTGGGCTTGCAGGAAGTGCAAGACAGATTGCGGGCCGGTCACTTCGATCTCAAGGTTCCGCCGGGCGTCAGCGACTGGCAGAATTTTTCGGACCCGCTCGATCCCGTAGCGCTCGACCACGGCCAGGCCAACGACTATGCCGCCCGTAACCGCGTCGCCATTCGCGATCACCTTGTCCTGAATCGCAGCTTGCGTGATCTGCAAGGAGTCAACCCGCACGACGCGACGGGTTACCTGTCGAATCTCGAGGTGCGCAAAGTCGTTCATCATGCCATACGATTCGATTCGGCCGGGCGGTTTGTGGTGGCTCGCGACGTCGCCGAACGGTTTGCCGCACCGGCGCAGCGTCATCCCGTGCTGGTCGAAGTGCTTGAGCCGCGGTACGAGGCCGTCGACGAAACCCGCGCCGAACTGGAGGCCCGCGAAGCGGAACAGCCCGGAGCGCTGAAGACGCTCGAAGGGCGCGTCAATCGCGTTGCCGAGGATGTTCGCGCATTGGTGCTCAAACACCACAAGGGGAGCGATCTCAAGGACGCTGTCGAGGCAGCCGGCATTCAGACGTTGCGCAAGTACGTCGCCGCGCACCTCACGCCGCCCGAAATCCAGGAACTCGGAACACGACCGCACGACTTCCACGTCTATGCGGTCTGGCGAAGCGCCAAGAAGCGAAAGCTCCTGGTGCGGTCGCATGGTCCCCTTAGCGTCGATGCGGCGAGGGAAAGCTACACCGCCAATGGTCGCGGAATCCGATGGGCGGTCCTGGACACCGGTTGTCGGTCGGATCATCCCCATTTCAGCGATCAGGGCTTCGGAGCGACGGTCGAAGCCGTGTACGACTGCACCACGAGTTCATCGAAGCCTGTCCCCATCACTAATTCGAAGCGTCAGGGTGCCGACGGTCACGGAACGCACGTTTCAGGAATCATCGCCGGGCAGGAGGCGGGGGTCATCCTCGCTACCTGGGCCTCGCCCCCCGCGCCAAATTGATCGTCTACAAGGTACTCGACGACAATGGCGAAGGTGAAGACGCGTGGATCATCAAAGCCATCGACGATATTCTGCGCCGCAACGAAAACGAGCCGTGCACTGCGATTCACGGAGTGAACCTGAGCCTGGGGGGGGCCATTCGACGCGACCGTGTATGGCTGCGGCTATTCGCCGATCTGCAAGGAGCTGCGCGACCTCTGGCAGCGAGGAGTGTTGGTCTGCGTTGCCGCGGGCAACGAAGGCCAGATCGAAGTCTCGACCGCCGACGGCGCCGTCGAACTGAATACGTCCCTCTCGATCGGCGATCCTGCAAATCTCGAAGAGTGCATTGCCGTCGGTTCGGTGCACACGGACAAGCCCCACTTTTACGGTGTCTCCTATTTCTCATCTCGGGGCCCGACTGCCGACGGGCGAAAAAAGCCCGACGTCGTCGCACCGGGCGAGCGGATTACGTCCTGCAACTCGAATTACAATCCGCAGCGGAAAGGCAAGAGCTTTGCCGCCTATCGCGAAGACAGCGGGACCAGCATGGCTTGTCCGCACGTCTCCGGTCTGTTGGCCGCGTTTCTGTCGGTGCGCCGCGAATACATCGGTCGCCCCGACGAGGTCAAAGAGCTGCTGACACGCACCTGCACCGATATTGCCCGTGATCAGTATCACCAGGGGCACGGTGTTCCGAATCTGATGCGGATGCTGCTGGAAGCATGACCATGCCAACCGGGCGATTTGCCGGCGACGGGCCGTCACGCGCATCGGCCACACAACCCCGCTTGCGACCTCTGGCGATTCTGCTAAACTGTGGAATCCACGCACCGCTAGCTCAATGGATAGAGCATCAGCCTACGAAGCTGAGGGTTGCAGGTTCGACTCCTGCGCGGTGCGCTTCCTGTTATTCCGCCGTCACCGGCAGAATGACTTCGCTGACGACGGTGACGTCTCGCGGCAGACCGCCGGCACCGCGCAATTTGATTTGCGCGGGCAACTGCCGCAACTCCGAGTCGGCAGCGATCGTGACGACGGCGACCGACTGGTCAGCCGGGATGACGACCGGGTCCATGTGCAGGTGAGCGGGCGGCGCAGCGAGCTCCACCCGCATCGCTCCGCCGAAATTGCTCGTCCGGTCGAGCTGCACGACGCACGTGCGCGATTCACCGGCCTTGATTGAAATCGACTTCTCGCGGGTCCGCAATCGGGCGACTGTCGGCAGCGGCCGGATCATGCAGCGCATTTCCGACACCTGCAGCATCGACTGCCGCTGGCCCCATTTGTCCTGGAAGACGACGAAGCCCTGGGCATAGATATTCGAGTGCGGCTGCACGTTGATGTGCATCGTCTCGGGCATGTATAGGGGCAGCATGAGCTGCGAGGTGCCGGCCGGGAAAGTGGAGTTCACGATCTCGACCCCGTCCAGGTCCATGATCTGCCGGTCACCCATCTCCAACTGGATGGGTCCGTCGAATCCGTTCAGCCGCTCGACCTCCATCTGATAGGGGTAGATCGTTCCCCGGTTCGCATACTGATAGGCCTCGTTGCAGAACAGTCGAAAGACCTGTTTGTGACGCACGGTGAGCTGCACGTGATCGATCGACGGCGCCCCGAGCGAAACTCCTTCCACGTCGCGCCCCAGATGGGCCGCGCTGGCAACTCGTGAAATCGTTTCTTCCCCGGCTTTTGCCGACGCCGTGATTTTCAGGATCGCGTCGCCCGGACGCGTCTCGTCGATCGCGACGAACGCCAACTTCACGACTTCCTGGCCGGCAGGAATCTGCGCAGGTTCGAAGCGGACGCCTTCCGGCAGACCTTCGATCGCCAGATCAATCGGTCCCGCCAGCCCACCCTGCCGATCGACCCGCAACTCGAGCTCACCGCGGGCCCCCTGTACGACGTTGGCGATATCGGCAGCGGCCGCGAGCGAGAAATCCGGTCGCGTCGATCGGATCGCCAGGCGATAGGCAGCGACAGTCCCTTCCCGCCGGACGTCCTGCACGCGGACGAAGTATCTTCCTTCGGCCGGGGCGCGCCATTCCAGGCGGCAGGGCTTTGGCAGCAGAGCCGCAGTGCTGGCTTGTGCCAGCGTCGCACCCCCGGCGTCGCAGATTGAGATTACGGGAAGCGACCCTGAGCCCCGCGGCAACGGCAGACATTCCACCGTCAGGGCCTGATCCTTCCCTGCGGTCACCGCAAACCAGTCGGTGTCGTCGCCCGATGACAGGCGGCCGTAGGACACCCCCGGCCAGGTCGTGCTGGTGGCCGTGGCGGACGTATCGTTCGGCTCGGTTTCAAGTGCGACAGGCTGATCGGTCGCGTCCAGCGTGACGACATTCGCCGTGGGTGTCGCAGTGTTCAGGAGGAATTCCCCCGAGGCGCCGGCGGAAAATTGGATCGATTCCTTCACGCTTCGCAGGGCCCTGTTCCCGTCGAGCGAAAACAGCTCGATCTCGCTCGATTGACCCAGCCGGCCCCCCGGCGGAAAGGCAAACAACACATACGGCGCCGTCGAAATCGTGGCCCGGTAGACGAAATGCGGGCCGCCATGAAAGTTAAGATTGGAAATGAGGAGCCGGTACTCGCCGGACGCCGGCACGCGAAACGCGATCACGGGATCGCTGCCGACGCGGATTTCTTCCACCGTCTGCCGGCGTCCGTGAAGATCCTGGATTTCAACGACCGGATCGAGCGGCGAACCGAGCCGGGCGGCGACGACATCGATCGAAACGACGTCGCCTGCGGCGGCTTCAAACCGGAAATAATCGAGATCGCGTTCGCCGGCAATCTGCCCGTTGATCGTAACCGGAAGCTGCACCCGCTCGGCCCGATCGGGAACCGAATTCGATTCGGTTTCGATGAACTCCGGCAGGTCTCCCACGATGAACGGCCGGCCGCCGGCGCCACCCCCCGCCGAAGACGTTCGCCACAGCTTCTGCCCGGGCGGCGCGTCGGCGGCAATTGCGATCTCCGACTTCCACTCTCGCGGATACGTGATCGGGCTGCCACCCGGCTTGCGGCGCGGCGACGGCTCATAGTTCCCCGTGGCCCTCTCGACGAGCTCCGGGGGTGCAGAGACGCCTTCGCCGAACAGGCGGAAGCGCGTGTAAGGCGGCAGGAATTCTCCGCCGACGCGGACAGGAACAACCGTCCCGCGACGCCCGCCGGCCGGAAAGATATGCGTGCTGGTGGGCTCGGTGGGAACCTGTTGAGCCGCGCAGGGCGACGCCAGGCAGGCCAGCCCTGCAACCATGGCTGCGAACCGATGACATGAACGGTGAATCAACGCCATCCCCTTCAGGAAAACCTGTTAGAACAGCTCGAAAACAGGTTTGCCGCCGCCGGCCAGTTGCACGGGCCGGCCGGCCGGTGTCTGCACGACGATCTCGGGATCGATCCCCAGGATCTTGAGAACCGTGGCGGCCATGTCGGGAGGCGTCACCGGCCGATCTGTCACGTAGGCGGCCTGCGAGTCGGTGGCGCCGATCACATGCCCGGCCTTCAGACCGGCCCCCGCCATGACGATCGAAAACGCCTGTGGCCAGTGGTCGCGCCCGGCCATCTGGTTGATCCGTGGAGTCCTTCCAAACTCGGTGGTCACGACGACCAGGGTCGAGTCGAATAGCCCGCGCTGTTTGAGGTCGGTGACCAGCGCCGCCAGTCCGCGGTCGAGACTGGGGACGAGCAGCTCCCGCAGGCTCATCGTATTCTTGCGGTGTGTGTCCCAGTGTCCGTTTTCGACCGACACGAACCGGCAGCCGGCTTCGACCAAGCGCCGTCCCAGCAGGCAGCATTGACCGAGGCTTGTCATGCCATAGGCCTGCCGGGTGGCCTCGCTTTCTCGCGTGATATCGAAGGCTTCCTTGGCGCGCTGCGACGTCATCAGGTTGTAAGCCTTCTCCTGAAAGATGTCGGCGGACTGCACCGTCTTGCTGATCCGCTCGGCCTCGCGTTCCAGACGGTTCACTTCACGCAGCGCCTGCTGGCGTCGGACGCTGCGGTCGCTGGCCACTCCCTCGGGGAGCACGATGTCGCGGACCGAGAATTCAGGAGACGCAGGATCCGACTCGATCACGAACGGCGCGCAGCTCGCCCCCAGAAACGCAGGGCCGCCGCTGTTCAGAAAATTGGGCACCGAAATGTACGGCGGCAGTGAACCGTTCCCACCGCCGACTTTGGCGACCATTGACCCCAGCGAGGGATGCACGTTGTTGTCGTGCTTGTTGCGGTTGAAACTGCCGCCAAACCCCGGATGGGCCCCCGTCATCATCACGTGGTAACCGGCAGTGTGGTCCGGATCGCCGTGCGTGAGCCCCCGCAGAATGGCCAGGCTGTCTGTCACCCCGGAGACATGCGGCAGAATGTCCGAAACGAAGAGACCAGGGACTGCCGTTTTGATCGGCGAAAAGTCGCCGCGAATCTCGGCAGGCGAGTCGGGCTTGGGGTCCCACAGGTCCTGGTGGGCCATCCCGCCGATCAGGAACACAAAGATGCAGTTGATGTCTTTCTTCGGCGGCGCCGGCCGGGCGGGAGGATCCGCAGCGCGGGCCGACTGCAGCCGCAGGATTTCGGCCAGGCTCAACCCGGCCAGTGACCCGACGCGCAGAAAGGCCCGGCGATCGATTCCATCACAGTAGGCGGGAGACAATGTGAGACTCCTTCTACTTGATAAACAGGAAGTCATACGAATTGAGAAGCGTCCATAGAAAATCCTCGGCCGCTTCCCGCGGCGAGGATGAGGCAAACAGGCTGCGGGCCGCGGCTTTGTGCTGCGGCGTGGGATAGCGGCCGATCGCCGCCAGGCACAGTTCCTCGACGATTTGCTCTTCAGTAGCCCCCGATTCGATCAGGCCGGCCACTTTTCCCGATGGATGAGCAACCTTCGCCTCCACCTCGGGGGCATTCATCAGGTGCAAAACCTGAGTCATTGTCGGATCGCTTGAGCGGGCGCACTCGCAGGGACTCGTCCGCTCGGGGCGGCCGAAAATCTCGAGAAAATACGAGGGCAGCCGGTTATCCCACAGCGCGATGGCCGGCGTTCCCGACGGCCGGCCGGGAAATAGCTCGGGAACCCCGGTCACCGAACTGATCGCGTCCAGCAACGGCTCTGCCGGCAGTCGCTTCACATTATAAGACGAGAAATTCTGTTCGTCGTCGTGGTTGTTCTCTGTGTGCCGGCTCGACAACTGGTACGTGCGGCTGTTCATGATCAGCCGCATCACGGCCTTGAGGTCGAATTTCGATTCCACCAGGCGCCGCGCCAGATCATCGAGCAAGACAGGATTCGTCGGCGGGTTCGTCGAACGGAGATCGTCTTCGGCCTCGACCAAACCCCGGCCGAGGTAGTGCTTCCACAGGCGATTCACCACCAGGCGCGCGAACCAGGGGTTGTCGGGCGACGTCATCCACTCGGCCAGGACGACGCGAGGATCGGCCGCGGTCAGCCGCGGCGAGACCGGCGCATCGAGGCCCCGCGCACTGACTTTCACGCTGCTGTCCGGAATGGGCATCTCGCGATAGCCGGCATGGAACACGAGCATCCGGTCTTTTGCGATGGGTTTGCGTTCCAGGCCATTGAAGAACCCGGCGAAACTGTAGTAATCCTCCTGTGACCATTTCTCGAAGGGGTGATGGTGGCACTGGGCGCATTCCACGCGGACTCCCAGAAACGCCTGGCTGACCGATCGGGCCAGCGCATCGGGAGTGTCTGCCGCGCGGTAGAAATTCACCGGTCCCGACTTGCTCGAATCCCCGGCCGCCGTGATCAGCTCGCGGACCCATTGGTCGTAAGGGCGGTTGGCGGCAAACTGCTGGCGCAGCCAGCGGTGCAGTTCGAACGCCCCGCGTTCTCCCAGCTTTTCCCGGTCGACGAGCAGGATGTCGGCCCACTTCAAGGTCCAGTAGTCGGCATACTCATCGCGTGCCAGAAGCCGGTCGATCCATTTCGCGCGCTTGTCAATCGTTGTGTCGGCGAGAAACGCGCGGACTTCCGACGGCGTCGGCAGCGTCCCCAGACAATCGAGCGTCGACCGCCTCAAAAACGCCGCATCATCCGCCAGCTCCGAGGGGACCAGGCCCATCTTCCGCAGCTTCGCCCAGACGAGCGAATCGATCTCGTTCTGCACGGGCAACTCGGGATAGGGGCTCGGTCCGCCGGTGCGTGGCGATTGAACCTGAACGGCTGCGACCTGACCCATGTAATTGACTGTGACGGCCGCTTCGCCAGGGGCCTGTCCGCAGCGGATCAACCCCCGTGCATCGACTTCCGCGACCTGGGGGGCATTTCCGGAATAGAGCGCGGCCGAGGAAACGTCCCTCTGGCTGCCATCGGAATAAAGTGCGGTCGCCAGGATCTGCTGCTGTCCTCCTGGCGCCAGTTCCCGCTCCTGCGGACTGACGCGGAGACCTGTCAGGCGGGCCGCCGACTCATCGCCGACCGGCATACCCTGATCGACCCACTCTGCAAAGAGCTGATAGTCGAGTGAATCCCTGGCCAGCCGGACTCCGCCCCCATGCGGCACGCCGCCCGAAGGCTTTGCCAGAATCAGGCTGCGGATCGGGCTCGACGGAAACACCCGGCGTCCCCGGGCCTGCTTGACGATCGCATCGTAGTCGGCCACGGGATCGAATCCGAAAACCGACAGCTTGAACCCGTTCTGACCACTGGCCTTGCCATGACATCCGCCGCTGTTGCACCCCAGTTTTGAAAGGACCGGAACGATATCGAGCGCGAAATGCACCGGCGGATAACGGTCGAATCCCAGCACGCGGACTTCCTTCTGAACCGACTGACCACCTGCCGATACGGTTAGTACCGCGAGTCCATCGCGCTGACCGACAAGCGTCGTTCCAGACAGCTTCGCAATGGCATCGCCGTCGAGTTTGATCTCGGCCTGACGGGTCACGTCGAACAGTTTTCCGTCGGCCCGTTTTGCCGTGACCAGCAGTTGTTGCTGCCGGCTCGCCGCGTGCAGGACGATTTCCACCGGTTCGACAGTCAGACCCACGATGGAGACCGGCGACTCAGGCGCCTGGGGGGTGCGTGCTGATTCTTCCGCATAGCTGGCGGAAGAGAGGGCCAGAACCGTAGCGGCGACGAGTTGAAACTGTCGATACCGCCGCATTACTCGCCGCCTCCGCAGAGATCAGGTTCATGCCGGACAATCATCCAAAGATACCGATACGTTGACCGGATTGCTATGGCGGTTGGCGGCGTATTTCGCGCACCGACGCCTGCGGCGGCACCCCCGAAATCTCAATTGATCGTCTCTTCCAGATAATCTGGGTCGCGGGCTGCGTTCCGCATCATTTTCCGTGCGGTCGGACCGTCAGCACGGGGCAGGGGGACTTGCGAACGACCTTCTCGGCAATACTTCCCATCAGCACGTGCATCAGCGCACCGCGCCCATGCGTCCCCACCACGATCAGGTCGATCCCCGTTTCCTCGGCATATTTCACAATCTCGACGAACGGATTGCCCATCCGCACGCTGCGGACAATTGTGACCCCCGCCTTGGCGGCATCGGGCAGCAGCTTGCCGAGCGAACGCTCTGCCTCGTTCTTGATGTCGAGCATGTAATTCTGCGGCAGCGACAGCGCCGTGCCCGGATCGGGCATCATCATCGCCACGTCGGGAAGCACGTGCAGCAGGTGCAGCTCGGCGTGAAACTGTTCGGCAAACTGCGCGGCGTAGTCCTGCGCCGCTTTGGCGCATTCGCTGAAATCGGTTCCGAACAGGATTTTCTTGATCGCAATCATGGCATCCCTCCCTTTCAGGCAAAGACTCCCCGCTGTTCCAGCTCGAGGTACAGCTTCCGCTCGACGGCTTTCATATCGCGGACCGTGGTGGCCACTTCGCAGCCGCACCTCTCCCATTCGTCATGTCCGGGCTGGCCCGGGAACACCGGCATGTTTTCTTTATGGAAGCGGATCAACTCGACGATGGCCGAATCCATCGCGGCCCAGGCTTCTCGCAACAGTTCGGTGTCGTTCATTTCGCCGGCCATTTCAAACCCTCCGTCATGTCACGGGTGCGCACATTCGACGCAACGCCCTTCCGCAAAACCGTGCTCGCGTGTCGCAGGCCAAGGCCTGTCTAGCGGCTGACGACCACTTGAGCGGCGTTAACGACGCGCTCGACACCCGCAACCTTTTGCACGGTCGATTGCGCCATCTGCTTCAAATGATAACTCGGCACAACGCCGCGGAGCCAGATAAAGCTGCCGCGAAACTCGATTTCGAGGTTCCGTAGCGGCAGATAGCCCGTCGCCTGCAAGGCGCGCCGCACATCGGCGACCGCAGAATTCTCGCCGATCGGCGACTGACCCGCTACGACTTCTTGAATGTGCTGCAAATCGTTGCGTTCCTCGCGGCTGACCGTGAAGACGCGATCGAGGTTGTGGAGTCCCGATGTGGCAAAAGTCATGGTCGGCGATTCCCAACGTGGCGTGATCGATTGATTCCCCGCGAGTCAGCGTGCCGCTCGCGGCGGCCTCCCCACGCTGGCGAGAGGCCGCCGTGCACTACTCTGCCGTTCCCATCACTTGCCATTCGCCTTCACTTTGACCGTGCGGGTCTTGCTCGCCTCGGTCTTGGGGAGCGTGATCGTCAGCACCCCGTCGTGGAACTCGGCCTGGACTTTTTCGTCATTGACCGGGCTGGGGAGAACGACGGTTTCAGCGAACTTCCCGATGCGGCGTTCGACGCGATGAAAGGTCTTCCCTTTCTCTTCCTTCTCGTCTTTGCGTTCACCCGAGACGTGGACGGTCTCGCCCGTCACCTGAACGGTGATGTCTTCGGGCTTGATCCCCGGCACATCCATCCGAAGCTGGAACGCGTCAGCCGTTTCCGACAGGTCGCACGCCGCCTTGAATTCGCTGGTCATCCATTTGCCGTCCCAGTCAGTGGCAAGACGGCCGAACAGGTCGTCGAATTCCTGGCGCAGCATTTCAAACGGCCGGAACAGAGGTTTCACCTGGCGACTTCCGGGATTGGAGATTGCAGTGGACATGATCGTGCTCCTTTCGAAAAATCCCGTGCCTGGCGGCACAAACCGCACGCAATACGAAAAAAAGCCCCGGTCGCGTGCGGTGATGCACGGCCGGGGCTGTCATAGCCCAATAAAAAAGCCCTCAACACCCGCGTGGTGCCGAAGGCCATCGTAGCCAGATCGGGCGCACCCGCCATGGGCACGCCGCAACACTGACATATCTACTCTGCCCGGATCATGTTGTCAAGCACAATCCGCGGCCCCTCACTCGTCGATTGTCCTCCGGACCCCCGGCCTCGTGTGCGTGCGAATCGTGGTTCCCCGTTTGCAGGATGCGGTGGGCGGGTTCCCAACTCACTCGCGAACGCGCCTCGTCACCTCGGATTTGCGAACTTCGCCCTCGGGCACGAGGCCGCCTCCGAATCAAGCGCTCAACACGACCGACCTTCCCTGTCAAGACCCGAAATGCATGCGCCCGGATGGTCGAGTCCGGTCCGAAGCTCCCTCTTCAACTCCCTGGGATCGTTCCAAAATTACTACGCAGGAACGGTGCCGGGTGTTGGATCAAACAACTGCCATATTCAATTCGCCAGCCTCCACGTATGATGGTCCGAAGTTGCAGCACACGAACGGAAACCCCGGGACGCATGCCATGAGCGCTGGCGCGGCGACGGCTCGCCGAATCGTAATCGTGGGGGGAGGCATCGCCGGCCTGGCGACCGCCGCGCGACTCGCCCAGGCCGGTTTCGCGGTGACGCTGTTCGAGTCGTCTGAGCTGGGGAGCGCGGCATCGACCCGCAATCAGGGATGGCTGCACAGCGGAGCGCTGTTCGCCCTCGACGCACCCGCCTACGCGCGCGTCTGCCACGAGTCGCTCGAATCGACGTTGCGTTTCTGCCCGGAGTGTGTCGAGCCGCAAGTCGCTGCGATGGCGTACCTCTTCAGTCGTCCGGAGACGCTCGTCAAATCGTGGACCGACGCCTGGACGGCCGCCGGCATCCCCTGGAAGGAGCTGCCCATCGACCCGGTCTGCGCCGCGCTCCCCGGGATCGACCGCGCCCGGATCCAGCACGCGTACCAATTGCCCGACCGCGCCATTCGCCAGGACATTCTGCTCACGCACCTGGCCGCCGCGGCGCAGAACGCCGGTGTCGAGATCCGCACCGCCACGCCTGCGAAATGTCTGCCCATCGAGAATGAACGCGTCGCCGGCGTCGTGACGTCATCGGGAGAAGAAGTGGCGGCGCAGCTCGTGATTCTCGCCTCGGGGAGCAGCGGCTTTTCCATGTGTCGTGAATTTCTCGAACAGCGCCCCGGCAGCCAGCAGGAGTTCGAGCTGGCGCCGCTGAAAGCACACTTGGCCGCCGTCGAACCGCACATTGGCCTTCTGCCGTTCTGCATTCCCGATGCCGACGGCTTAAACCACATTCCTCACCCGCCGGCCTCGGTGTTCGGCACGGCCCATTGGGAGCGCGTCAGCACTCCCGACGACCGGCCCGATGCGAAACAGGTCGAACGTCTGCGGAGCAGGATTCACGAAATCTTTCCCGACGTGGCTGCCAGTTCACGTTCGCTGCAGACGTGGTCCGGCACAATGATCCAGGCCCTGCGCTTCGATCAGATCGAAACGGGGGGAGCCATCTGGCCGGCCGTCATCGACCATGCCCGGCACGTGCCGCGCGTGCAGAACCTCGTCAGCGTTTTCTCCGGCCGCGCCACGCTGTGGTCGAAGCTCGCCGAAGACGCGCGGCGACTGGTGCGCGCCAAGCTCGACGATACCGTGCCGAAAACGGCCCGCCCGCCGTGGACCGGAAGCGAATGACCCGCCAGCCGTTATGCAGATTTCATCGCTGATTGCGGGCCTCTCTGAGCCGTCGGCCTATCCGTTTGCCACGACTGAGATCGAGGTCTGCCAGACGCACATCTCGGCGGTCTTCCTGGCGGGAGATTTCGCCTACAAGGTGAAAAAGCCCGTCAAGCTGTCGTTTCTCGACTTCAGCACGCTGGAGCGCAGGCGGCATTTCTGCGACGAAGAAGTGCGGCTGAATCGCCGGCTGGCCCCCGACGTGTATCTGGGGGTCGTCCCCGTGACGTGCTCGGAAGGTCGCGCCGCGTTCGAAGGCGCGGGGGAGACGATCGACTGGGCCGTCAAGATGCGGCGACTTCCCGAAGCGGCCACCCTCGAGCAGCGCGTGCTGCGGAATGAGATCGGCCCCAATGACGTCGCGCGCCTGGCCGTGCGCCTGGCGCAGTTTCACAAAGCCGCGGCGCGCAGCGAACACATCGCGTCGTTTGGCCGCTGCGAGGTCGTGGCCCGCAACATTCTCGAGAATTTCGCCGTGGCGGAACCGATGACCGGCCGCACGATCAGCTCTGCCGTGCGATCGCGTTTGACGGCTCTCACCGAAGCCGCCTTGCGAGACTTGCAGCCGCTCATCGACGCGCGGAGTGCTGGCGGCGTCACCTGCGACACGCACGGCGACCTGCACCTCGACCACGTCTACCTGTTTCCGCAGGAAACCCCGCCGGCCGACCTGGTCATCGTCGACTGCATCGAATTCAACGAGCGGTTCCGCTATACCGATCCGGTCGCCGACATGGCTTTCCTGGCGATGGACCTGGAATTTCACGGTCGCCGCGACCTGTCGGCGGCCTTCACTCATGCCTATCTCGCCGCCTCGGCCGACGATGAAGGACGCCGGCTGTTACCACTGTACCTCTCTTATCGCGCGGCAGTGCGAGGCAAGGTGGATGGCCTGCAACTGGCCGAGCCGGAAATTCCGCAAGCGGCGCGCGACAAGGCCCTGGTGCGCGCCCGCGGGCACTGGCTGCTGGCGCTCAATGCGCTCGAAGAGCCGGGAAAGCGCGCGTGCCTCGTGCTCGTTGGCGGCCTGCCCGGAACGGGCAAGTCGACGCTGGCCGCGAACCTGGCGTCATCCGCTGGTTTTCAGGTGCTGCGCTCCGACGTGGTGCGGAAGGAACTGGCCGGCCTGGCTCCCGACGCCCCCGCCCGGGACGAATTCGGCAAGGGGCTCTACACGCGGGAATCAACCGACCGCACCTACGTCGAGTGCCTGCGCCGCGCCGAAAGCCTGCTGTTCGACGGCCAGCGGGTGATTGTCGACGCGACATTCCTCGAAGAACCGCGCCGCCGGCCGTTCTTCGAGATGGCACTGCGCTCAGGAATGCCCGCGCTGTTCCTGGTGTGCGAGGCGGACGAGACGACGGTCCGCTCCCGGCTGGCAACCCGCCGCGGCGACGCCTCCGATGCCGACTGGTCGGTCTACGTACACGCCGTCCAGCGCTGGAACCCTCCGCGTGACGCCGAACTGCGCCTCACCCGCCCCATCCCCGCCGCCGGCCCGCCCGCCACCGCGCTCACCCGCGCCATCAGCGTCCTTCACGATGCGGGCCTCGCCCAAATAATCTCCCCCCCTTCGTAAGGCCCGCGCGATGACGTCTGTTTCCAAAGAGTACGTTCTCGGTCAATCCACCGACGCTGCCCGCCGGCTCGCGATTCAGGATGCGCAGTTCGCCGACGTCTCCGAAGCGCTCCTTGACGACCTGCAAATTCAGCCCGACGACCGCGTCGTCGAAATCGGCCCGGGGGCCGGGGGATTCAGCCGCCGCGTCTTCAAGCGACTGGGTCAAGGCGGCGTGCTGGTCGGCGTCGATTATTCGCCGGGGCTGCTCGATCAGGCGCGGCAGAATCTGGCCGGGCAGGGCGAAGCCCGGTTCGAGCCCGTTGTGGCGGACGTGTCGCACCCGGGACCGTGGCTCGACGGGGCCGACGTCGTCGTGGGGCGGACCGTCGTCCATCACATCCCGCTGGCCGAGTCGTGGCTGGGCCGGCTCAAATCGGCATTGCAGCCGGGCACGCGCGTGGGGTTCGTCGAGCCTGAGTTCCGCGCGCTGCTTGGCCGTCTCGCGGTCCTGGAAGCCGCCGGCCGTCCCGAGTTGGCCGTTTTGCGCCTGTGGGCCGAAGGGATCAGCCGGTTCTACTCGGCCAGCGGCCTGTCGCCGGCCGTGGGGGCCACGCTGGCCTGGGCCCTCGAAGCGGCCGGCTACCGCAACGTCACGAGGCACGCCACCGAATGCCCGACCGACGAAACGGTAATCGAAAACCTTCACCTCTATTACGACGAGATCCGCGAAAGGTACCTCAAGCTCGGCATCATGACCGCCGCCGAAATCGACGACCAGAAGCGCCGCCTGCGAGAGCTCTCCCTCGCCAACGTCCCCGCCGTCTGGGGCATCTACCGCGTCACCGCGCAGGCATAATTGGCTTTCATTCAATCGCCGCCGGTACAATCACAGCATGACCGACCACGGAAACAGCGCGACCGGGCCACCCGCCATTCCTGGCCAAAAGCCGTGCCCGATGTGCGGCGCGTCGATCGCGCTCGCATCACGCAAGTGCCCGGCCTGCGGCGAAACTCTCGCTGTCAGCCCACCGCCGACGAAAGCACCGGTCGGCTGCTTCACAATCGTCGCCGTAATGGGGATTGGCGCCGTCCTGGTCGCGTTGCTGTTGCCATCCGTGCACAGAGGCCGCGAGCCCGCCCGCCGCTCGCAATGCAAGAACAACCTCCGACAGATCGGAATTGCGTTGCACAACTATGCAGAACGCTACGGTGCTTTGCCTCCGGCTTACACAGTCGATGCCGACGGCAAGCCCCTGCACAGTTGGCGGACGCTGATCCTTCCGTTTCTCGATCAGGAACCGCTGTACAACTCGATCGATCTGTCAAAACCGTGGGACGACCCGGCCAATGCCGAAGCCTTGGGCACCCCGGTCCCCCCCTATCATTGCCCTTCTGATACGTCTGCGCGGAATCACACCACGTACCTGGCCAGCGTGGGACCGAACGCCTGCCTGCGCCTCACCGAACCCAGGCCGCTCTCCGAGATCAAAGACGGGACGTCCAATACCCTGATGGTGATCGAGGTCCCGGCTGACCTGTCCGTCCCCTGGATGTCACCTCACGATGCCGACGAATCGCTGGTGATCAGTCTCAAGCCGGAATCGAAGCTGCATCACGCGGGAGGGATGCACGCGGCGTTGTGCGACGGGAGCGTCCGATTCATTTCAGAAAAGACGTCGGACGCCATCCGCCGTGCGTTGATCACCGTCGCCGGCGGTGAAAACGTCGACGCCTTCTAAGCCGGCCTCGCGCAACGTATCGCGAAGAGGCAAGCAACGGCAACTCTCAACTGCACGGCCAGCTCACCGAGCACGCATGCGGTCGATTCCCGGCGATTCACCCCGCCAGAAATCCACAGCCATGTCCCGCCGGCCGACTCACAAGATATACTGCTGTAACCCGCCCGCGCCTCCGATTGAGTCTTCAAAACGCCGAGTGTCAGACATGAAACGAATGATGATCTGTCTCCTGCTGTTGCGTCTGCTGGCTTTCAGCAATCGCCCAGTTGGTGCGGATGAACAGGATGATTTGTTTGAGACCAGGATCCGGCCGGTTCTTGTCAACACGTGCCTGCGCTGCCATGGCGGGTTGAAGTCGTCGGCGATGCTCAGGGTTGATTCGCGTGACGCCCTGCTGAAGGGTGGCGAATCTGGTCCGGCGATCATGCCGGGGAAGCCCGAAGAGAGCCGGTTGATCCGGGCGATTCAGCGACATGAAGATGTTTTGGCGATGCCACCCGAGAAGGACAAAGCACTGCGACCTGACCAGGTCGCCTCATTCGTCGCGTGGGTCAAAGGCGGAGCCATCTGGCCGGCGAAGACCGCCCAGTTCGAAGTTGCCACACACTGGGCGTTCCAGCCGATCCGCGATTTCCCGCTGCCGGAAATTCAAGGCACAGACGGGACAAAAGACAGCATCGACTATTTCATCCGCGCGAAGCAGGAAGCCGCTCGCGTGTCACCGGCTCGTCTCGCTGACAAGCGCATGCTCATTCGCCGGGCAACCTTTGATCTGACAGGACTGCCGCCGGCACAGGATGACGTCCGGGCTTTTGAAAACGACAATTCATCGAACGCCTTCGAAGCAGTCGTCGACCGGTTGCTCAATTCAATGCACTATGGCGAGCAGTGGGGGCGGCACTGGCTGGACCTGGTGCGCTATGCCGACACGGCGGGCGAGAACTCCGACCATCCACTGCCGCACGCATGGCGTTATCGCAACTGGGTCATCAAGGCGTTCAACGACAACGAGCCATTCGATGACTTCCTGCGCGAGCAGATCGCCGGAGACCTGCTCGCTGCCGAAGGGGCTGTCGAGAACTACGCCGATCGGGTGATTGCAACGGGATATCTCGCCATCGCCCGCCGGTTTGGACACGACATCGACAAGGACATGCATCTCACCCTGGAAGACACGATTGACACGCTGGGCAAGTCGGTGCTCGGATTGACGATCGCGTGTGCCCGCTGCCACGACCATAAGTTCGACCCGATCTCGGACCGCGATTACTACGGACTGTATGGCATCTTCGAAAGCACGAAGTTCGCGTTTCCCGGCTGCGAACCGAAACAGCAACCGCGGGACCTGGTCCCGCTGTTGCCGCCGGATGAGTTTGCCCGTTCGATCAAACCCGTCCTGGAGCGGGCAGCCGCACTGGACGCCTCGATCCGGCAATTGTCCGGCGACATCGCTGGTTCCGCGCGGAAACTCAAGGAGCTGGCGACAAAGAAAGTCACGGTCCTGTCAACCGGCGTCATTAACGACGGCAGCGCGGCGCCTCTCGCCGCGGAACTGAAAGACGACAACTCATCAACGGCGGAAATCCCCGTCAAAAAGGGCGATGTGATTCAGTTGTCGATCACGCCGCGAGCCAATCACGGTGCCGATACAACCCTTGTCGAGTTCGCGATCACCGAAGTCGGCGACCGGCAGCGGCAATGGAATGTCTCCGATCTGCTGAACGACTTCACGGCCGGGAATCCGCATGCGGATCGCCACGGAAACCCGGCAACGTGGGGCTTCTTCGACGTCCGCGAGGGCTTTGCCTTTCTGCCGGAAAGTCTCGACGCGATCGACGGCAAGCGGGAACTGAAAGCGTGGCGCAACGGTGATACGCCGTCGATCTTCGTCAACACGTCGAAGGAGCCGGTCAGTGTCTGGACGACATTACCGGCGCGATCGTTCTTCATGCATCCCGGCCCGGACGGCCCGGTCGCGGTGGCATGGGCCTGTCCATTCGATGGCTCGGTGAAAATCTCGGGACGAATCGCGGATGCTCATCCGGGCGGAGACGGTGTCGGCTGGAACCTGGAACAGTTTCATGCGCCAGCCGCCGAGGCATCGGCGACTGAGCCGGCGGTGAACTTTGCGAGTGCCATCGCGAAGGCGGCCGAGCAGCATCGGGCCTTGCAAGCGGCAAAGCAGCAACGAGCCGATCTGGCCCCGCAACTGGCTGTCCCGATCGGGTACGCGGTGGTTGAGGGCGAACCGAAGAACACGCGCCTGCATAAGCGGGGAGAGCCGACCAACCTCGGCGATGAGATTCCCCGCAAGTTCCTCGACATCCTTGGCGGACAGACGCTGCAGGACGGCCAGCGGAGCGGTCGCCGGGAACTGGCGTCGTGGTTGTCGAGCCCGACGAATCCGCTGACGGCCCGCGTCTTCGTGAACCGGGTCTGGCAGGGACACTTCGGTCGCGGGCTGGTGACAACACCGAACGATTTCGGCTCACGCGGTTCTCCACCGACGCACCCGGAATTGCTGGACCATCTCGCCACGGGATTCATTCGCAGCGGCTGGAATGTGAAGTCGCTGCATCGGCGGATCATGTTGAGTGAAACGTACCAGATGTCTTCGACGTCGGGGGCCGCCGGTCCACCGGAACTCTACGTCGGATTTCCGCGACGGCGTCTGACGGCCGAGGAACTGCGCGATGCGCTGCTGCTGGTCAGCGGCCAACTCGACCCGCTTCCCGGCGAGGCCCATCCCTTCCCGCCGGAATCCTCGTGGAATTTCACTCAACACGCCCCGTTCGCGGCCGAATACGACACGCTCAAACGGTCGGTCTATGTGATGCAGAAGCGAAACCGGCGTACGCGGTTCTTTTCCCTGTTTGACGGCCCCGATCCGAACGCCAGCACGCCTGTGCGCGACGTGACCATCGTGCCGACGCAGGCGCTGTTCTTCCTTAACGATCCATTCCTGCACGCCAGCGCTGAGAAGCTGGCGGCCCGACTGGCGACGGCACTGACAAATCCGGACAAAGTGGAACTCGTCCACCGGATCCTGTTCGGACGCCCGCCCACCGAAGACGAGTTCGCCGACGCCGTCGAATTTCTCCAGGACAATCCCTGGCCCGCGTTTTGCCGGGTGCTGCTGAGCAGCAACGAGTTTCTCTTTGTGGACTGATCGCCTCGCATCCGATTGGAGAATGAGGAATCGCAATCATGTGCGAACAACAAGAATCTTCGATGGATCGGGTCTCCAGGCGCCATGTCCTGCGGTCGGCCGTGGCGGGATCGCTGCTGATGCCCGGCATCCTGCAGGAGTTGCTGGCGGACGACTCGGTGCCCGGCAGGGTGAATGATTCGCTGGCCGCGAAGAAAAGTCATTTTCATCCGACGGCCAGGCAAGTGATCTTTCTGTTCATGACGGGTGGCGTGTCGCAGGTCGATACGTTCGACCACAAGCCCCGCCTTTACCAGGACGTCGGCAAGGAAGTCAAACTCGACCATCCCGAGATCAGAAACCGGCCGGGCTACGAACGGATCTTTCTCAAAAGGCCACAGTGGGAGTTTCAAAAACACGGCGAATGCGGAACCGAGGTCAGCGCGCTCTTTCCGCACGTCGCGGGCTGTGTCGATGACATCGCGCTGATTCGCTCGATGCACACCGATCACTCGAATCATTACAACGCGACACTGGGAATGCACACCGGATCGTTCGCCTTCGCGCGGCCCAGCCTGGGCGCCTGGATCAGCTACGGTCTGGGGACCGAGAACCGCAACCTGCCGTCGTTTGTGACGATCGCTCCGGCGCAGACCTACGCCGGCACGCAGGTCTATGCCAGCGACTTTCTACCCGGCGCCCATCAGGGAACACTCGTGGCGCCCGGGGCTGAGCCCATCGCCAATGTCGCGCCGCGAGTCGGCCGGCCCCAGCAGGAAAAAGAACTGGCCGCCCTCGCGAAGAGGAACCGGAAACATCTGGCGGGACGCGGCGACGATCCCCACCTGGCCGCGCGGATCAATACGTTTGAAACCGCGTTTGGCATGCAGATGGCCGTGCCCGATGCGTTCGATCTGACGACGGAAACTGACGCGACGTTGCAGCTCTACGGGTTGCCGCGCGGCAGTTCCGCCGGCTTCGCCTGGCAGTGCCTGATGGCCCGTCGGCTGGTCGAACGGGGTGTGCGGTTCATCGAACTGATTGACACCGGTTCATCGGGAAACTGGGATTCGCACGGCGACATGCTGGATCACGCCCGTCTGGCCAGGAACGTCGATCAACCAATTGCAGCCCTGCTGAAGGATCTGAAGTCGCGAGGTTTGCTCGACGAAACGCTGGTCGTGTGGACGACCGAGTTCGGCCGGACGCCGTTCAACAACACCGCGGAGGCGAAGGGGCGCGAGCATCACAACTGGGCCTTTTCCTCGTGGCTCGCCGGTGGTGGAGTCAAACGTGGCGTCGTGCATGGCGAGACGGACGAATACGGCATTCGCGTGGCCAGGGACGGCGTCCACGTTCACGACCTCCACGCCACGATCCTGCACCTCATGGGCCTCGATCACACGCGCCTGACCTACCGCCATAGCGGCCGGGATTTCCGGTTAACCGATGTCCATGGAAACGTGATTCACGACTTGCTCGCATGAGGATTCAAACGGCCGGTGAACGCAAAGAGGCAAGCACGCGCCAACTCCGATTCGCACGGCAAGTTCACTTCACACTCGCACCCACAGACCGCACTCCGAACCCCGCATTTTCTCCCCCGTGTAACGCCCCCCCGTTATTTACTATAAGGCTGTCGTAGCCGCCGATTCCGTGGTAACCTCGTCAATCGGGGCTTCGATACAACCCTTCCACACTCGCCCGGGCCCTGCGGGGCCGAGTTTCTTCATAAGGAGACGCCATGAGTCTTCGCAGCCGACGTGAATTTCTGGCAGACGTGGGGCGCGGCATGCTGGTCGCGAGCGTGGGATCGGCTTTGGCGACCGATATGGGGCTGTCATCGGCCCAGGCGTTTGACGCCCCGGGCCGGCTCAACTTCGGCGCGCTCGAATCGCTCGTCTCGTTGATGCAGGATACCGATCCCGAAAAACTGCTCCCCCAGTTGGCCGAGCGGTATCGTGGCGGGACCGATCTGCGAACCCTGGTCGCGGCCGGCGCCCTGGCCAATGCCCGCAGCTTCGGCGGCGAAGATTACATCGGCTTCCACACCTTCATGGCGCTGGCCCCCGCGTTCGAAATGGCGCGCGAGCTCCCCGAGTCTCTGCGCCCGCTGCCGGTGTTCAAGGTCCTCTATCGCAATGCCGCGCGAATCCAGGCCGTCGGCGGCGTGAAGAGCGAAGTCCTGCACCCGGTCGAAGCGGCCGCCCTGCCCGCCAATCGGCAGGGTGGCGAATTACTCCAGGAGCTGACGCGGAAGGGGGACACGCAGGCGGCCGAAGGGGCCTTCGCGGCGATGATGAAGGGCCCGGCGGGCGAAGCCTATCAGCACCTGCAGTACGAGGTGCAGGACGAGGTCGACGTGCACCGCGTCGTGTTGTCGTGGCGGGCCTGGTCGATGCGCGACGTGGCGGGCGAAGATTATGCCCACACGCTGTTGCGGCAGTCGCTGCGCTATTGCCTGAAGATCGAGCAGAGTTATATCGGCAAAAACCAGCCGACTTCGGCGATCCGGCAATTGCTTCCGCAATTGTTCGACCAGTACAAGCTGCTCAGCAAGCCGATTGGAAAGCGCGAGGCCGAAGACGCCTGGATCGACGACCTCAGCAAGATCGTCTACAGCGCGACGCGTGAGCGCGCCGCCGACGCGGTCGCCGCGGCGCTGGCTGAAGGGTTCTCGCCCGAGTCGATCGGCGAAGCCCTGTCGCTGGCCGCCAACCGGCTCGTGCTGCACGACCCGGGCCGCCGGCCCGACCAGGTGCAGGGGGACAAGATCACCGGCAGTTGCCACGGCGACTCGGTGGGCGTGCATGCCTCCGACTCGGCCAATGCCTGGCGGAACATCGCCCGCGCCAGCAATCCGCGAAACGTCGCCGCCAGTCTGATCGTGGGCGCGTTCCACACCGCCGGCCAGGCGGGCCGATCGAATCCGGAACCGTACCCGCTGCCCGAGCAATTGGCCGAGATCACGACGACCAGTCCCGAGGTGTTGCTCAGCGAACTGGATCGGGCGATCCGGGCGCGGGAGCAGTTCCGCGCCTGCGCAATTGCCACGCGGTACGCGGAATCGGGCGGATCGCCGCGCCTGATCTTCGACCGGCTGTTGCGCTACGCCACGAGCGAAGATGGCGCGCTGCACGCCGAGAAGTACTATCGGACTGTGAGCGAAGAGTTCTCGGTGATGCGACCCGCATTCCGCTGGCGCCAGATCGCCGCGCTGGCCCGCGTCTCCGCCAGCGAATACGGCACCCCCGCCCCCGGCTACACCCAGGCGAAGGAACTGTTCAAAGTCTAACGCCCCCCGGAACTAGCGCAGCGTAGGAGCGAGGCAGAGCCTCGAAGGTACGGCGTTCCCACGCGGAGCATGGGAACGAGTTTCACGCGCTGCGGGCAAATGGTGCGGGGGCGCCGCGGCGTTCGGCAATCAGGCGGAACATCTCGCCCTCCAGTCGCTCGCCGCAGACGTTCCAGTCCAGGTGCCGCATCGAATCGTGGCATTGGGCTGTGATTCGCGCCAGGCGCGAGGGTCGGTTAGCAGCACCAGAACCTGCGCGGCGAGGTCCGCCGGATCGTGCGGACGCGAAAACAATCCATTCCGATCGGGAACCAGTTGATCGAGATGCCCTCCTGCGGCGGCCGCGACCAGCGGCGTCGGGCGCTGATCGCCGGGAATCGAGTCGAACCGCACGTTCGCCGGAGTGAATTCCGACGTATCGACTCCATGAAAGTGCAGGACCTTTCCACGGACCATCCGCACGGCCTCGTGACGTGCGACGAATTCCTGCGTCAGCATCAGGTGCAGATCGTAAGAGCTGCTCATGCGGTGGATGAGCGCCGCCAGAATCGGCCGCACGAGCCGCATCGTCCACGATCCGAAATACGTCGCGCCATAGTCCAGGAAGTCGGTTTCAATCAGCGTGATCGAAGGAACCCCGTTGCGGCGCGCGAAGTCGGCGCCAATGAACATGCAGTATCCCCCCACGAAGACCGAGGTCAGGCCCACCAGGCTGGCCAGGTCCTCGATCAGGATCAGGTCGGGCTGAAACGATTCCAGGTGTTCGTCGACGTTCCAGTACCGAAAGCTCAGCGGGACGGGGTAAGTCCGGCACAGCGGATGCGGCCGCACCGGATAGGCGACGTCGCGGAACCCGCCGAATGCCGCCAGCTCGTCGCGACAGGGCATATCGCGCCGCAAACCTCATCGGGGAACTGAGAGTCAGCCTGCGGCCGGAAGAGCTGCACTTCGTGACCGCGTCGCGGCAGCCACTTGCTGCGACGATGCACGGCGAACGACACGCCGTTCAGGAACGGAGAGTAGCATGATGCGACGTACGAGATTTTCATGCGGCAGCCCCGGCGCCCACGACGCAGTATTTCGACGGTCCGCCGGCGTGGTTCCATGTCATGTGGTCGATTTCGTTCGCTTTGATCCGTACCGCAAAGCCGGCGGCGCATCTCGGGGGCTCGCCGAAATCTCCGGAATTCGCGGGCCGCGCGGCCCCTGGCATCCGATGACAAAGCCAGAACGGCAGCGATCCGACAACCCTATCGGGAGGGAAAACCCCCGTTTATGAGCAAATTGGATACAGGCGGAATAACCGACACATTCCGACTGGCTGTTTGGCATTTCACGTCGCGAATGTCAGTCGCAGGCACCCGTGATCTGCGGACGACAGCCCCGTCGAGGCTGGGTGTCGTGCTGTTTGTCAGCCTGGCCCTGTTCTGCACGTACGTCCATCCATCCGCGGGCGCGGAACCGGATGCGTCGCAGCCGTCGCCGATCCTGGTCGTCGACGCCGGCGGCCACACCGGCTGGATCAACCGCGTTTTGTACTGGCCCTACCGGAATGAGCTGATCACCGTTTCGCACGATAAGTCGATCCGCTTCTGGGACCTGGCGACCGGCGAGCCGACACGGGTGCTGCGCCCGCCGATCGATCGGGGGAACGCCGGGCGCCTGCATGCGGCGTCGCTGTCGGCCGACGGCAAGTATCTGGCAGTTGGGGGTGAATCGGCCCTGCGCGGTCCGCGGGACCACGCAGTGTTGCTGATCGACCCTGTCGCAGGGCGAGTCGTCAAATCCCTGGGCGGCCATCCCTCGCCGATCCGCAGCGTAGCGTTTTCTCCTGACGGCAGCCTGCTGGCGACGTCGTGCTACGACGCCAACGTGCGCCTGTTCGATGTGTCGACCGGTTCGGCGCGTGTGCTCGCCGGTCACACCGACAGCGTCGTTGAGGTCTGCTGGAGCCCCGATGGCAAGTCGCTGGCGAGCGCCTCGTGGGACCGCACCGCACGAATCTGGGACCTCGCCTCAGGAACAGCGCGCAGCGTCATGGCGCACCCGAAAAGCGCGCTGGCGATCGCCTGGAGCCCGGATGGGCGCACGCTCGCCACGGGATGCTCCGATCGATCGGTCCGCTTGTGGGAATCCGACGGCGCCCTGCGGCAGGCGTGGCCCCCGGCGACCGAGCACATCGACTACGTCAGCTTTTCCCCGGATTCGTTGCGCCTGCTGTACGGCTGGGGCGGCCGGCACAGTTCGGAGCAGGGCTCGGCCGTCGTCAACTTCCGCACGGGACAAGAGCAGTCCCGTTTTCTCGGGCAGCAGCGCAACGCCCTCGATGGCATGTTTCTGCCCGACGGCCAGTCGGCCGTCACCGTCGGATTCGGGGGTGATATCGTCGTCTGGGACGCCGCCACCGGCGCCGTGAAAAAGAGAATGACGGCGCGCGGAGGCCCCGTCAGCGCGGCCGGGTGGTCGCGCGACGACAGCGCCATCGGATGGGCGCACCGGTGTGGCAACGGCGGACTCAAGGGGCACTGCGACCTCACACAATCGTTCTGCCTCTCGACGCTGAACTTCGGGCCGGCTCCCGACCATTCTTTTCAGCAGGCCGTCAGCCGGTCCGCGGGATACGAGATCCAAAGGACCAGGGAACGCGTGGCGACGGTGAGGCTCAATGGTGACATCGTCTCGGAGTTTCAGATTCCGAATGCGGACGCGAAAATTCGTTGCCGCACGCTGCTGGCCGGCCGACGCGCCGTCGTAGGCTGCGATTACGGGCTGTATGTGTTCAATGCCGAATCCGGCAAGGGAATTCATGCGCTCCCCGGGCATTCCGACGCGGTGCTCACGGTGGCTCCTTCCGTCAGCCAGCGTTACCTCTTGAGCGGGTCGATCGATCACACGCTGCAAGTCTGGAACGTCGAGACGTACGAGCACCTGCTAAGCCTGTACTTCGCAGGGAATGAATGGATCGCCTGGACGCCGCAGGGCTATTACGCCGCGTCGGTCGGGGGAGAATCGCTGATGGGCTGGCACGTCAACCAGGGGCCCGACCAGCTCGGTGAATTCTTTCCCGCCTCGCGGTTTCACGCCATGCATTACCGGCCCGACGTGGTGCGCGGCCTGCTCGAATCGCGGTCGGTCCGGCAGGCGCTGGCGACGGCAAATTCGCGGCGCGATGATCGCCCGACAGTGGTGTCTCCGGCGCCCCCGCCAGACGTTGCGATTTCCCAGCCGGCGACGGCTTTGGACCAGCCCGTGTCGTCTCCGCTGCAAATCACGGCGACCGCCAGGTCGCGAAGCGACGAACCGATTGCCGCAATGCGCGTTCTGGTGAACGGCAGGCCGTTTGAGGCGCGGCGCGTCGCCGCGCAATCCGGCGAGCTGGCCGCGATCGAACGTTTTGCGTTGCACTTGCCGCCGGGCCGACACCAGATTGTCGTCCGCGGCGAAACAGCCGGCAGTTACGATCTGACTGCGCCGCTCGATGTCACGATCGACGGTGCGGCGCCTCTGGAATCGCCGGCGCTGTATGTGCTGGCAATCGACGCAAGCGCATCGGGAGGAGAATCCGGAATGGATTCTTTCGGACGTGACGCCGCGCACGTCGCCGGGGCGCTGCAGGCTCGCGCCGGTGCGGCGTACGGGCGAGTTCAGGTGAAACTCGTGACAGGGGCGCAGGCGACGCTGACCGGCATTCGCGAAGGACTCGAATGGGTGGCCTCGCACGCGACGGCAGGCGATGCAGCCGTCGTCTACTTCGCGGCTCAGGCCGCCGCGGACGAGCAGGGCACTGTGACGCTTCTGCCAGTCGAGGCAGACTCTGCCAGCGGCGGGCTCACCGCCAACGAGCTGAAAACGCGTCTGGCCGGGATTCGGGGGCGGTTGATGCTGTGGGCCGACTGGCGCGCGACACGGGCCGCTCCGCAGTCAGCGCGCACCGTCTGCCTCGGAAGCGAAAGCCACAGCCAGTCGGCCGGGGCCGCCATCGACGACCTGCTGCGAGACCTCGTCGGGACCGATCAGGGAGTAGCGGTGATTTCGGCAAATTCCGGCACGGCTGCGACGCGGGATTCCGCGCCCGCCGGCTCGATCGGCTGGTTCGCTCAGGCGCTGGCGGAAGGCCTGGGCGGCGCTGCTGCACCCGCCGGCCCGCCGGGTGTTTCGCTGTCTGATCTCGAAATCTACGTCAGGCAACGCGTCGGCGAACTGTCGGGAAATCGCTGGCGGCCCAACGTGGGAAGGTCGCCGCTGATCCCCATCATTCCGCTAACCAAATAGACGGAAGTACGAAACGATCTTGTCGTTGCGTTATCAAATCGTACAGCGAGCTGCGGAGCAGCGGCATCGTCGTAGCCAGTGGCGCCAGCCACTGGGAACCGTGCAAGACATGCAAAAGCCCCGGCAGGGGCGACATAGTTTTCGGAATTGTGGAGTCCTGTTGAAAAACAAACGCAACGGCAAGGATTTCTCCCAATCGTGAATCAATTTCGCCCGACGATGCCACCCGTGCCGGGGCTCACCTCTGACTTCTCAATTACCAGTGGCTGGCGCCACTGGCTAAATTATGTCGCCCCTGCCGGGGCTGCTCTATGTCTGACGCGAAAACCGAAAGCGTCCCGAGTCCATCCCCGCCTGGCGACGATTCTGATCATCGCCCTGGCGGCGGCAGTTCATGCCCTGCACGTGACCGCGGCTCTTGCTGCCGATGCACCAGCGCAAATTGAGGCGGTCTGGCCCGATGGCACCAGGCAACTTGCAGCCACGATTGATCGCTGGACCGATGACGGGCGCTCAGCCGCCATCGGAGGCCGAACGCTGTTTTCGGGCCCGGCCCTGGTCCGCACGATCCGCAACCTTTCAATTCCGCACCGATCGGCGGAGGGACCGTTCGTCGAGTTCATTCAGGGAGATGTCTTTCCCGGCCGCGCGATTGGCTGCGCGGTCGTCGAGAATTCTGCCGGCGGGAGCGTGCTGCTGGTCCGGCCCGGCGATCTGGTCGATCTGCCGGGCGCTCAGCCGCGCGATTCCGTGCGAATTCGCAGCGAATGGGTGCGCCGGCTGGTCTGGACGCACCCGGCGCGTGCCATATTCCAACCGGGCACCGCCTTCGGCCGCGACGGGAACCGGCTGGCATTCGAGCGCTTGCGAATTCAACCCGACGGCATTCGGCTGTTGACGGAAAGCAAGGTGGTCACCGTCGGCTGGGACGAACTGGAAGAACTGCACTTTCCGCAGGCCGACTGGTGGGAGCTGCACGCCCACGAGACCGCGGCCCTCTCACCCGATCTGCAGGTTCCGCTCGTCAGAATCACCGCAGCAACCGGGATGCGAGTGACCACGTCACTCGCGCGATTCCGCGTGTGGAATCACTCGATGCAGCCGGCCTCGGACGACTCTCTACAACTCGTGCAGCCGGCCTGGAGCGAAGACGTTCTGTGCCTGCGGCGCGCGGGAATCCGGCAGTACGTGGTCTCACCGGCCTGTGAGGTACCACTCAGCGCGATCGAGCCGTCGGGCTGCAACCATCGGCCGATCTTCTCGCGAATCATGGCCTGCTGGTCACGGGATCGCAGCGCCACAGGCGGGCCGCTCGTGAGCGGCGGCGGGGAGTTTGCCTGGGGCCTCGGAACCTGTGGCGAACACGCCTTGGAGTTTCCCCTGTCCCCCGCGGCGACGAAATTGACGACGTCCTTCGGGCTCGACCGCGCGGCAGGACTGGGCGGCTGCGCCCGGGGCCGAGTCGAATGTGTTCCCGAACGCGGCGCGACGGGGTTGCCGGCGGTGTTGGCCGAAACGGAAATCCTGACCGGAACGGCACGCGATCCAGCGTCGATCCGCGTCGAGTTGCCGACCGGCGCGGCGGCAAGGCGGTTGCGTCTCGTCGCCGATTCGGTAAACGCCGGCGGCGATTCGCATTCCGACCTCTTCGACATTCGCGACTTCTGCGACTGGCTCGAGCCCGTGATCGAGCTAAAGCGCGAAGCATGGACGGCCAGCGTGGCCGCGGTCCTTCTCGCGTCGGATCCTTCGCTCGCAGACTGGACAATCGACGGGACCCAGGGACGCGAATGGCGACCGGTCACCTGGTTCGATGCGGCCTCACGGCCCTACCCCACTTTCCGGCGGTCCTGGATGCTGCCCGGCTTTCCCGTGACGATGCAGCGCAAGCTGAAGGTCCCCAGTTCGGGCCCCGTAAACTGGATCGTGCGGATGCGCCGCACCGGCGCGGCGGGCGGAGCCTGCCGCCTCGATGTTGTCGTCAACGGCCGGGAAATTGCCAAATTTCCGCTGGCTGAAATAATTGACGAACAAAGGCAGGCGCCGATCGCGATCAATCTGTCGGCATTTGCCGGGCGCGACGTGCAAATCGGGCTGCGGCTGGTCCCCCTGGCGGGTGCCACGCAGGTCGTCTGGGACGGGGCCGAGTTCGAACGACACACCAACCCGAAGCGCTAGCGAGGGAGTGCGTGACCGCGTCCATTTTTGCGAATCGGGTCCGCGGTGTGAACATCGCCGACCAGTGAACACTCGGCCACTCAACAATCCAAAGAATGGTCGCGCCGGCGCGGCGGTTTTAAGCGTTTCATAGTGACTTAAGATGTAGGATTCTCAGACAAGCATGCCCCCCGCCGCAGGAAACCCAGAAGAACTGCTGTGCCAGGCCAAGTCGGGTCGCGAGGCGAGTTTAGGCGCATTGCTCGAGCTCTACCGCAGCTATCTGGGTCTCTTGGCCCGCGTGGAAATTGGGCGCCGCCTGCAGGGGAAAGTCGACGCATCCGACCTGGTCCAGGAGACGTTTCTCGAAGCCCATCGGAATTTTGCACGCTTCGAGGGAACCAATGAGCGGCAGTTCCTGAACTGGATGCGACAGATTCTGGCGGCGCGCGTCGCCAACCTGGTGCGGCATTACGTGGGAACGCAGGGCCGCGACGTGCGCCTCGAGCAAGACCTGGCTGCCCAGCTCGATCAGTCGTCGCAGCTCCTGGACGGCGGGCTGATGGCCGAGTGCAGCTCGCCCAGCCAGTTGGCCTCGGGACGCGAGCAGGCGGTGCTGCTGGCCGACGCCTTGTCGAAGCTTCCCGAAGACTACCGCGACGTCATCGTCCTGCGACATCTGGAAGGCTTGACTTTTCCTGAAGTCGCAGGTCGCATGGATAAGACCCTCGACAGCGTCGAAAAGCTGTGGGTCCGCGGCCTCGCCCGGCTGCGGCAGTTGTTCGGAAAGAAATAGAGGCTTCCATGGCTGCCAGCCAGGATTCGACTCAGACGCGTTCTCGCGGCGGAGCCGATTTCGATCCCGACGATCCGCGGATCGTGAGCACCGTTCGCGACTACCTGGAAAAGCTTGAAACGGGCCAGATTCCCGATCGCGACGCTTTCATCAATCGCTACCCCGAACTTTCCACAGAGATCCGCGATTGCCTCGACGGGCTGGAACTTGTCCACAAAGCACTGCAGACCGAGCCGCCGCCCCGCCCCGCGGCGCCCGCGTTCCCGGGCGGAGACCTGCCGATTCCCGGAGGGGCCGGCTTGCTGGGCGATTTCCGCATTCTCCGCGAGATCGGACGCGGCGGAATGGGGATCGTCTACGAAGCCGAGCAATTGTCGCTCGGCCGGCGCGTCGCGCTGAAAGTCATGTCATTTGTGGCGACCTTCGATTCCCGCCAGTTGCAGAGGTTCCGCAACGAAGCGCAGGCGGCGGCGCAGTTGCACCACACCAGTATTGTGCCGGTGTATGCGGTGGGATCCGAGCG
>JACQFH010000485.1 GCA_016200145.1 Planctomycetia bacterium | reverse complement strand
GCGCAGCAGCGGGGCCGAGACGCTGTCAGTCTCGGCCAACGTGTTCATGGGGCAGACCGAAGCGCCGCTGATCGTGAAACCCTACGTGCCTCGCATGACCAATTCGGAATTGTTCACGCTGATGGTCAGCGGTTTCGCGCACATTTCGGGGGGCATGATGTTCGTCTACATCAATTATGGGGCCGACCCGACCGCCGTGCTCACGACCTGCGTGATGGCCTGCCCGTGCAGTCTGTACCTGGCGAAGCTGTTTCTGCCGGAATCCGGGCAGCCCGAGACCGCAGGCACGGCGCACACGCAGCGCGAGAAGTCGCCGTACGTAAACGCCATCGACGCCGCTGCTTCCGGGACGATCGACGGCTTGCGCCTGGCGCTGAATGTGGCGGCGATGCTGATCGTGTTCATCGCGTTCGTCGCCATGTTCGATGCCCTGCTCGGGACGATTAAGCCAGCGCTGCTTTGGATTGGCGTATCAGAAAACTCACTCGGCGGATGGCCCGACGACCTGTCGCTGCGAATGCTGTTCGGCTGGCTGTTCTCTCCGGCCGCATTTCTGATGGGAGTCGAACCGGCCGACGCCGCGAACGTGGGGAGCCTCCTGGGTTCGAAGCTGGCGATCAACGAGCACTTTGCCTACCTGCAATTCAAGACGCAGATGGCAGACAACCCCGCGTTTTTGAGCGCGCGGTCGCAGGTCCTGACGGCGTTCGCGCTGACGGGCTTTGCCAATTTCGGTTCCGTCGGCGTGCAACTGGGGGGCATCGGCGCGATGGCGCCCGAACGCCGTCACGACCTGGCCCGCCTGGGGGGCCGCGCACTGTTCGTGGGATTTACCGCGACGCTGCTGAACGCCGCGATTGCGGGGATGTTGCTGCCATAATTCGCGGCGACGAGATCCGTAGCCGAACTCGTCGGAGTTCGGGCAGCCGGCCACGTAGTCGATACATCCGTTGACGATGGGAGGGCGAGGCTCCTGCCGAGCCGCCGATGTGTGTCATGATATGTCAACGCGCTCACTGGGCAATAATTGACGTCGGCAATAGTCAGACATTTCCCAACGGTGGGGATTTCGGTGACCGGTGGCGCAGCGGCGGCTCGGCAGGAGCCTCGCCCTCCCGCTACAAGATAGAATCGACGGATGCACATTTTTTTAGTCGTTTGAACTCGCTTCGCTTTCCGATCGTCGGCCGTTAATCTGTGTCGTGCGGCTTTGTTCAGACGCCGGACCGGGAGCCCGGCCGTCCGCCGCGATGTGTCGTCAGGGATGGAAACCGCGCTCGCTCTAAGGATGGAAACCACGTCATTATGAAGACTACGATCGCGTACCCCTATTTCGGCCAGCCGGATGATCGCGAATTCGCCGTTGGCGCCGACGAGCAGGCCCTGTTCGCCCGTTATGAAGAGATCGCCTGGGCCGAGGAATTGCGCTGGGACACGCGGTATCGCAAACAGCGGCTGCTGGGGGCGGGCGGACAGGGGGCGGTCTACCTGGCGGAACGGCTGGGGGCCGACGGTTTCGTGCGCCCCGTGGCTCTCAAGGTGTTTTCCCCTGAGACGTACCGCGACAGCCTGGCGTACGTCAAAGACATGGAAAGCTGCGCCCGCGTCAGCGCCCGCGTGGCGCTGATTCAATCGGATCACGTCGTCGACATCCACGATTTCATCGAGCGGCAGGGCATTCGCCTGATGGAAATGGAATGGCTCGACGGATATGACCTGCGCGAAGTCCTCAGCCAGAAGATGCTCGACCGGAACAACGAGAAGGTGAGCCCCGAGCGCCGCCAGTACGTCGATCGCGTGATCCTGACGACCGGTCCCTCGCAGCCGCGGCTCTTGCCGGGAGTTGCGATCGCCGTCCTGCGCGACTGCCTGGCGGGCCTGGCGGCGCTGCATGCCGCCGGCATCGTGCACGGCGACGTGAAGCCCGCCAACATCATGCTGACGCGCACGGGGAACGCGAAAATCATCGACATCGGATCGGCGATCGACCTGCGCGGCACGACATTGCGGCGGATGTGGTCGCCAGCCTATGCCGCGCCGGAGGTGCTCAAGGGAGGCGACAACACGCCGCGTTCCGACCTGGCGAGCCTGGGCTACGTGCTGGTGGAAATGCTGGCCGGGCAGCCCCTGTTCGAAAGCAGCGGGACGATTCCGGAGCTCGTCGAAGCCAAGGGAACGCTGGACCAGCGGCTTTCGGAGGTATTGCCCCCCGACGTCAGTTGCAACGAGCTGCTCATCAACCTGTGCCAGCGGCTGATCGCCCCCGATCCGGAGAGCCGTTTCGCCAGCGCCCAGTCGGCCGACGTCGGCAGAAAAGGGGCGGCCGACTTTCACCGGCAATTGGTGAAGGGCAACCTCGCCAGCGAATACGAGTACGACATTCGCGGCTGGCTCGAGCAGCTTGCCGTGGAGTGAGCGCCCTCGTGGCCGACGCTGCCAGCGTCGGCGTACAAGCGGACGTAGGGTGGATCGCCCACCTGCGTCGCTAAAGCATCACGTATGGGTGGCCGGGCCTGGACCGAAGGGAAGGCCCGGCCACCCCCCGCGCCGCGTCTCTATGACTTT
>JACQFH010000461.1 GCA_016200145.1 Planctomycetia bacterium | reverse complement strand
GTTTCCGGGAAGCGATTCGCCAGAATCCAATTCATCGGCGGGCCATGTATCAACTCGGGCAGGTGCTGCTGCCGCTTGATCCGTCCGCGAGCGAGGCGTTCTCGGAACGGGCGGCACAGCTTAAAGAATGTACCGATCGGCTCGAACAAATGCTGATCCGCAAGAGTCAGGATCGAGAAAACTTTCAACGAGTGATCGCGCTCCTGGTCGCAATGGGGCGCGAGTGGGAGGCCTGGGCCTGGGTTTCAGCGGCCCGCGACATGGTCGGCCCGGCCGAATGGCTGGTTCCCCTGTCACAATCGCTGGCACACGTGCCGAAAACCGATCCGCTACGATTCCTCGCCGACAAAGACCTGGCGCAGAAGTATTCCTTTTCGAGCTATCCCGATTTCGCCTCGTTGAAATTGGGCCGCGCTGTCACTGGCGGGCGAACGCGGGAGCCGGCGGGGACTCTCTCGCGCATCCGGTTTGACGATCAGGCTGCCGCGCTGGGAGTCGATTTCATCTACTTCCAGAGTCCCGATACGCAGTCGCGAGGCGTACGGATCTTCGAGTCGACTGGCGGCGGGGTGGGCGTCTTCGACTTCGATCACGACGGGTGGCCTGATTTCTACCTGACGCAGGGAGTCGAGTGGCCGAAGGGAAAAGAGCATCCTGCCTCCTCGGGGACATTTCGCGATCGGCTGTACCGGAACGATGGAACGCGCTTCGAAGACGTGACTGAATGCGCGGGACTTCATATTGACGAGGGCTATGGCCAGGGGATCTCCTGCGGCGACTTTAACAACGACGGGTTCGCAGATCTGTACATCGCGAACATCGGAGGAAATCGGTTATTGGCGAACAACGGCGACGGCACGCTGACCGACGTCACCCGCGAAGCGGGAATCAGCGGTGCGGCCTGGACGACCAGTTGCCTGATTCTCGACCTGAATGCCGACGGCAACCCCGACCTGTACGACGTCAATTATCTCGAAGGAGAGAACATTTTCAGTATTGAGTGCGAGGCAATCCGCTGCTCGGTGCGCGATTACCGCGGAGCCCCCGACCGGGTGCAGTTGTCACGCGGCGACGGAACGTTCTTCACCGTCCCCGACGCCACGCCGCACAGCGACGACAATCTCTCGACCAGCGGGATCGGACAGGGAATCGGCAAAGGGCTGGGGATCGTGGCGCTGTTCATGAACGGCGAGCCGCGACCGAGCCTGTTCATCGCCAACGATCAGGTCCCGAATTTTTTCCTGCGTCCCGCCGAACGCGACGGTCGGTTTCGCGATGAAGCCCTGCTGTGCGGGCTGGCGGTCAACCGCAACGGCCAGACGACCGCCAGCATGGGTGTGGCCTCGGGAGATTTGAACCACGATCGGCTCACCGATCTGTACGTCACCAACTTCGAGGGGGAAGCCAACACGCTCTTCCTGCAGCGCGAGCAGGGGATTTTCGAAGACGCGATCGTGGGGAGCGGCCTGATGGCGGCCGGAATCCCCTACGTGGGCTGGGGAACCCAGTTTCTCGATGCCGACAACGACGGCGAGCTCGACCTGGTCGTGACCAACGGCCACGTCGCCGATTTCAAAGAACCGGGGGTCGCCTATCACATGCCGACGCAGTTCTTCCGCAATGCCGGTCTGGGACGATTCGTGCAAATGAATCCCGACGATCTGGGAGAACTGTTCGAGCGCCGGTTGCTCGGCCGATCGATCGCAACGCTCGATTGGAACCGTGACGGGAGGACGGACTTTATCCTGTCGAATATCGAATCGCCAGTTGTCGTCGCGACGAACCAGACCGAGAATGTCGGCCATTGGCTCGACGTGCGCCTGCACGCGCGGGTCTTGGCGCGGGATGCGATCGGCGCGGAAGTGGAAGTGCGGCAGGGGGACACGGTGCACTGGCAGCAAATGATCGCCGGTGACGGATACCAGGCCTCGAATGAACGGAAGCTGCACTTCGGACTGGGCGGCCAGGCCGAGTCGATCGTCGAGTTGAGCATCCATTGGCCCGGCGGCGGCACGTCGAGGTTTGAACAGGTGCCGATCGATGCGACGATCGAAATCGTCGAAGGCACCTCGCGCGCGTCCCTCTGGCGCAGTGGCGAGCTCAGTTCGTGGCCCGTCGAGTAGACCGTTGGACGCGAATCGGTCATCATCTCGCGATGCCAAATAAATTGCCTGACGCGGTCGACCAGGCTGGTCGTGATCGGGCGGCACTGCCCCTCATGCTGTCCATCGAACACGAAACTTCGTCGACAGCTTCCACCAGACGTGCACGGTCGTGCTTGCGCGTGCTGCTGTATGTCATCTGCGGGCTGACCGACTTTGCGGCGTTTGTCGTCGTGTTTGCGGCATCGCGAAGCCTGGCCGAGCGCCATGCTGAGCCGTGGTACCTGGGCCTGGTAGGAGCGGCGTATTCGCTGGCAGCGGGCATGGGGAGTCTCGCCGGAGGATGGCTGGCGTCGCGGAGAAGTGCGCCCGCCGTGTTCCTGGCCGGCGCCGTAGCGATCGTGGCCAGCGTAGGCGCCTGCTGGCGGGTCGACCCGGACAGCGTCTGGTTCCTTCCAGGATATTGTCTGCTGGGCGTTGGCCTGGGCTTCCTGTATCCACCTCTTATCGGCTGGCTGAACCAGGGAGACGACGTGCATTCAAATCAGAACGCAGTCAGCCGCCGGCTGATCCTGTTCTGCGTGGCGTGGAACGCGGGAATGATGTGCGGCCAACTCGCCGGTGGTACGTTGTATCGGCACGGCGCCCGCGCGACACTAGGTACGGCATTCGTTGTGGCGCTGGCCAACTTGGCCTTCTCAATCGTCGCCGCAATCTGGGTGCGACAACTTCCTGCCGTCCTGCCGGAGATGATGGAGCCGCCGCGCGAGGCGACGGCCCTGGCATCGCGCTATCAACGGCTAAGCTGGATCGCCAATCTAGGAGGCGTGTTCGGGGCCAGCATGGTCTTTCACCTGTTGCCCGACGTCATTGTCAATCTGGGCATCAGCTCCGACGCGCATGGCCGGCTGCTTGCCGTCTGGCGAGCCATCATCATCGCGATGTACCTGCTGATGCACGTCTCGAGTTTCTGGCATTACCGGCTGAACGTGTCGCTGGCGTCGCAGGCTCTGGGCGCGGTGGGCATGTCCGTCATTGCGCTGGCCCAGTCGACAGAAATGCTGCTCGTCGGCCTGGCGCTGCTGGGCCAGCTTGTGGGGTTCAACTACTTCTCGGGCCTGTACTACAGCACTGCCGGAAGCTCCCACGAAACCCGGGCCCTGGCGGCGGGGATCCATGAAGCCACGCTGGCCGCAGGTATGTCGTTCGGCATGGTTGCTGGGGGACTTTTCGGTTCGTTGTTCGGCCACCGATTTCCATATCAACTGGCGGCGTCGGTGATTGCAGTCCTGATCGCGGTGCAGTTGGCGGCCTGGCGGACCTGGCTCGCGCCGCGTTCGCGGCAGGCTTGAGGCTTGAGGTACACAATAGCAAGTTACGCGCCTCACTCATTCTCGTGGCCGAACTTGTCAGAGTTCGGGCGGACCGCCCCACGAGAAGGCGATGCTCCCGAAGTCGGGCGACTTCGGCGAAAACCCTCAGGTCTCAAGTCTCAAGCCTTACTTCGCCGCGGTCAACTCGCCCTGATGGCGGACCCAATCGGAATAAGCGATCGTTTCGCGATACTGATCGAAGGGCTGGCCGGGGCCCGCCAGGTACGAATTGATGCCGACGCGATTGCGCTGGAACACCGGCTCGGCCGAGGCGGGCAGGTCCATCTGCCAGTCCTGCGGGCTGGATTCATGCGAGAAGCTGCCGACTTGCCTCAACCCGGCGGCGACGAACGCAGCGGTCGCCTTGTACGATTCGGTTTCGGAGTTGCCCCAGTACTTGATCCATTCCTTGCCATCGTTGACGTCGGGTGTCGCCTTCCCGTTGGCGCCGATCCATTGTTTGACGTCGTAAAGATTAATTGAGCCGGCCCACGAGCGGTCTTTTTTGTCCGAAAGCGATGCCAGGAAATTCGATCCGAGCCAGTCGGCCTGATAGACGCTCAGGCGGCTGGTCACATCGATCTTTCCTTTAAGCTTTGGGGTCAACAGCACCTCTTTGACCTGGAACGCGGAATTCGCGATATCGAGGGCCACCTCGGCCGGCTTCTTCGTTTTCTCGTCGTTCGAAACGACGATGCCCCCGTTGCTGAACATGATGGAGTTGTCGAAGACCAGCTCTTGTTTGCCGCTGCCCACGAATTCGATTCCGGCTTTGCCACCCACCAGCAGGCAATTGCGCATGACGAGCTTGCCCGGGCCTTCCATGACGACGCCCGTCGTTCCCTGCTTCGTCGTTTCGGAAACCGTACAGTTAAGGAGCCGGACTGCTCCCGACTTCACTGTGATGGCCCGCCAGGGCAGCGGTTTTTTGAAGTCCTTCGGCGGATCGATCTGCAGCTTGATTCCTTCGAGCGTCACGATGCCGCCACCGACGCTGATCATGTCGCGGGCATTGGGATCGGTCTCGGGCTTGAGCTTGATGCCCAGGCGGTTCTTCCCGATTTCAAACTTGAAGACCGGCGCGTACCCGAACCCGGCCTGAATCGTGATGTCGTTCTTCAGTTCGAGATGCCCCAGCTTCCAGGGCCCGTTGCCGTCAACGCGAATCGTCTCGCCCGATTTCGTCGCGGCAACTGCCTCGTCGAGCGTGTCAAACCGCGAGGCCGGCTTGCGGCCGATAATCTCGAATTTCTGGTCCTGTTCACCTTCCAGCAGCCGCGAAATGTCACTCCCCAGGTTGGCCTTGCGCAGGAACAGCAGTGCGAAACAGGTATCCGAGAGGCCTTCTTTGTCTGTGTCGGCCCAGGCCGTCGGCCAGCCGCCGTCTTCTCGCTGGGTTTTTAGAAGTCCATCGGCTCCTTTTTTGAACCAGTCGGTGTCGCCGATCTGTTCGAGGCCCAAGAGCACCCCGACCCGCTCGACCGACCACAGGAAATAACGGCCCGAGCCGGGGCCCAGCCCTTTGACGAAGTCACCGGTCCTCTTGAAGCCTTTGGCAAAGATCGGATTTTCGAGCAGAGATTTCCCCGTGGCGGCCTCACCTTCGGGCTTTTTCACGCTCTTCTGGGCTTCGCGAATCTGATTGGCCTGTGCCACGGCCAGACAAAACAGGCCGGCACCGGTCATCGCTTCGCCTGAGCCGGCTTTTTTCCCTTCGACTTCGGCGATATACGCCCAGCCGCCATCGTCCGCCTGGGTCTTCGCGAATCGCTGCGCGACCTTGGCCAGCGTCTTGTCGACATTGACGCCCGATCGCGAAGCGACCCACAGGCCCAGCACGGCGAATTGCGTACAACTGTTATCGCCGTAGCCTTCCTTCGGCTTGGGCCCCTGCGAGACGTCGCGCAAGACCTTTTCGACATCGAGCTCGGCGCCGGGCCAATTGTAATGCCATCCGCCGCTGCTCATCTGGCCCGCGATCAGCCGCGCGGCATAAGACCTGATCTGCGGCTTGTCGCGGCGGTCGCCGAAACGCGAAAGAAGTACGACGACGAGCGACAGATCGTACGTATTTTTGAGGTTGTTCGCGTTCTTCTTGACATATTCGTATCCCTTTTGAAGCACCGGATCAGTCAAGGGAACGCCGTTTTCGATCAGGGCGATCGTACACAGCGCCGTGATGCCAACGTCGTGCCCGCCGAACGACCAGCTTCCGTCGGTCTTCTGCTGGGCCTTCAGAAATTTGATCCCTTTCGTCCGGGCCGCAATAATCTGGTCGTCGGTTTGAGCGCAGGCAGGCGCGGTCGCGATGACGAAGAAACCAAGCAACACTGATCCGAAAGCCAGCGCGCGAGCGAGCATGATGCGTGTTCCTGAACATTGCCGGATGAAATGGCCGACTCCGCTGGTATAATGCTGCATGCAGTGTCGTGGAATGCCGGCTGCGAAGCGGCCCCGCTCTTTCAGCACGCGCATTCGTCCTTCGCGTTTCGAAATCTACACGTATTCTTCACGAATCGACAGCAGTGTCAAGATGCCTGAGCCATTGGCCTACTTGAATGGGCGGATCTCGCCCGTGGCGCAGACCCTGCTGCCCGTCTGGGACATGGGCGTTGTGACAGGGGCCTCAATCACCGAAATGGCCCGCACGTTTCGGCACGAGTGCTTTCGTTTGCGCGATCACGTCGAGCGCCTGTTCCGTTCGCTCAAGCACGTTGGTTTCGAAATCGACCTCACTCGCGACGCGCTGATCGATCTCGTGCTCGAGCTGCTCGAACACAACGGTCGTCTGATCCCCCCGCACCACGACTTGGGGGTGTCGATGTTCATCACCGCCGGAACCAGCCTGATTTATTCCGGCTACGAAGGCCTGGCCACTTACAGGAAGCCGACCGTCTGCGTTCATACATTCCCGTTGCCGTTCGAACTGTGGGCCGATAAGTACACTGCGGGGCAGCACGTCGTCACGCCCAGCATCCGGCACCTGCCCCCGGAATGCCTCGATCCCAAGATCAAGGCCCGCAGCCGCATGCACTGGTATCTGGCTGACGAGCAGGCGCGGCTGGTCGATCCCAAAGCCATTGCGCTGCTGCTCGACCGCCAGGACAACGTCACCGAAACCAGCACGGCGAATTTCTTCATCGTCCGTTCGGGGAGTATCGTCACGGCGACGGGCCGCAACACCCTGCAGGGCATCAGCCAGCAGGTCGTGAAAGAACTGGCCGAAAAGCTCGACATCCGCTACGAGCAGCACGATTACCAGACGTATGACGTGATCAACGCCGACGAGGCGTTCACGTCGTCAACCCCCTATTGCATCCTGCCGGTGACGCGAATCAACCAGAAGGCGATCGGCGACGGGCGAATCGGGCCGGTGTATTCGGAACTGCTCAAGCTCTGGAATCAGCTCGCCGGCTTGGACGTCGCGGCGCAGATGCAAACCGGCGCCGTCGAGCGCAAGGCCGCTTTTGAATCGCAGAAGTAATCGTATCCTGTTGGAGACTCAGAGATGGCCTACAGTGCCGAAATCAGCCGGTCGAATCCGTCGTGCTTTCTGTTCCTGATCGACCAGTCGGGATCGATGCAGGATTCGATCGACGCGGCAAGCGCCCCGACCGACTTGCCCGCGCGGGGGGGCGACGGCCCGGCCCCGGCAAGCGGCCGCACCAAGGCGCAGGGCGTGTCCGACGCCATCAATCGCCTGCTGCAGAACCTGGTCATCAAGTGCGCCAAGTCCGAAGGGGTTCGTGATTATTATCACGTGGGGGTGCTGGGTTACGGAGGCGATACGTCTGCCAACCGGGTCGAGCCGGCGTTTTCGGGGGCCCTCGCCGGCCGTGAGCTGGCGCCGATCAGCGAGATCGCCAACTCGCCTGCCCGCGTCGATGAGAAGATCCGTAAGGTCGAAGACGGCGCCGGGGGACTGGTCGACCAGAAGACCAAGTTTCCGATCTGGTTCGAGCCGGTCGCCAACGGCGGTACGCCCATGTGCCAGGCATTCGCCCGGGCTCATACCATTCTGCAGGCATGGATCAGCCAGCACACGGCCAGCTTTCCGCCCATCGTGATCAACATCACCGACGGTGAAGCGACCGACGGCGATCCCACTCCGGCAGCGGGAATGGTCAAATCGTTGACGACCAACGACGGCAACGTGCTGCTGTTCAATGTTCACATTTCGTCGAAGGGCGGGGCGCCTGTCGAGTATCCCGACGGCGAGAGCTCTCTCCCCGACGAATTCAGCCGCATGCTGTTCAACATCTCGAGCGTGCTTCCCGCGTACATGCAGGCGATGGCCCGGCAGGAAGGGATTCGCGCCGGCGAAATGACGCGCGGCTTCGTCTTCAACGCCGATATGGTGGCCGTCATCCGCTTCCTCGATATCGGCACCCGTCCGAGCAACCTCCGCTGACAGGCTGTGGCATGAGGACGAGCGTG
>JACQFH010000036.1 GCA_016200145.1 Planctomycetia bacterium | reverse complement strand
CCATCGACGGCATTCCGGCGATCGTCATCGATCCGAAAGGGGACCTGGGAAACCTGCTGCTCACGTTTCCGGATTTGAAGCCCGCCGATTTTCTCCCGTGGGTCGACCCGGCCGAAGCGCAGCGGCGCGGCCTGACGCGCGAACAGCTCGCCGACGAAACCGCCCGCAACTGGAAAGAAGGCCTCGCCGCCTGGGGCCAGGATGGCCAGCGCATCGCCCGGTTTCGCGATGCTGCCGAAGCGACGATCTATACGCCGGGAGGCAGCGCGGGACGGGGCCTGACCGTGCTGCGCTCGTTCGCCGCGCCGCCGAGCGCCATTCTGGAAAACGGCGACGCGCTGCGCGAGCGGATCGCGGCGGCCACGTCGGGCCTCCTGGCCCTGCTCGGGATCGAATCCGATCCGTTGCGCAGCCGCGAGCACATTCTGCTGGCGAGCCTCATTGAACATGCCTGGCGCGACGGCCGCGATCTCGAGCTGTCGGACCTGATCCATGCGATCCAGTCGCCACCGTTCGATAAGATCGGCGTGATGGACATCGAAAACATCTTTCCGGCGAAGGACCGCTTCGGCCTGTCGATGGGCCTCAACAACCTGCTGGCCTCGCCCGGCTTTGCCGCCTGGAAACAGGGGGAACCGCTCGATGTGCAGCGGCTGTTGTACACCGAAGCGGGCAAGCCGCGCCTGTCGATCATTTCGATCGCCCACCTGTCGGATTCCGAGCGCATGTTCTTCGTCACGATTCTACTGAACGAAGTGATCTCGTGGATGCGCACGCAGTCGGGAACGTCGAGCCTGCGGGCGCTGCTCTACATGGACGAGGTCTTCGGCTACTTTCCGCCGACGGCCAATCCCCCGGCCAAGACGCCGATGCTGACGCTGCTCAAGCAGGCCCGCGCCTTCGGCCTGGGAGTGGTGCTGGCGACCCAGAACCCGGTCGACCTGGATTACAAGGGCCTGTCGAACGCCGGGACTTGGTTCATCGGCCGCTTGCAGACCGAGCGCGACAAGGCGCGCGTGCTCGACGGCCTGGAAGGCGCGTCGAGCGCCGCGGGGGCGACGTTCGACCGCCAGAAGCTCGACCGAGTGCTGTCGGGGCTGGGGAACCGGGTGTTTCTGCTGAACAACGTGCACGAAGACCAGCCGATCGTGTTTCAGACGCGCTGGGCGCTGTCGTTCCTGCGCGGTCCCCTGTCGCGCGAACAGATTCAGATGCTGGTGCAGGCGCAGAAGGGAACGGCAACGCCGGGCGCAATGGCTCCGGGAGTGGCCGCCACTCCGGCCATGACGGCTGCGGACCGGCCGGCGCCGGTTGGCGCGACGTCGCGTCCCGTGTTGCCTCCCGAGATTCCGGAGTTCTTCGTGCCGTCGCGCACGGCGCCGCAGGCCGGGCGGCCGCTGCTGTATCGCCCGGCGCTGGTGGGGCTGGCGCGCGTCCATTTCGTCCAGGCGAAATCGGGCATCGACGTGTGGCGGTCGCTGACGCTCACGTACCCATTACAGAATGCCCTGCCCGCGACAATCTGGGACGACGCAGACGCAGAACAGGACGAAGAACCCGAGCTCGAAAAGGCTCCGGCCGCCGGGGCATGCGAATTTGCCCCGCTGCCGGCCGAGCTGACGCGTCCCAAGCGCTTCGCCGCACTGGCGACTGCGCTCAAAGACCGCTTGTATCGCAGCGAAGCTCTGACGATCTGGAAATCAGCTTCGCTCGGGCAGACCTCGAAGGCAGGCGAAGCGGAATCCGAATTTCGTGTCCGGCTGTCGCAGACGGCCCGCGAACAGCGCGATCAGAACGTCGAGAAGCTGCGGGCCGAATTTGCTTCGAAAATCACTAGAATTGACGATCAGATTCGATCTGCGAAGCAGAAAGCTGTGACGGGAAATTCGCAAGCGAGCCAGCAAATGGTCCAGACCGTTCTCACGGGAATGACGTCGATTGCTGGCGCGTTCATGGGTCGCAAGTGGCTTAGCGCAGGAAACATGAGTCGAATGGCAACGACCGTACGAGCCGCCGGACGCGTGGGCGAAAAGAAACAAGCGGCCGCGGCCGCGGAAGAAAGTGTCGAACGATTGCAACAGAGAAAGAACGATCTCGAAGCTGAGCTGAAATCCAAGATTGACGGAGTTCAGGAATCGCTCAGCCCCGACAAGCTGACGCTGGACGAAGTGGTCGTCAAGCCGAAGAAGGCCGACATCAACGTGACGCAAGTCGCGCTGGTTTGGTTGCCGGCAATGTAGATGCGGCATCCTGCCGCATCGGGGCGCGACTTGGATTGCAGCTTGACCAGTGGTCGAAACTGGTGCCGGAGGGACTGGGTTCGAATCGGGAGGCACATTGCGAACGCGGCAGGATGCCGCGTCTACGTTGGGCGGCATCCTGCCGCATCGGGGCGCGACTTGGATTGCGGCTTGACCAGTGGTCGAAACTGGTGCCGGAGGGACAGGGTTCAAATCGGGAGGCACATTTGCGCCGGCCGGGAGACGCGAGGCGGAGCCTCTGGGGCAGTGCGTGACCGGGCAAAGCCCGGTCACGAGACGACTTGAGATCAGATTCCCGGTATACTGGCTTTTGCCTGCGATCGCAGACATTTCGGCAATCTCAAAGCATCTTATTCCGCAATCGGTCGGGAGCGATCAATGATCATCGGCGTCGAAATCGCAATGTTCATCATGGGACTGATCGCGATTTTCAAGGGCCATCTGTCGCTCAGCAGAACCATCGTCGTGGAAGGGATTGCCGCGCGGCTTCTGGGACTGGTGCTGCTCGCTCCGGTTCCGCTTGTATTCACCGTGGCATTGATCTGGACGGTCGTCATCAATCTCAACAATAACGGCGTGGTGCAGGAAGCACCGCGTGGGCAGATGATTGCGCTGGAGGTCGGCACTCTCGTTGTTTGCGGAGCCTTTGTTTACGTTTTCGGCCGGATGTGCGCGACGACAAAAGGCGAACCGAAGAGACCGAAGCCCGCCCGCCGAGAGCTCGCAGAAGAGAGCGAGTAATCGTCTCGCTCCGCCGAGACGAGGTACTGACGTCCCTCGCACCGCAAGCCACCGATCGACACAACGCGATGTGGGCCGGGGCAACAGATGGACCCGGGGTGTCGAGACCAGAATTGCGCGCCGCACGCCGCGTCGCTCGAACGCGGAGATTGCCGGGAGTGCACAGACCTCATCTCGGCGGAGCGAGAATGACTACATTGGAGCTCGCCGACGAGACGGAAACTTAGCCGACCGGGGGCCGCTCAACAGGGGTGCGTTCGGGGGCCAGGCCCAGGGCGCGCAGTTTCGACCGCAGGGTCATGCGCGAAATGCCCAGCAGCTCCGCCGCCTGCTGCTGGTGATTGTCCACGTACCGCAGCACGTCCCCCAGCACGACGCGATCGACGGTGGCCAGCACGCGATGGTAGATGTCTCCCCGGCCGTCAGCCAGCAATTGTGCGACGAGCTGCGAGACGTCATCGTCTGTTGAGCCGGCGCCGGCCGCCCCGGCCGTATCGACCAGACACGACTTCGGCAGGCAGTCGATGGTTAGCACGTCGGCGGTCGCGTGCAGCATGGCGAACTGAATCGCGCTCTGCAGCTCGCGGATGTTGCCCGGCCACGAATACTGTTCGAGGGCCTGCCGCACCGGCGTCGTGACCGACCGCACATTGCGCTCCAGCTCGTGATTGTACAGGTCGATGAAATGGTCGGTGAGCAGCTCGATGTCTTCGCGGCGGTCCCGAAGCGAAGGGAGGTGCACGGTGAACCCGCACAGCCGGTAATACAGGTCGGCCCGGAACTTGCCCTGGTCGACAAGCGTGAGCAGGTCTTTGTTGGTGGCCGCGATGATCCGCACGTCGGTGGTGATCGTGACATTGCCGCCGATGCGCTCGAACTGCTGCTGCTGCAAGAGCCGCAGGGCCTTGGCCTGGGTGGCCGGCGTCATGTCGCCGATCTCATCGAGAAAGATCGTGCCCCCGTTGACCTGCTCGAACTTGCCGATGCGGCGCTGATCGGCCCCGGTGAACGCGCCGCGCTCGTGTCCGAAGAGCTCGCTTTCGAGCAGAGATTCCGGCAGCGCGGCGCAGTTGATCGCCAGAAACGGCTGGGCGTTGCGCTTGCTGTAGTGATACAGGGCCCGCGCCACCAGCTCTTTGCCCGTGCCGCTCTCGCCCAGAATCAGGACGGTTGCGTCCTGGGCGGCGACGCGCCCGATCGTCTTGTAGACCTCCTGCATGGAGGTCGATTGCCCGACGATGCGGTCGGCCAGGCGGTCTGGGGCTGGCGCGTCGGCGAGCACCGCCGGCACGCGGCTGAACCGGCTGACCGCGAGCGCCTTGCGGACGACTTCGCGCATGCGGGCGAAGTCGACCGGCTTGAGCAGGTATTCGAACGCACCGCGCTGCATGGCCTCGATCGCCGTTTCGGGCCGCGCGAACGCCGTGAGCATGATGACCGGCAAGCGCGGGTCGAGTGAACGGATGCGGTCGTAAACATCCAAGCCCGACATATCGGGCAAGCGCACGTCCAGAATCACCGCGTCGGGGCGCTGGTCGCGCACGAGGTCGATCCCCGCGCGGCCCGTACAGGCCGAAATCACGTCGAGTTCCGGCGAGCTGAGGCAGGCTTCGATCGAAAAGACGATGTTCGGTTCGTCGTCGACGACCAGCAGTTTGGCCATAAGTGCGAGTCCCGTCTACACCGTCTTGAGCAATTGCCCGATGTGTGCGGGAACCGCGGCCGCCGGCAGGCAAGGCAGCCGGATGCAGAATTCGGCCCCGCCGTGCTGCAGGTTGCGGGCCGAAATTTCTCCGCCATGCGCGATGACGATCCGCCGGCAGATCGACAATCCCAAACCGGTGCCGGTCTCCTTGGTGGTGACGAACGGCTGGAAGACCCGCGCCAGCACGTCGTCGGCAAGACCAGTCCCCGAGTCGGCGATGCGGATTTCGCACCAGGCAATGCTTCGCGCCGCCCGGGGAACATCCTCGCGCGACAGGCGGCGGATCGAAACGGCCGCCTCACCCCCTTCGGGCATGGCGTCGAGCGCATTCAGCAACAGGTTCAGCAGCACCTGCCGGATCTGGCCCACGTCGGCGACCATCGTCACGGGTTCCTCAGGCAACCGGCGCCGCAGGCTCACGGCCTGCTTATGCGCCCGCCCCTCAACCAGTTCCAGTGCCTGTCCGACAACGGCCACGATGTCGAATTCCGACATCTCGGGCGAAACCGGGCGGGCGAATTCCAGAAACACCTGGATCGACCGCTCGAGCCGTTCGATTTCTTCTTCGACGACCTCCAATTGCCGTCCGCACAGCCCCCGCCCGTCGTTGCGTTCCAGCGCCGCCTGCACGAGGATTTTCATGGGCATCAGGGGGTTGCGAAATTCATGCGCGATGCCGGCGGCGAGCTGGCCCACCGCGGCGAGCTGTTCGCTGCGGAGCAGGTCGGTTTCGCTGCGCTGCACGCGCTCGACCAGGTCGGTGATCTGCGATTCGATCCGGGCCAGCCCCGATTCCAGCTCTTTGAGGCCCCCGGTGCGCGTGATCCGCACGTGGCCGGCGATCGGGACCAGTTTCCCTTCGGCGCTGCGCACCGAAACTTCCAACTGCACGATCGACCGGCGCAAGGCACGGGCCAGGGCGAGGCCCGCCAGAAGTCCTCCGATGCCGCCACAGATGCTCAGCAGCAGGAAGCCCTTCCGCATCAGGGCAGAGCTCTCACGACTGGCTTCGGTCGTGCGAATGGCAACATCGCGGCTCAGTTCAATGTATTTCTCGGTCGCCTCAACGACCCCGGCGGTCGATTCGCGCGTGGTGAGGGTGTTCAGCGCTGCCTGCCGATCTCCCTGGAATTCCGGACTGTTGATCTGGTCGAATTTGCCCCAGAACAGATAATAGGCATGATTGATCGTCGCGATCAGCGCCTTTTGCTCGTCGGTGCCTGCCAGCGATTCTGCGCGCTCCAGATGCTCGCGGGACTTCTGGCGCAATTCGGGAATGGCCTCAGCGGCCTGATGATCGCCCGTTCCCGCATATTCCTTGATCCTATGGCGGGCGTCGCGCATCCGGCTGTAGTAGTCGTGGGTGGCCAGCAACCCTTCGACTTCGCGCCCGACAACGTCGGATGTTCCAACCTGTTGCGTGTGGATCGTCCATGCGGCTGCCGCCCCCAGCCCCAGGAGCAACAGGCTCACAATGGCCATTGGCGCGGCAATCTTCAGCAGATAGCGATCCACCATGCGTTCCCATTTACGGCGGAAACCCGGCTCGTTCAACCGGGCTTCTTCGACCTGTGATTCCGCGTGAGCCTGTTCACGCACGTTTTGACGCATTCAAGCATTATCAAGTCTGAAACGAATAACAAGGGATTGGCCACAATATTGCCAATAACATGGCCACAATCTTGCCAAAATCATAGTCTGTTTATGCTACTCAAGACTCTTGAAGCACCCCCGCAAAATCAGAACGGAAAAAAAAACGATCGAATACTGCGGCACAACAATCGCCTGAACCTGTTTTGTTTTATTGTTTTGCGACGATTTCACCCGATGTCGCCAGCCTGCTGACTCGTGGGCCATTTTTCAGGAATCCCGCCAAAGACATGCAGAGCGGCACGTCACGTGCCAATAGCTTGGCCATCGAGCGGTTTCTGCTGCCGGAGGATTTAATAAGGGGACGGGCAGGCGCAACCTGAACGAGAATACCTGCTGTGGAAACCTGCACCGGTCCCCTTCGTCGAAAAATCGAATCCAGTGAGTACATCCGCGGGCTCTCTCTGACGGCAGTTCGGCCCAACTGCTTTCAGTAGAAGCCCGCGGTGTATTTTTGCGCCCGCCCGATCACGGCAAACGAGGTCGCTTGCTCACGCGCCGGGCTTCCAAAGATAGCTCTGCAATGTCTATTTCGGCGCGGGTAGCCACTCCAGCTCGCCCGTGGGATAGAAATCCCAGTCTTCTTGCCGCGGCAGCGTGAGCGTACGCTGTTCTCCCGTTGCGACGTCGACGATGCCCACCCGCGGATGGCTCACTTTGGGATCGGCGGACAAGATCGGAGTCGTGCCGTCGTTGCCGTACGTGAGGTCCATCAGCACGGCTGCCAGATGTTTGCCGTTTTCACTCCAGCGCGCCTGGTGCATCATGATCATCTGAGGCGCCTGGAAAACAAGGCGATCGTTCGAGCCGTCGGCCTCGATGACGCGGATCTGTCCCTCCCAGGACTTTACATAGGCAACACGCTGACCGTCGGGTGAGAATTTCGGATGCTCACCCCTCTTGGCAATTTGCCGCGATTCCTTTCCGTCGGGGCGGAGCAGGTGAATCGCGCGGCCCTTCTCGGCGAGCAGCCAGCGCCCGTCGGACGACCAGTCGTAAATGGAGCCCCAGCCGGCCAAGTCGGCAATCGGGACCGCCGCCGTGCCGTCGATCCCCATCCGCCAGACAGTCGTTTCGTATTCATTGGAGTCGTCGGGCGCGCCGGCTTTCTTTTTCCACGTCGTGACGAGCATCGAGCGACTGTCCGGAGAAAAGACGGCATGTCCCGCTTCATTAAAGATCTTTCCCGGATTGGCGTTGGTCGCTGCATCGCCGTTCCAGAGCGCGCCGTCGACGGCGTAGGCGATGGTCTGGCCGTCAGGACTTACGGAAAAGTTGTCCGCATGATCGACGAGGCGTTTCCAGGCGCCGGTCTCCGGATCGATCGAGGCGATGGCCAGCTTTCCGTCGAGCATGTCGGATCGAAACCAGAACCCACGGGCGATCAGGCGGCCCCGCAGCGCCGGCTTCGGGGCGCCGGCTTTGTCTTTCTCGCCCTTGTCGCCGGTCGTCCGTTCGCCGGGTTTTTCGCCGTCGGTTTGAATCGCCGCGACTTTGGTGATTTCTGCGGACGAGGCGTCATCCTCCTGCTGTGAGCCGTTATCCAACGTTTGAGCCGCCGCTGCGGGGCGCTCAACCGATTCAGCCGCTGCGCGGCGCGCGAGCGAATGGCCGGGAACCGCCGACAGCGAAAGTCCCGTCACCGCGACGACTGCCAGGCCCAACCGCAGCGGCGACGGCAGGCGATGCGTTCGCGACTCGGCGAGGATCGCGGTGATTCGCGTCTTCAGCGGGAAGCTCCGGCCCAGGCCGCTGGCAACCAGCGGCATCGCAGCCCGCGCGTTCGAGAGGTACTCAACCGTCTGCACGATGGCGCCGGCATAGGCCCGGCGGCATTCGGGAACCAGCCACACGACCCACAAGTCGCAGCATTGTTCTTCCACCACATTCAGCTCGCGCCGTACAAGCCAGACGCAGGGATTCCACCAGTAGAGGACGAAGACCAGTGCTTCGAGCCATCGAACCCAGTGATCTCCCCGCCGGATGTGCGCCAATTCGTGCGCGAGAATCGTCAACTGTTCCGCCCGGCCAAGCTGCGGTAGCAGCGTCGCGGGCAGCAGAATGACCGGACGGATTCCCAGCGACCAGACGACCGGCGGAATGGCCCCCTGCACGATCCGCACCTGCGGAGAGCATCGCAAACCCAGCTTCTGCGCCAGATCGGCGGCATCACGTTGAACGTCGGCGTCCGCCGGCGAGGTCTCGGAAATCAGAAGCGAAAACTGCCGAACGCGGCGAAGTCCCACAACGATCAGTACCAATGATCCTGCGGCCCAGATCGCCAGCAGGGTTCGACGCCAGTCCAACGGGGACCCGCCCGAAACAGCTTCTTGCGCCGGGCCGACGAAGCTGCCCGACAAGTCAAAGGCCGCGTTGTGCGCGTTGTGCCGAGATTCGACCGCCTGCGACGAATGCTCCGCACGTGCGCCGCCGACGACCGGCGAATCCAACGGAAGCGCCGTCTGCGCGATCGGGGCGCCTGGAGCATCGGCTTCGCTGACCAGACCGGGGATCGGCAATGTCACCAAAGGGGGCGTAATCAGCTTGAGCAAGACGAGTACCCACAACGCGTGCGACAGTTGCGGGTTCCGCCAGATTCGCGTGACACCATAGACCAGACCGGCCAGGAGGGCGGCAATCACGACGTGCGACAACAGAGATTGCAGGAACAGGTTCATTTCGCACCCTTGCGTTTCGAGGGAACGTCATCGTTCAAGAGTTTGCGCAGCTCGGCCTTATCGGCGTCGGAAAGCTCGGCCGACTGCACCAGGTGTGCCAGAAGCGGCAAGACCGACCCGTCGGCGAGTTTGTCGACCATCTCTTCGAGCTGCCGGCCGGCGAAATCGCTGCGCGAGATCACGGCGACAAACCGATGCACGTGCTGACTTCGATCGCGGCGGACCAGCCCCTTCGCTTCCAGGCGCGCGAGCAACGTCTGCACGGTTCCGATGTCGGAATTCGTCGTCCGCGAATACAGATGCCCGGTGATCTCGCGGGCCGAAAGTTCCGGGTGCTCCCAGAGAACTTTCAGGAGTCGCAACTCGGCAGCAGTGACCCGGGCCGGCATGTCGCGCATCGCCAACACCCTTTCATAGACAGCGTGTCTATAAAATACAGACATTCCGTCTATGGTGTCAAGCGGCTTGCCGGGACCTCGTTCGATTTTGTGGTGCAGGCGTCCCGCCGGCCGGCGCGCGTTGCCTTCCGGCCTCCGCGCCACGGCGGGTATCATCTGGGCATGGACGAGCAATCGACAAAGCGAGGCGGACCGCTCTACTGGCTGAGCCGCAAATCACAACGAGTTTGGATTGTTGTTGTCGTGCTGCTGCCGGTGCTGTACGTGCTCAGCTTTGGGCCGGCGCATTGGTTCGCGAACAGCAGGCCAATTCGATTTCAAACTCTTCATCAGATCATTGGATTTTACAGGCCATTACACTGGATCGCCGAACGTGCGCCCGTCATTGACCGGACAATCCGCGGATACGTCGATCTCTGGAGCCCCGAGAGGCCCATTATCCGCAATGGGGCAAGCCTGAAACCGAAAACTCCGTCGAAAAAAGACGCTGTCCCACCCTGGTAGTCGAAATCGGTAACGGCAACACGAAGGAAAAACGTGTCAGCGGAGGTTCGTGTTCCGAGCCGCCGGGGCGGCGGCGCAGGGGACACGCTCGTAGACCGTGTATGGAACCCGTTCCTTTTCTTCCTCGACGACGCACTTGAAGCCCTCTTTTTTCTCCACGACTTCGCGCTTCACCAGCACGCGCCTGTAGCGCGGGCAGCATTCGCATTCGGTGCAGATTTCGGCGTCGCCGCAGCGTCGGACCGGATTCGGGCAGTTCGGCCGGCAGAACGCCACATCCTTGTAGGAATAAACGGTCTTCTTCACCGACTTGATCTCGGGCACCAACCGGCAGTGGCTGCGCACGACCACCTCGCGATAGCAGGTCTTTTCGACCATCGTGTAGCCCTCGTCGCCCCCGGGACAGGGCACGGCCGACGGAGCGGGCTCACCGGCCAGACCCGGAATCGCGGCGGCGCCGGCTGCGAGGAGGATCGCGATTGCGGTCAACGAGATTCGATATTGAGCAGACATGGTCAAAGTTCCTTGGACAGACTTCTTCTCACTGTGTGACGACGCACTCTATTGGCAGTACAGCGCACTTTATTATTGCCAAATCAGATCGTTTAACCGCGCCCCGAAGGGAAGCGCGTATCGAACGTCGCTGATCGCTGACGCAAATTATCCTGCGCCGCACGAATCCACGCATTGCCGTTCGGCCTGCGATACGCGCTCCCCTGACGGGTCGCGGTTAAACGCACTGGCCACAATCGAAAGCACAGGGATACGCTCCACTGCAGGGTTGACTTTCAGAAATCGTGCGCCAGGCGCATGCCGAAGCCTTGAATAAGGCCGGTGTTGGCGACGTTGATCGACTGGCGGTCGGTGATGCTGTAATTCCACTGGACCTTCATGTTGGGGTTGAGGAACCAGTTGAGTCCGAACGTGACGTCTTTCAATCGTCCGCCGTTGATTCCTTTGTCGTTGAGATCGAGGTAATTGAACCGCGCGCCCACCTGCCAGGCGCCTCTTCCGAAGATCGTCTTGCCTGTTTCGTCGGAAACCAGGAACGAGTTCTCGTAGGGGACGACTCGTTCGTACCAGCCGTTCTTGCGGGTGTACCCGCGGCTTTCGCCGGTTAAGAAGTAAAGAGCTTCGACGTATCCGCCCTGGTACATGGTCGTTCCCACGGTGGCGGCGTTGCCCCGCGCGGCGTCGTGCACGAAGGCGAACAGGTATTCCGCCGATGCCATGAACGGACCAAGCTGCAAAGCCGTTTCGAAGTTGTACCACTGCTGATTGACGCCGACGATCTTGCCACTGTCGGCATAGAGGGACCAGTTCTGACTCAAGCCGGATCGTTCCGGGCCGCGCGTTCGGAAACGCCACACGCCGTTGTCCATTCCCGCCTGCCGGGCGGACGCGCCCACGTGCCACAGGCCATTCCCGTCGTCGACGTACCATGGGAGCGCCGTGACGCGTCCGGTGACCGCATAATCACCGTCACTCTGGTCGAAGGCAAACACATTCGTCGTGGGCTTGAAGACACCCAGCGCCCAGGTCATCCGGTCATCGACCACGGAATTGAAAAACATCAGCCCCGGCGTGAAGCCGTTGTTGAAACCGCCGTAGAATGCATCCTGGTTGAACGACCGTTCCATGAACGGCAGGTAACGGCTGCTCGTCAGGTGCTCCATGCCGATCGGCTCTTTCTGGTTCCCGACCCGGAAGTTGCCGACGACAGGCAGCTTCATGAATGTCCAGTACAGGTCGGTGGGAGCGGGAACTCCCACGACGTTGGCCGGCCCGGCCGCCGAGGGCATCGCCAGCACGGAGTTCACGAAATCGTATTCGTAGATGTAGTCGATCTGCTCGAACATCACGCCTTCGACGCCGATACGAGCCCGGCGAAAATCGACGCCGCTGCGAATCGGGACGACAAGCGAGGGATCGGCATTGACGTTGTCGGGGACGCTGAACGAGGCAAAGTCGAGCTGGGTCCGTCCGCGGACCTTGATGCGAAAATCTTTGTTCTTCGTCTCGATCTCGAGGCCGTTCTTCCAGCTTGCGTGCATCGAGAGGTCGCTGCCGACTTCGTACCACTCCGGGTCGTCGGCTCCGTCTCCCTTCTCCTTCTTTTCCGAGATGAGGTAATCGCGAACAACCGAGCGGATGTGCTCGTCGTCCTGCTCAGCCGCCGGCTCTTCTCCGCCGGCCGGTACGACCTTTTTCGAGGGGCTGTCCGATTTAGCGGCTTTTCGCTCGTTGAGCGACTCCTGAAAGGTCTGATTCTGGCGCTCGACAGCGTCGAGCCGCGCCTTCAGCTCTTCGATCGTGGCGTGATCGTCGGCACGAATCGACGTGGCCGGCGCGAGAAGCGCCAGGGCGGCCGCCAGGACCATTGCCAGACGGCAAACCGTCTTTGCCTGGTGCCGGTTCTGTCCCAATTCATTTCGCAGGCGCGAGCGCCCCGCCGGTTGCGACATGGTGATCCATTCAATTCTGAGTTCTCACGAGATTTCCGCTCAGGCAAAATGTTGCGCCTTGTCGCAATTTATCGGATGCGTCGACCTTGCGTGTTAACCAGAATTTAACGGGATAGTCACATTCGGATGCTGGTGTGATTTGCAAAATAGAGAACATGGGAGTCTTAGAAAAAATGCATTGAGATTTTCGAATTTAACAATTTTGACAAGAGTGCCGATATTAGGGGTACGGCAAGCCCTGCGCGACCACATCGGAATGAACTCGGATGGCACTTGCGGTTTCAACGGATTGCGATCGGACAACCCCGAAGTTGCCCGGAACCCAACAAAAATGGGTCCGTTCTGCGATTTTTTGCCTGGCCATCGTGTGCGTGGTGTGGGCCGGCATCGCCCGCTCGGAAGATTCGCCCCCGGTCGCCGAATCAGCAGCCCCAAATGAAGAACAACCGGTTCCGCCCATCAAACTTGCGCAGTCGCAGGACCAATTCCGCACCGACACCGAGCGGATGTCGGACCTGGTCGAGCGGTTCAATGCCCTGGAAGGAAAGCTCAAAGACCCGAAAGACGAGAAAGAGAAAAAGGAATCGTATCCGACGCACAAGATCACCGGATTCCTGCAGCTCGACTCGGCCTGGTATGCCCAGGACAAAACCAACGAACTGACGGTCGGCGATGCCCAGGACGGTACTGGCTTTCGACGCGCACGACTCGCCGTGCTGGGCAAGGTCGCCCCCTTCACGCTCTATCAACTCGAAATGGATTTCGCGACGGCTGGGCGCCCGAGCTTCTTCGACAATTATCTCGAACAGGAGAAGATCCCCTTTCTGGGCGCCGTGCGCATCGGGCAGTTCCTGCAACCGTTCAGCGTCGATGCGATGAGCGGATTCCGCAACATGCCATTCCTGGAACGGTCTCTGCCATTCCTGGCATTCGTTCCATTCCGGCGGGTGGGGGTGATGGCTTCGAACAACACCGAAGACGAGCGCACGTACTGGGCGTACAGCGCGTTTCGCACGGGCGGATTCAACAATGCGCCGCTGGGTGATTCGCAGTTCGCGACCGATTTCGGCGACGTGGGCGGGTACTCGTTCTCGACGCGCCTCACGCATCTTTTGATTCATGAAGACGGGGACTGCCATCTGTGGCACATCGGCGGGGCTTACGATTTCAGCCAGTTGGGCGCCAATGACGCGATTGGCAGCGGCACGCCTGGCAATTCCGGCAACCCACGACCGTTCTACCAGGCGCGGAATTCTCCCGAGTTCTTCCTGGGCGACCCGCAAAACATGCAGAATTTCGGCAGCGCAGTGAATGGCACGCCATTCTTCATCAGTTCCGGACGATATCTGGCCAATAGTTTTAATCTCGTCGGTCTCGAAACGGTCTACCAGTACGGCCCACTCAGCTTTCAATCGGAATGGATGCTGACTGAGGTCAACAGCGTCGCCGGGCCGGTCGTCTATCACGGGGCCTACGCCGAATTCATGTACCGGCTGACGGGCGAGCATCGGCCTTACGACAAGAAGCTGGCCGCACTCAAGAACGTCGTGCCTTTCCACGACTTCATTTCATTCGATCGCGATAAGATGGGCGAGATCGGCCTGGGGGCCTGGGAAGTCGCGGGCCGACTGTCGTATGTCGAATTGCGGAACCCCTCGAGCCTCGACGGCCACTACTACAACTCGGCCGCGAACCTGTTTAACACCACCAGCAAAGCGGGGAACGGAACGCTCACCGACACGACGCTGGGCGTCACCTGGTTCATCAACTCGCACACGAAGTTCCAGTTCAACTGGATTCACGCGTTCCTGAACAACTCGGCCAAAGGCTTCAGCCAGGCCGACCTGTTCGTGACGCGCGTGCAGGTGGATTACTGACTGGTCGCTAAAAGTCGAACTGGCCCCGGATCCCGTAGATGTTGGCGTGGCTGTCGCCGAACGCGGCGTTCGTGAGGTTCGAGCGGATGTAGTTGAACTGGATCTTGGCGTACGAATTCAGATACCAGTTCAGCCCGGCCGTGACGTCGAACATCCGGCCCCCCTGAATGTCTTTGCTGTTGAGGTCAATGTACGAGAGGCGGGTGGCGACTTCCCAGCCGCCGAGTCCCCACTCTTCGTCGTGGTTCAGCTTGATGAAGTTGTTCAGCACCTTGATGCGGTCGATGGCTCCCGACTTCTTCAAATAGGGGCGGTGCTCACCCGTCAGAAAATAGCCAAAGGTCGTGTACATGCCCGCGAAATTCGCGCCCACGCCATTCGCACGCGTGGCAGCCAGGTAATTCCCTTCCGCCTGCACCGACAGCGGCCCCTGCACCCACAGCGCCTCGCCGCCGATCAGGTTGTAGTGATTGACGTCAAAGTTCTTGGTATTGACGAACTTCGGCGTTCCGTCGATGGCGGACGTGGGTTGCGAAACTCCGGCAATTCCGTTCGTGACGGTCACATTCTGGCCAATAAAATACTCGGGAATGGTGCCAAACGATGCCTGGCGCTTATCGGTTCCCGCCAGTGCCTGCGGCGCCACATAGTTGTATGCGGCGCCCAGGTGCAGGTACTGCGTCCCTTCGCATTCGTACCACGCCAGGCCCGTGGTGCGGCCGACCACCGCGTAGTTGCCGGTGTTGCCATAGCTCAAGGCGTCGCCGAACTGGTCCTGGCCCGCTCGATACGTCGAAAACGCCCAGGTCATCCGTTCGTCCTGCGACCAGTCGTAAAACCCGATCGCAATGTGCCGGAACGGCGCGAACGACTGGAACAGCACCGATCGCTCGGCAAACGTCGTGTAACGGAAGCTCGACACAACTTCCAGCGAGAAGGGCTGCTTCCACTGCCCGGCGCGGATATTGCCGAACACGGGCAACCCGGTGACCTCCATCCACACGTCGGTGAACGTCGGCCGGCCGGGGAATGAAAAATCCACCTGGAAGAAGTAGTTCATGTTCTCGGTGAGGGCGCCGTTGGCCGCGAGGCGCGATCGGCGAAAGTCGGACCCGTTGTTGAGGAGTCCTACCGCTTTGATGTTTTGCTCATCCTGCCCGAAGATGCCGCTGTCCATCTGCGAGACGGCGTGCACCTCGATGAATGGCACCGTCTTCGCCGAGAATCTGGCCTGCAGCGCGTTGAATTGCTGTTGCAGCGAATCGAGCTGAGCCTGCGTGTTGTTGACTTCCTGTTGCTGGAAGGGAATGTCCTGAGTCGGGAAATCTGTGTCGTTCTCGAGCGGACCGCCGGCGGGATGGAACGCCGCGGCCGGCGGTGTTTGGGCCGGCGCCGTCATGAAGGGATCTTCGAGGCCCTCGAACGCCGGGGCGGGCGCGCCACAGGCGAGGATCAGTAAACAGAGAGTTGCCGCGCGGAGCAGCGCATGATGCATGCGGCTCATGGAGGAAAACTCCGGGAATCTGCCTTGAGATTCTATTGGGGGGACGCGAGAGGTGTCGTTGAGAGAGGGGGGTAAATACCCCACCCGCCAATGGGTGTCAAACCCAGTCCCGCCGAAAACCGCAGAAATCAGGTTAAAGACCGGTAAGGCAATGATTTGCGAAGCACGGAAAGGCGGTATACGCACGTTTACAGAACGTGAGCGCCCCGCGTCGGTCTAGCTCATCCAGGCTGCCAGTCGTCGAGGTCATCCAGCGGATAAATTGGTCGCGAGACGCGCTTCCATTGAAATGCCGTCAAGTCGGATTGCGTCATGCCGGGTGAATCGACCCGGATCAGACCTTTCCGCCAGCGGCTGAAGAATTGAAAATTGCTGGCCGTTTTCACGACGACGATTCGGGCGTCTGCAATCTCCAGACCCAGGTGCGTGTACAGGACGGGATGATTGATTGCGAAGGTGCGCTGGTCGAGCGCGACGATGCGGATCTGGCCGACTTCCAATAAGGCGGTTCGTCCCAGGTCGCAGACTCCCCGATCCTGCAGTTCGAGCGTTACGCCTCTGGACAGGGCGGCGACGCGGGCAGTGACACGGACCGGCTGGCTGAAGACGCGGTCAACCTTTCCGCCCAGATCGACGGTAATCCGGGCACCGACGCCGGCCGACGTCGCCAGGTCGATCGCTTCCACATCGACAATGGGTACGAGCGAAAGGCAGGGGACCTGCTGATCCAGGAGCTGTCGCAGGATGCAGGTGCTGTCGCCGGGGGCGCCGCCATACACCGAATCCCCCGTATCCGACAGAATGATCAGTCCGCCGTCGGACTTGACCGCCTTGCGGACGGCATCGGCCGGAGCCACCCGGTCTGAAATCCAGAACTGGTCGCGCAAGCTCCAGGCCTTTCGGGCGCTCTCGGCGGCAAGCGACTGCGCCAGTTCCTGGTCGTCCTCGGTGTGAACGACGACGGCCCAGCCTCCTTCGGCCACGTCCAGCCAGGGTTGCATCGGGTACGGAGACACGTCGATGACTCCCGGGCGACGTTCCATCTCGCGTGCCAGGTCGAACCACTCTTTCATCGGCCCCTGGGAAGTCAGGAACTGGTCCTGCGGAGTGATCATCGGAATCTTCTGCCAGCCAATCGTCGGATGGCAATCACCCTGCAGCATGCGAAACAGCACCTTGGCCGTTTTTCGCCCGGTCGCCACCGGATCGTGAGGCTGCGTTTCATGTCCGATCAGAACATCGGCGTATTGAACCATCCGTTTGGTGATGTTGGCGTGATGATCGAGGCTGACGACGACCGGGATGCCATCCCCGATCACCTGGCGAACGGCGCT